>NZ_JBILUK010000282.1:0-3834 GCF_044371015.1 Phenylobacterium sp.
CGCCAATGCGGCGGTGGAGATGCTGGATCAGTACGGCATCATCAACGATCCGGCGCTCGCGCCTTTGCGCGGCGGCTTCCACGCCTCGCTGATAAGCGCGCCGGGCTTGCGGATCGCCGGCGGCACCGACGAGATCCTGAAGAACATCATCGCCGAACGGGTCCTGGGCCTGCCCGGCGATATCCGTGTCGACAAGGACGTGGCGTTCAAGGACCTGCCGACGGGGCGGTAGTCGATCTGATGCAGGGCGCTGGATCGCGAGTGACAGGAGCCGTTTCGCCCCTGGCTCAGGACGGCGCGCGTAGCGCCCGCTCCAGGTCTTCCACATAGAGATCGATGTGGGAGCCCGGCGGAGCGAACACCCGCCCGAGCAGCCGACCAATGACGCTGGGCGTTGTAGTGGTCTCCTTGATCCTGAAGACCGTGGTGTTCGCGTCGCGCGCGGTGAACTCACCAATCCAGTGACCGGAGAATCCCAGAGAGGACTGGTAGGTGATCTCAAACACCGAGTTCGGGTCTTTCCGAACCAGGGTGAAGTGAATGGACTGCCCGTCCTTCGTTCGTTCGGTCCAGGTCGCGCCGTCCGCCGTAACGGTCACCTGGCCGATGTCGCGTCGCCATTTGGACTGTCCGGCGACGTCGGTCACCAGCGCGAAGATCCGATCCGTAGGCGCCGCGATTGTGGCCTCCCGGTTCGAGGTCACGGTTGGAGGCAGCATGAACGCATAGCCGCCGACTCCGATGACCAAGATCGTCAGAACACCTGCGATGATCAACATCCACTTCATCGGTTGACCTCCAATCACCATGTATCGACATCGTCGCCTGCCGCGCTGAAAGATAGATGTGCGGCGCCGATGGGTGAAGAAGAGGCGTTTGTTCCCGTAACATTCCAACGAAGCCGTAATCGGCCATGCGGGTCCGTTCCGATCCCTAGCTCAGCTGGGGTCGTAGGCCGGGGCGAACTCCGGCCGTCCTGCGACGCTGGGCAGGAAGGCCGGGTCGCGCCGCGCCGGCGCCGCCTGCTCGTAGGCATGGCCCAGCGCCAGCAGGCGGGCCTCGGACCAGGCCGGCCCCAGGAACGACAGGCCGATCGGCAGGCCGTTCACATCGCCCGCCGGAACCACCAGGTGCGGGTATCCGGACACCGCCGGCAGGGTCGAGGGCGAGCCGAAGAAGCGCGCGCCGTTCACCGGATCGAGTATGGCGGCCGGTCCATTTGCCAGCGCCACCACCGCCTCGACCCCGCCGGCTTCGGCGAACATCGCGTCGAGCGCCGAGCGGGAGAGCCGGGTCGCCTCGGCCCGGTCGGCGATCACCTTGGGGTCGTCGGCGCCGGGCCCCCTCTGGGCGCGCTCGAAGATCTCCTGGCCGAACAGGGCCGTCTCGCGCGGCTCGGCGGTGTTGAAGGCGATCAGGTCCGCCAGCGTCTTGGCCTTCACGGCCGGCGCGGCGTCGGCGAGGTAGGCGGCGACGGCGGTCTTGAAATCGGCGTGCAGGAGATCGCCCTCCAGCGACCCGACGCGCGCCAGCGTCGCCGCCTCCGGGCCCTTCAACTCCACAAGCACGGCGCCGGCCGCCGCCAGCGACTTCAGCGCGGCCTCGAAGACCGCGTCGGCCTGGGGCGACCGGCCCTGGAGGCCCCGCCAGACGCCCAGCCGCACGCCCTTGAGGCTTGCAGTCCGCAGCCCGGCCGCATAGTCCGCGCGCCGCGCGTCGGCCTCCGTCGTCGCCGGATCGCGTGGATCGGAGCCCGCCATCGCTCCAAGCAGCAGGGCGGCGTCGGCGACGGTGCGGGTCATCGGCCCGGCGGTGTCCTGGGCCGGTGAAATCGGCACGATCCGGTCGCGGGAGACCAGGCCTACGGTCGGCTTCAGGCCCACGATCCCGGTCATGGCCGCCGGGCAGGTGATCGAGCCGTCGGTCTCCGTGCCCACCGCCAGGGCCGCCAGCCCCGCTGCGACACTGGCGCCGGAGCCGGACGAGGAGCCGCAGGCCGTGCGGTCCAGGCTGTGGGGATTGCGCGTCATGCCGCCGACCGCGCTCCAGCCGCTGAGCGAACGGGTGGAGCGGAAATTGGCCCATTCCGAGAGGTTGGCGCGACCCAGGATCACCACGCCCGCGGCCCGCAGCCGCGCTGCGACCGGCGCGTCCCGGCCGGTGACGTTGTCGATCAAAGCCAGCGACCCGGCCGTGGTGGGCAGGCCGTCGTCGATCTCGATGTTGTCCTTGATCAGCACGGTGAGCCCGTGCAGCGGCCCGCGCACCCGGCCGGCCTTGCGCTCGGCGTCCAGCGCCCGCGCCTCGGCCAGAGCGCGCGGATTGACCGCGATGACGGCGTTGAGGCGCGGACCCCTGTGGTTCAGCTGTGCGATGCGCGCCAGATAGGCCCGCGTCAGCGCCTGGGCGCTGGTGCGGCCCTCGGTCATGGCCTGCTGCTGCTCGGTCGCCGAGGCAAAGGGGCCGGGCGTCTGGGCTTTGGCGGGGGCGGCGAGGGTCATGAGAATCAGGGCGATGAGAAGCGGGGCGGCGCGCATGACGCCACCCTAGCCCAGCCTGACGATCCCGCCAGGGGCGACCCCTCAGTCCTTGGCGCGTTCCTGGTAGCTGCCGTCTTCTGTCAGGATGACGATCTTTGTGCCCGGGCCGATGTAGGGCGGGATCATGGTGCGGAGGCCGTTGGAGAGAATGGCCGGCTTGTAGGACGACGAGGCCGTCTGGCCCTTCACCGAGGGCTCGGTCTCGACCACTTCGAAGGTGGCCAGACGGGGCAGTTCGATGGCGATGGGCACGCCGTCATGGGTCGAGAGCTTCACCGTGCAGCCGTCGGTGAGATAGGGCGCGGCGTCGCCGATGATGTCCTCGGAAGCCACCACCTGGTCGTAGTTTTCCGGGTTCATGAAGTGGAACCCTTCGCCGTCCTGGTAGAGGAACGTGTGGTCGCGATCGTCGACGATGGCCCGCTCGACCGTTTCGGTGGTGCGGTAGCGTTCGGAGATCTTCACCCCGTCAGAGATGCGCCGCATGTTGAGCTGGGTCACCGGCGTGCCCTTGCCGGGGTGGATGTTTTCGGCGCTCAGCACGACGTAGAGCTTGCCTTCGAGATCGACGACTGCGCCCTTGCGCAGCGAGCTGGCGGATACCTTCAAGTGCTGATCCCCTGGTCGCGCGGGCGCCTGAAGCGACTCCGCGGATGAAATTCTTCTGCGCGCCCCTATAGCGATGTGCGTCGAAATCTCCAGCCCCCGGCCGCCTGATGACCGAAACCCGCCCCTGGTGGCATCCCGCCCGCCGCGCCGACCGCCGGCCGTTTCTGCAGGCGCGGGGCCGCATCACGCGCGCGGTGCGTCATTGGTTCGAGGAACAAGGCTTCGAGGAGGTGGAGGCCACGGCGCTGCAGATCGCGCCAGGGGCGGAGGTGCATCTCCACGCCTTCGCCACCGAGGCGCTGGATATCTCCGGCGGGCGCCAGACCCGATATCTGCAAACCTCGCCCGAGTTCGATTGCAAGAAGCTGCTGGCGTCCGGCGAGCCTCGGATCTTCACCCTGGCCAAGGTCTGGCGGAACCGCGAGCGCGGCCGGTTGCACGCGCCGGAGTTCACGATGCTGGAGTGGTATCGCGTGGGCGAGCCCTATGGGGCGCTGATGGCCGATTGCGCGGCGATCCTGCGGGAGACCGGCGCCACCGCCGTCAGCTGGCGCGGACTGACCTCGGATCTTTCCGCGGAGCCGCAACGCCTGACCGTCGCCGAAGCCTTTGAGCGCCACGCCGGGATGGATGTGTTCGGCGACCTGCCCGCCCAGGCCCGGAAGCAGGGTGTCCGGGTCGCGCC
>NZ_JBILUK010000071.1:0-13711 GCF_044371015.1 Phenylobacterium sp.
CGCACAAGGCGACTTTCGAGGAGCTCGCCTCCTGGCTCGGCAGGTTCCGAGACCTGCCGCTGGCGGACCGCGTGTTCTCACTGGCCGCCAAGCGCAACCCCGCCGAGGCGCCAGCCCTGCCCGTGCCACAGGTAGCCCTGGTCGACACGGCCCGAAGCGAAGTTACGCGGCCCGCCCGCGAGGCCTTCTACTCCGGCGACGCTCACACCGCCTTCAAACTCGCGGTCGAGGTAGGTGAGCGTTGGGTCGCGGGCCTATCGGCCTGGCGTCTCGGCGATCACGCCCAGGCGCTCGATTACTTCTCACAGATCGCCCGCGATCCGAATGAAGACCCCTGGCTGCGATCCGGCGGCGCATACTGGGCGTATCGGTCGGCCGCCGCCCTGGGCGAAACCGCCATGGCCGAAGGCTATCTGCGCCTGGCCGCCGAAGCGCCGCACACCTTCTACGGCATGATCGCCGAGCGGCAGCTCCCAACCGCGCCGGCCCCTATGGCGCGGCTGTCAACCATAAGCTTCCGCGCTCCGGCGCCCGACGCAGATCAGTTGGTCGCCAACGACCCGCGTGCTCACCGCGCCGCCGCCCTGGCCCAGATCGGTCGTCTGGACGAGGCCCGTCAGGAACTTCGCGCCGGCCTGGCCCTGGCCCGCAACACAGAAGAGCGCCGCGCCTGGAACCTGCGCCTCGCCCGGATCCAACCGACCGGAACCTCCGGCGTCGTCGGCGCGGCCGAGCATCCGGTTCCCGAACTCGCGCCACGCGGCGGTTTCACCATCGACCGGGCGCTGGTCTACGCCATCGTCCGCCAGGAGAGCGGCTTCAACCCCCGGGCGATCTCCCATGCGGGCGCCATGGGCATCATGCAGGTGCTGCCGACCTCCGCCACACTGGCCACCGGCGACCGCAACTACACGCGCCGCCCGCGCCTGCTGCTCGACCCGGCCCTGGGCCTGCGCGCAGGCCAGGACTATCTGACCTATCTCATGAATCGCGGCGTCGGCCCGGACCTGCTCAAGATGGTCGCCGCCTATAACGCCGGTCCTGGCGCGGTGATGAACGCCGTGGCCCGCGTCGGCGACGACGACCCCTTGCTGCTGATCGAGTCCCTGCCCGCGCTCGAGACCCGCAACTATGTCGAGCGCGTCATGGCCGCCTACTGGACCTACAAGCGCTTCTTCGGTGAGGAGACGCGCAGTCTCGACGCCCTGGCCGCCGGCGCCCGCCGCATCGACGCCCGGCTCGACCTACCCGATCCGTCGCCGGCCGAATCCCAGGGCGCGGCGCAGGTGCTTGAGATCGGCGCCATCGGCCTCCGCGACGCCGCCACGCGCAATTAGCACGCCCTCGGGCGCACGGCGTAGTCCGCCGCCGCCCAGTCCCACCACCGACGCCGGTCCGCCGTCCGCCGCCATATGGGCGTTCAGCGACCCGATCCAGCCGTCCCGAAACCGGAAGGATGCCGGCGCCATCAACAAGGTCTCCGAGCGCGCCGCCCTGGCCGCATCCGCCAGTGTAGGGTGCGCCTCCGCCCCCATGTCCTCGCACAGGAGGTCGATTGCCGGTTGATCCGGCGCCGCCACGATCCGCACCTCGCGCACGATCCCGTCCACCGCGCCGGCTGTCAGCTGCGCCAGCAATGCCGCCAACCCGTCGGTCCCGTCCCGCGCATCGATGATCACCGTCAGCATCAGGAGGGTCTGGGCGCCATTCGTCCTCGGACGTCAAGTTGTTCTTGTTTTGTTTTTTTTTTTGCGTCCATACGGTGGGTCCATGATCGCCTTCAACCAGCAGTTCAGAGGTCGCGGCGCCCGGACCAACGCCACCGGCCGCTTTGAGACCCAGGTCCGGGAGGCCTTCGACGACGGCTGGACGATCGATGACGCCCCCGCCGCTCCTCTGCGCACAACTGTTGAGCCCGAGAAGGCCAAGACGGTGATCAGCCGCAATGACAGTCCCGACATCGGCTTCTCAGCCTCTATCAACCCCTATCGTGGCTGCGAGCACGGCTGCATCTACTGCTATGCGCGTCCGGCCCACGCCTACATGGGGCTCTCACCCGGCCTCGACTTCGAAAGCCGCCTGTTCTTCAAACCCGACGCCGCGCGCCTCCTGGAAGCCGAGCTCTCGCGCAAGGGCTATAGGCCCGAGACCATCCACATCGGGGGCAACACCGATCCCTACCAGCCCCAGGAACGTCGGTTGCGCCTCACCCGCGCCATTATCGAAACGCTGATCCGGTTCAAGCATCCGTTCTCGGCGATCACCAAGTCGGCGCTCATCACCCGCGACCTCGACCTGTTGGGACCGGCCGCCGCCCAGGGCCTGACCCGGGTCGCCATCTCCATCACCTCGCTGGATCGCAGGCTGGCCCGCTCCATGGAGCCTCGCGCCGCCACGCCGGGACGGCGGCTGGAGGCGGTGGCCGCGCTGGCGAACTCCGGCGTTCCAGTCACCGTGATGTTCGCCCCCTGCATCCCGGGCCTGAACGATCATGAACTGGAGGCCGTGCTTGAGGCCGCGGCCGGAGCCGGAGCCTCCGGCGCGGGCTATGTGGCGCTGCGCCTGCCGCGCGAAATCAAGGACCTGTTCCGAGAATGGCTTGAGACCGACCACCCTGACCGCGCGCGCCGTGTCATGTCGCTCGTCCGACAGATGCGCGGCGGCCGCGACTACGACGCAACCTGGGGATCCCGCATGAAGGGGGAAGGCCCCTTCGCCGCCCTCATCGCCGACCGCTTCCGCGCCGCGACCCGGCGCCATGGCCTAGAGCGCCAGTGGACCCCGCTCCGCACCGACCTGTTCACGGTTCCTCGCCCCGACACCGGTCAGCTCGACCTCTTCGGCTGACCCGCTACTCGACCGTGAAGGTCAGGCCCGCGTGGCCCTGCAATCGATCCACGAGCCGCCCCTGCAGCGCCGCGCCGGGGGTCCAGACACCGCCGGCCACGTCTGGCGCGTTCACCAGGCAGATCGCGGTTTCAGCCAGCATCTTCGACGTGGAGCCATAGCCCGGGTCCATGTCGCCCTTGACCGAGGTCCGCACCCGACGGCCGTCGGCGCCGACGCCGACAAAGAGGATGTCGTAGAAGCCGGCCTCGCGTTCCGCCTTGGTCGGCCCGTCGCCCGGCTTGGGCGGGCCGCCCGGCAGGCTGTTCATATCGGTGAAACCGGGACCGGCCGAGCCCGGCCCCACCATGACCATCTCGTCATAGACGAAGTCACGACCATAGGGGTGGCCCATGAGGAGGTTCGAACGGTGGACGTTCTTTGTGTTGATGACCGCCATCATGAAGGGCGCGACCGGGCCGACGTCCGGGTCCTCCTCCGGCGCATTGCCGGGCGGCTGGGCGGGGCCATCGAAGCCGGGGGTCAGGCCGAACGGGCTCATCATGATGGCCAGGATCGAGGGATCCTTCTGGATCGCCGCCATGGTCGCCGCGCCGCTCGCCGCCGTCCCGCCGGAGAGCCCGCCCTGCATGCCCCGGACCCGGCCCTTCACGCGCAGGGCCGGAGCGCCCCAGGCCGCCTTGGCCGCTTCCTGGCAATGATAGACCCCCAGCTCAAAGGGGATGGAGTCAAAGCCGGCGGAATGGAGAATACGCGCGCCCGTTTCCTTGGCCCGCGCGTGGTGAGCGTCGATCATGGCCCGCATCCAGTTGGGCTCACCGGAGAGGTCGAGATAGTCAGTCCCCGCCTCGACACAGGCGGCCACCAGGTCGGAACCATAGAGCTGATAAGGTCCCACCGTTGTGATGATCGCCTTGGCGCGCGCCACCATGGCCCGCACGCTGGCCGGATCGCCGGCGTCCGCGACCACCAACGGGGTTTCGGCTGGCGCGCCGATCTCGTCGCGAACCTCAGCCAGCTTGGCCGCCGAGCGCCCGGCCATGGCCCACTTGACCGCCCCGCCCACGCCATAGCGCGCCGCCAGATGCTCGGCCACGAGGCGGCCGGTATAGCCGGTGGCGCCATAGACGATCAGATCGAACTCGGCCTTGGGGTTCATCGCTTCCTCCGCTTTGGGCGCGACCATACAAATTTACATCGTTATCGCAACCGGCTCGGCTAAACCGAATCCATGACACCCGAACTCGGAATCATCGAAGGTTTCTTCGGTCGGCCCTACACCTGGGAAGCGCGGGCGGCCATGGTCGAGGCCCTGGCCCCGTCCGGCTACGGCTTCTACCTCTATGCGCCCAAGGCCGACCCACATCTGCGCCGCCGCTGGCGCGAACCCTATTCCGACGCGGCGCTGGCCAACCTCTCGGACTTCGCCCAAGCGTGCCGGCGCCATGGCGTTCGCTTTGGGGTCGGGCTTTCACCCTACGAATTGTTCCTCGACTTCAACTCCGCTTCCAAAGCGGCGCTGGGCGCCAAACTGGACCAGCTCGTCTCACTCGGCCTGGATGACCTTGGTGTCTTCTTCGACGACATGAAGGGCGACCTCGCCGACCTGGCTCCGCGCCAGATCGCGATCATCGATTGGATCGCCGCCCGCGCCGGCAGCGCGCGTCTGATCGTCTGCCCCAGCTACTACACCGATGACCCTGTCCTCGATCGCGTCTTCGGCGCCCGCCCGGCCAACTATCTGGAAGACCTGGGCAAGGGCCTCGATGCCGCCATCCAGCTGATGTGGACCGGCGAAGAGGTGTGCGCCAAGGAGTTCTCCCCCGGCCACCTCGCCCGGGTGACCGAGCAGTTCCGCCGCAAGCCTTTCCTTTGGGACAACTATCCCGTCAACGACGGCCCGCGAATGGCCCAGCACCTGCACCTGCGCGCCTTCACCGGCCGCCCAGCGTCCATCGGCGCGCACATCGCCGCCCACGGAATCAACACCGCCTCACAACCCGTTCTCTCCTGCATTCCGGCCCTGACCCTGGCTGAGAGCTACCGGCTGGGCCAGGCCTACGAATACCTCGCCGCATTCCGTCGCGCCGCCCAGGCTGTGCTTGGCCCCGCCCTAGCTGACGCCATCGAACGCACCCTGTTGCTGCTGGAGGACACCGGCCGCGAGCGCCTGGGCGAAGAGCGCATGGGCCGCCTTCGGGAACGGTTCTCGGCCTTCGACCACCCGGCGGCGCGCGAGATCCTGGCCTGGCTTGATGGTCACTGGATCATCGGAACCGAGGACCTGGAGACCCAGTGACCACGCGCCGCGCGCTGATGTTGCGCGCGGGCGCCCTGGCGCTGGCGGGCGGCGGCCTGTTCGCCGTGCGCGACCGCCTGCCCTGGCCGCCGCTCATCCCACGTTTCGTCGACGACCGCGCGACACCCTGGACGCCCCTGGCCGGACGCGGCGACCTGATCGAACTGAATGCGCGCATCGGCGACGTACCGGTGCGGGCGCTGATCGATTCCGGCGCTCAGATCTCAGCCATCGACCAGGGTCTGGCGGAGCGACTGGGCCTGCCTCGCACTCTGGCCGCGCCGGTTCTCGCCTATGGTCTGAGCGGCGCACCAACGCTCACCGGCACGGTCCGGCTGGATCTGACTCTGCCCGGACTGGCGGTTCCCCGCCTGCGCGCCGCAGCCCTGGATCTGGCGCGGCTGGCGGCCCTCACCGACCGTCCCCTAGATCTGATCCTGGGGCGCGACCTTTTGTCCGTGCTGGCGCTGGAGGCCGACTTCGCGAGGGGCGCCGCGCGCCTCATCGCCCGTGACGCCTTCCGCCCCGACGCTCGGGCCCGCGCCATTCCGCTCACCCGGCGCGGCGGCGCCCCGACCCTCCCGGCGCAGATCGAGGGCCGGAAACTCGACCTGCTGGTCGACACCGGATCCAGCGGCGGCATCGCGCTCTCCGAACCCGCCGCACGTCGCGCGGGTCTGCTCGACCCCGGCCGCACCCAGGGAACAACCGGCTCGGTTGGCATCGGCGGCCTGGTGATAGATCGGACCGTGATGGCGAACGCCGTCGAGGTCGCGGGCGAGACCTTCGCCGCGCTCTCCATCCAGGTCTACCGCCATGCGCGTGCGGCTCCGGCGCCGGACGGGATCATCGGCCTGGGCTGGCTGCGCGCCTGGCGCATAGACCTCGACCTGACGGGCCGCAGGCTCGGCCTCGCGCCACCCGGCGTCAGCATGACTCCCTCGCGGGTGGAGACGACTCCCCCCGCCCGCTAAGAGTGGGTGATGAGCCCGCCCGCAGCCCAGCCCGCAAGCGCCTCGCCGGCCGCTGTGCCGGTGTTGTTGCTTCTTGTGCTGATGAGCCTGGTCGGCTGGGGCGTGGTGATCCCGCTGTTGCCGTTCTTCGCCACGGCGTTCGGCGCCGCACCTTGGCAGGTGACGTTGCTGTTCGCCGGCTATTCGGCGGGCCAATTCGCAGGCGAGCTCTACTTCGGACGCCTCTCCGACCGGATCGGGCGCAAGCCCGTTCTGCTGATCACCATGATCGCCTCAGGCCTGGGCTATCTGGCGCTGGCCTTTGCGCCCGGCATCTGGTGGGCCATCGTGATCCGTGCGGCGGCCGGGTTCTTTTCCGGCAACATCTCGACCGTCCAGGGCTACATCGTCGACGTGAGCCCGCCGGAGAAACTGGCCGGGCGGCTCGGTCTGATTGGATCGGTGTTCGGCCTGGGATTCGTCATTGGTCCGGCCATTGGCGGCCTGATGGCCCATCCAGAGGCCGGCCCCACGGGCTACCGGCCGCCCCTCATCCTGGCGACGGTGTTGTGCGCGGCTGCGGTGGTGGCGCTGGTCGCGGTTGTGCGCGAAAGCCGTACTCGGCGGGTTGATCCCCGCCCGCCGCGCAACCCGTTGGCCGCGCTGGGCGAGGCCATGCGCCATCCCGTGCTCGCCAGCGCCTTCGGGGTCACCGCGCTCGGCTTCTTCGCCTCGTCGGCCATGTGGTCGGTGCTGGGACTGTGGGCGCACGCGGTATTCAACTGGACGCCGCGGGACGTCGGTCTGGTGATGGCCGGCACGGGCGTCGCTTCGGCGCTGGCGCAGGGGGTGCTGTCGGGAATGGCCGTGCGTCGGCTGGGGATCGGCCCGACGATCGTTCTTGGACTGGTCTCGGCCTCAGCCTGCATGTTCCTGTTGGCCGCCGCGCCCTGGGGCTGGCTCGCGGCCCTGGCGCTCACCGCCTCGGTGATCGGCCACGCCCTGTGGCAGCCGGCCGCGACCACCATCATCTCCCGCGCCGCCGACCCAGACCGGCAGGGCGAGTTTCTGGGGGCGTCGGGGGCGGCGGGTTCCTTCGCCCGCGTTGTCGCACCGGTCATCGGCGGGGTGCTCTTCACGACCGTGGGGCCTTGGGCCCCTATCGCGTTTGCGGCATTGTTCATGCTGCCGGCCGCCTGGCTCGGCTGGCGCGCCGCTGAGGCCTTGCGCAGGAGTGAAGTGTGACCACCACCCGCGCGCCCCTCGCATCCCGCCGTCGCATCCTGGCCGGCCTCGCCGGCGCGAGCTTTCTGCCCGGTTGGGCGCGGGCGCAGACAAGGGGATCCGCCTCCGGCCACGTCAAATCCGGACCCGAGATCGCGCTGAGCATCGGTGACGCCCACATCAAGGTCGACGGCCGTCACGGCCACGCCGTCGCCATCGAGGGTACAGTCCCGGGCCCACTGATCCGGCTCAAGGAGGGCCAGCGCGTCCGCCTCGCCGTCACCAACAAGCTGGTCGAACCCACCTCGATCCACTGGCACGGCCTGCTCGTGCCCTTCCAGATGGACGGTGTACCCGGTGTCAGCTTCCCCGGCATCGCGCCGGGTGAGACGTTCGCCTACGAATTCCCGATCCTCCACGCCGGAACCTATTGGTACCACTCTCACTCCGGGATGCAGGAGCCGATGGGCTGCTACGGCCCGCTGGTGATCGACCCCGCCGGGCCCGAGCCCGCGCCCTATGACCGCGAGCACGTGATCGTGCTCTCCGACTACAGCTTCACCCATCCCCACGTTCTGATGACGCGGCTGAAGCAACAGGCCGGCCACTACAACCGCCAGCGCCAGACGCTCTCCGGCCTTGCCGCAGGTCGTGACCAGCCGTTGGCCGACCGGATGGCGTGGGCTCAGATGCGTATGGATCCCACCGACATCTCCGACGTCACCGGCGCCGCCTACACGTTCCTGATGAACGGCCATGGCCCGAAGCCGGGCTGGTCCGGACTGTTCGCGCCCGGCGAGCGCGTGCGGCTAAGGTTCATCAATGCTGCGGCGATGACCATCTTCAACGTCCGCATTCCCGGGCTGAAGATGACCGTGGTTCAGGCCGACGGGCAGGACGTCCGCCCTGTCGATGTGGATGAATTCCAGATCGCCAACGCCGAGACCTACGACGTCATCGTCGAGCCGAAGGATGACCACGCCTTCGCCGTAGTGGCCGAGGCCATCGACCGGTCGGGCATGGCGGTCGGAATGCTCAGCGCCCGGCCCGGCCTGCGCGCCGAGGTCCCGCCGCTCCGCGCGCGGCCGCTGCTCAAGATGCGCGACATGGGCATGGATATGTCCAGTCACGCCGGCCACGGCGACCATTCGATGTCCATGCGCGATCCCAAGGCCGCGCCGGGCGTCGCTATGGGTCCGGGCGTGCAGATGATCTCGCCTATACCTGTCGACCGGGTCGCCGAGCGGGGCACGGGCCTCGCCTACGCGCCCGGCAAGGTGCTGACCTATGCCGATCTTGTCGCCCTAGCGCCCAATCCGGACACGCGACCGCCGTCACGGACGCTGCAACTGCACCTCACCGGCAACATGGAACGCTTCATGTGGGCGTTCGACGGCGAGACCTTCTCAGAGGTCACCAAGCCGATCCCCTTCCGTCGGAATGAACGAGTGCGCGTGACCCTGGTCAACGACACCATGATGAACCACCCGATCCATCTTCACGGCCACTTCATGGAGCTGGTCAACGGCCATCCGGGCCGCCATCCGCGCAAGCACACCATCAACGTGCAGCCCGGCGGAAAGGCCAGCTTTGACCTCACAGCCGACGCGCCGGGAGACTGGGCGTTTCACTGCCACATGATGCTCCACATGCACGCGGGCATGTTCAAGGTGGTCAGCGTACGGCCGCTGGACCCGGTCACATGAGCCTCGCCCTGGCCTTCGCTGCGGCCCTGTCGGCGCAAGCGCCTGACCCACACGCGCATCACCACGAACCGGCGCCCGCGCCCGCTAAGCCGCCGACCGCTGCCCCCCACGCACACCACCATGCGCCGGCGCCCGTTCCGATCGATCGCCTAGCCGCACCGGCTGCGCCGAGCGACCATGCCGCCGACCGCCTGTTCGATCCGACCGCCATGGCGGCGTCGCGCGAAGTTCTGCGCCGAGAGCACGGCGTGATGCGCTGGAACCTGGTCAAGGTCGAACGACTAGAAATCTCCGACCACGATCAGACTATCTGGGAGGCCGAGGTCTCGACCGGCGGCGACCTGAACCGCCTCGCACTGGCCACCGAGGGCCACGACGGAGAGGCTGAGGTTCAGCTGCTCGGGCGACGCGCCATCGGCCCCTATTTCAATTTCCAGGCCGGCGTTCGCCATGACCTGGGCGATGGCCCAAACCGCACCTACGCCACGCTCGGCGTCGAGGGCCTCGCGCCCTACTGGATCGAAGTGGAGGCCAACGCCTTCCTGTCCGACCGCGGCGGCCTCTCCGCCCGCCTCGAAGCTATGACCGATTACCGGATCACCCAGCGCCTGATCCTGGAGCCCCGCGCCGAACTGGGTTTGGCCAAGGGCGCCAGCGAACTGGAGGCGGGTTTGCGCATCCGCTACGCGGTCACGCCCCAAATCGCGCCCTATGCCGGCGTCGTCTGGACCCGCGACTTCACCGGACGAGACCGCAGCGATATCTCCGCAGTAGTCGGGCTATCCGCCTGGTTCTAGGCGCGTCCCTCGGAGTTACCGCCGGCGCCGCGACATCAAGGCCGCGCCCAGCGCCAGACCGACGGCCAGCCCGATGACGCCCATGGCCAGGGCTTCCTGATCCAGGGCGGCCTGCAACCGCCGACGCGCGACCCGCGAGAACCGTCCCATCCGGGAGAGCGCGGCATCGTCATAACCTTCGTACACGTCGAACGGTCCGGTCAGCCGATCGGCCTTCACGTGGCGGCCAAAGCCCTCGCCCGCCAACTTTCGCGTGTTTTCGTCGAACAGTCCCATGGCTCGCTTCCTGTCCTTCCGGACAACTCTAGCCTTCAATTATGACGGCTCCCTTTATCTATGCAGCCTTATTCGCATTGCCGCCTTCCTGACTGCGACGTTCAGCCGCGGTTCAGCGCCGGATTGGTTAACGTCCGATCTGAAACGGAGGTTCCATGCGCAAGCTCGCCACATCCGCCCTGGCCGCCATCACCGCCGCCGGGGCCGTGCTCGCCGCCCAACCCGCCCAGGCTGACCGCTGGCGCCATCACCGCGACAACGACAACGACGAGGTGGCCGCAGCGATCGTCGGCGGAATCGCGGGCCTGGCCATAGGCGCCGCCCTCGCCGGACGCGGCGACCGCGACCGGTACGATGACCGTTACGAACGCTACGAAGGCTATGGCCGCTATGGCGACAGCTACCGGTATCGCTACCGCTACGACCCTTACACGGACGGCTATTCCAGCCGACCCTACAGCCGCCGCGAGCGATACGACGACGACCGCACTTGCATCAGCCGCGACCGCGTCTACGACCCTTACATCGGCCGCCGGGTGACGATCGAGCGGCGGTATCGCTGCTGACGGATTGCTCTTCCAGATAAAGAGACTTCCAAGCCCCCTCGTTGCATAGGCCGATCGGGGGATGTGCAGCCGGCGGACGGCGCGCAACCATAGCCCGATCGTGCTATGGGAGCCGTCATGTCCGGTGAAGAGGACATAATCGATCTGATCTATGGGGCGGCGCTCGACCCCAGCCTCTGGACGACCGTCATGGCGCGGGTCGGCGATAGCGTCGGCGGCGAAGGCGCGGTGCTTTCCCGCCTCAGCGTCGTCGACGGATCGGGCGACGCCCTCCTGGCGCGAGCAGACCCAGGCTCGCTCAAGGCCTACGCAGAGCACTTTGAACGCAAGAACGTGCTGACCGTGGTCGAGAATCCGGCGGACTACCGCAACGGCCGAAGTCCGGGCGTGGCCACGGACGAGGCCGCACTGCCGCGGGAAGCCTTCGAGCGCAGCGAGTACTACAACGACTTCCTCAAGCCCCAGGATATCTTTTCGGCCTTGTGGGTCCGGCTTGAACTGGCTGACCGCGAGGTGACGACGATCACCTGGGGGCGATCAGAGCGACGCGGGCGGTTCGACGCCGAGCATCTGGAAGCCGCGACGGCGCTGAAACCGCACCTGGTGCGCGCCTACAAGATGGGGCGAAATCTCTCGGGCCGCCTCGGCTTGGCCCACGATCTGGTGCAGGCGGTCGAGGCCTCGCCGCATGCGGTGATGGTGCTGGATGTCACAGGTCGCGTGATCCACGCCAACGCCCGGGCTTCGTCTCTTGTCGGCGCCGGGCGGGGTCTGAGCCTGGTCGCTGGACGGCTGGTCGCCTCTCACGCCGACACCAATCCCGCCCTGCAGAAGCTGATCGCCTCGGGCCTGCGCGATGACGCCGGTAGGTCGGGCGGCGCCATGGCCATACCCTCACCGCTCGGACGTCTACCGCTGGCGCTGCGCACCTCGCCGATCCCCGGGTCCGGAATGCCGATCTTCGGCGCGCCGGGCGGACTTCTGGTCACCGTCACCGACCTGGACCGACAACTCCGTTCACCCGCGGATGAACTCCGCCTGCTGTTCGGCCTAACCCCCGCCGAGGCCCGGCTCGCCGACGCCATCTTCGACGGGCTGAGCCTGCCGGAGGCGGCGGACCGCTTCGGCCTCAGCCTGCACACGGTCCGCTTCCAGATCGCCCGGGTGTTCGAGAAGTCCGGCGTGGCCCGCCAGACCGATCTGGTGAAGCTGATGATGCGGTTGGCGGGGTAGTCCGAAACGCTGTCATCCCGGTTTCGGCGCAGCCGAAGACCGGGATGACACCTTGCGGGTTGGAGTCAGGCGGCGGCTGCGCTCACGCGCCGGCGCGAACGGATCGCCGCACCGGCTGCGCCGAAGCCCAGGATCATCATCGCCCAGGTTGAGGGCTCGGGGATCGCGCCCGTCGCCTCGTACTCGTAAACCCGAAGCTCGTTCAGCCCGTAGGCGCTGAAACTGGCGGTGGAGAACGGCCCGCGCGCGGACGTCGGGCGAAACTCCAGATAGCGGAATGTCGCGCTGGAGGAGACACTGAAGCTCTGGCCAGGGATGTTGTTGATCACAGCGGCAGGGGCAAGCACGCCGGTGACCAGCGTCGTCTCCAGGCCGCTAAGGCGAAGTCCGCCCGAGAACGCTGAAACCGAGTTACCGCCGGCGATCGTGAAGTCCTTGGTTCCTCGGTCCCCAAAGAAGTCGTTCCGAGTGTTGAAGAGTTCCAGTTCTCCGATCCGATACGACGCGCCGAGATCGATGGTGATGAACGCCGGATTGCCATTACTGTCCGGCCAGAGCCAGTAGGTGCTTCCTGCGACGTCGTTCACCGCACCGGTCTGTTGATCAAGGATGTTGTCTGCGGGGAAACCACCATAGTCACCAGCCGAACCAATGACGTTGGCCGGTGCAAGCATTATCTGGGCCGCGCTGGCCTCACCTGAGATGGCGATGGCGCCCGCGCCGATGACGGTCGCGAGCAACTTGAGTTGATGCTTCATCAGGGAACTCCACGTGATCTGTCGTGGAGATCGAAACCCAATCCAAATGAACCCGCATCAGCCGACCGGCTTATGTCGAGAAGGCGAACGCCGCTCGCCTCAGAGGCGAGCCGACGCCTAACCGGCCTTCGGCGCCCGCCGCACCTCCACCACCCGCACCCTCGCGCCATCCAGCACCAGAGCCAACTCGCCGCGCTTGAGCTTCAGCGCGTCCTCGCCGAACGCTTCGCGCCGCCAGCCCTTGAGCGCGCCGACGTCGGCGGCGTCGTCATTGGCGATCTGCTCCAGGTCCGAGACGGTGGCCAGCAGCTTGGAAGCGACGCCCGCTTCCTCGGCCCGGGCCTTCAACAGCACCTTCAGCAGTTCCACCACAGCGCCCGCCGCCGGCGAGGAATGGACCCGTGGCTTTTCGATCACCGGCGCATAGGCCTCCGGGTCCTTCAGGGCCTCACGGACCGCCGCGATCAGATCGGGTCCAAACTTCGAGCCTGAGAAGCCCTTGGGCACCGAACGCATGCGGTCCAGGGCGTCGGCGTCGGTCGGCGCCTGGATGGCGATCTCGTCGATCGCCTCGTCCTTGAGGATCCGGCCGCGGGGCTGATCGCGGGTCTGGGCCGTGCGTTCGCGCCACGCCGCCACGGCGCGGAACACCGCCAGGTACTTCGGCGCATGCTTGCGGGGCTTCAGGCGCTTCCAGGCGTTCTCGGGCTCCACGTCGAACAGCGCCGGGTTGGTCAGGTCAGCCATCTCGTCGGAGACCCAGACAAGGCGCCCTTCCCGCTCCAGCCGATCCCGCAGCATGGGGAAGAGCTTCGCCAGGTGGGTCACATCCGCCAGCGCGTAGGTGAGTTGGGCTTCAGACAGCGGCCGCCGCGCCCAGTCCGTAAACCGGCTGCTCTTATCGAGGTCGATCTTCAGCATCTGGCGGACCAGGGCGTCATAGGCGATCTGTTCACCGAACCCCGCCGCCATGCCGGCGATCTGGGTGTCGAACAGCGGCCTGGGCATGGCCTTAAGGATGTTGAAGATCTCCACGTCCTGCCGCGCGGCGT
>NZ_JBILUK010000072.1:0-13678 GCF_044371015.1 Phenylobacterium sp.
TATCCGCCGGATACGCCTGACGCTGACGCGGGCATTCTGTTCATCGAGACCAGCGGCTGCCTGCCCATGTGCGGCCACGGGACCATCGGCATGGTCACGTTCGGGCTGGAGGCCGGGCTGATCGCGCCGCGGACGCCGGGGCGCCTGATCCTGGATGTTCCCGCCGGGCGGATCGGCGCTGAGTACGATCTGCGCGATGGCAAGGTCCTTTGGGTGCGGCTGACCAATGTGGCGAGTTTCATGGCGGCCGAGGGCGTGCCGATCGAGGTTCCGGGACTCGGCGCGCTGGCCGTCGATGTGGCCTATGGCGGCAACTTCTACGCCATCATTGAACCGCAGGGCGGCTATTCCGGGCTCGATGATCTGGGCGCGGCGCGGCTGTTGGCCCTGAGCCCGCTGGTGAGGGCGGCGGTCCGGGCTCAGGTTGAGCCGGTTCATCCGGAAGACCCGGCGATCCGTGGGGTGTCACACGTCCTCTGGGCCGACGCGCCGCGCGGCGTCGGCGCTCACGGCCGCAACGCCGTCTTCTATGGCGAGCGGGCCATCGACCGCAGCCCCTGCGGCACCGGCACCTCGGCGCGGCTGGCGCACCTGCATCACCGGGGCCGCCTGCCGGTGGGCCAGGACTTCGTGCATGAGAGCTACATCGGCTCGACCTTTGTCGGTCGGATCGCGGGCGAGACCACCGTCGGCGGACGTCCGGCGATCATTCCGACCATCCAGGGCTCGGCCTACGCCACCGGGCGCAACGAGATCTGGATCGATGACCAGGAGCCGTTTCCGGATGGGTTTCAGGTGGTCTGAACGCCGAAGGCGTGCGCCCAAGCCCTTGGTTGCTCGCCACGTTTGTCAGTGCGACTTGGCCCGAGGCGCGCGCGGCGGGGCTTTACTCACCTGACGCGTGTAGGGGCTCCGTGAATCGCCCATCCGGGGAATCTGGACCCGGCATGCCTATTCTGGTGATATCAAGGCTCTCAAAGGGGAGTGCTTGCGAAGCTCCCTACCGTGACGGTTGCGAACGCGGGGTTGGGTAAATGGAGTCTACGGCCTGCGCTCAGGGTTTGTATCGGCGTCAGTGAACCTGGGAGTGTTTGATGATTAGGCGGATAAACCTTGCTGCGCTTTCGGCGTCGATGACACTGGGTCTCGCCGCCAGCGCAAATGCTGCGGTCGCCACGTTCACGTTCGAGGACGTGACGGGGAGTAACGCAAGGGGCACGCTCGTTCTTAAGGACTATGTGCCTTTGGGCGGGACCTTCGTGTCCTGGAGTTACTATGATCATCTTGGCCTTTTGTATCAATTGAACGCGGCCGATGTGACTCATTTTAGTCATAATCTTGAGAACATGAGCCCCGGTTCTATTGAGATAAACTCACAGGTTAGAATTGACTCTGCGACCTCGTTTTTTGAAACGGGGCTAACCGATCTCGGCGGTGGCGTCGCATTGCTATGGAATCTGACATACAATCCGCTCTGTGACCCTGGCATACCTTGTGGAGGTGGCGATGGTCCGCAGATCGATAATGGCCCTCCGTTTACTTACACCTGGACCCTGGACTCCCTGGCAGTGCGCGGTGCTATCCCCGAGCCCGCCACCTGGGCGCTCATGATCGGGGGTTTCAGCGTTGTCGGGGCGCAACTTCGGGCGCGTCGTCGTAGGGTGGCTTGAGCCGGCCAACACCGGATGAAGGCTCCGGTCGAAGGTACCGGGCCTTCATCAGCTACAGCCATGCCGATTCTGCGGCCGTCAGGTGGCTGCATCGGGCGATAGAAACCTATCGCCTGCCCGAGCGGATCGTCGGCCAACCGACGCCCCTGGGGCCGGCGCCTCGGCGGCTGATCCCGCTGTTCCGGGATCGGGATGAACTGCCTGCTTCCGGCGATCTTGGTCACGAGCTGCGGACCGCACTGTCGCGCTCCCTTCGACTGATCGTGGTGTGCTCGCCCAAGTCGGCCCGCTCGCTCTGGGTCAATGAAGAGATCCTGACCTTCAAGCGCATGCACGGCGAGGCCGGTGTTCTGGCCCTGATCCTGGCGGGCGACCCGGGGGCCACCGACCGGGGCAAGCCCGAAGAGGAGTGCTTCCCGCCGGCGCTGCGCTTCAGGCTGGGGCCTGACAATGAACTGAGCGACGCGCCCGCCCATCCGATCGCGGCGGATGCACGGCGCGAAGGCGATGGTCGCCGCGGCGCCTTGCTCAAGCTGATCGCCGGCCTCGCGGCGGTGCCGCTGGACCAGCTTGTCCAGCGCGAGGCGCAGCGCAGGGTCCGGCGCGCGGGCCTTCTCGTGGCCGGGTCATTGGCCGGCATGGCCGTCACAGGCGCATTGGCGTTCGAGGCGAACCGTCAACGATTGGTGGCCGAGCGCGAAAGCGCGGCGGCGCGCGCGGCCTCCAGCTTTCTGGTCGGCACGTTTGCGATCTCAAACCCGGCGACGGAGAACCCACGCACGATTACGGCGCTCTCAATCCTGAAGAGCAGCGCGGAACGCGCGCAAATGGAGCTGAACGACCAACCGGAGATCCGTCTGCGCCTCCTCGGGACCGTCAGCGAAGCCTACGTCAATCTCGGACTGTTCGACGAAGCCCGGATCGCGCTTGAACCGGTGATGCCGCTGGCGCGCGCCCTGGGACCCGAAGGTGCGCCCATTTTGCAGACCCTGGCGACCGCCTACCGCAACAAGGGAGACTTTGAAGCCGGTCTCGCCACCGTAGCGGAAGCCGAGGGGCTGCTCGGCCGGAACCCGCGTGAGCATCTGGAGTTGCGTGGGGATCTTGCCCAGACGCGCGCCCAGATTGAGCTTTCGATGACCAATTACAGCGCCGCAGAGAAGGCTTTCCAGGCCGCATTGGACGACTACGCTCGCGCCGAGGACGTGAAGCCGCGGAAACTTGCCCGGGTCTATCTGAACTACGGCGTGGCCCTGTCGAGCATGGGTCAGGACGATCGCGCCCGCGCGGCTATGTTCAAGGGGCTCGAACTCGCTCGGATCGCGACCGGGCCGAGGAGCCGGATGACGGGCCAGGCGCTGTCCATGCTGGCGTTCAATGAACGCAACGCAGGCCGATTTGTGGAAGCCAAGGCTCACATTGATCTGGCGATCTCCATCCTCGGAGACGTGCTCGACCCCAACAACCCCATCATCGCCGATGCATTGTCCCAGCGCGGGCAGATCCTTTACGCTCAGGCCCAGCCGGCGCCGGCTATCCAGGACTTCACACGCGCTATCGAGATCCTGAGGCAGGCCTACAACGGACCGCACTTCAAGATCGGCGCGATCCAGGGCTACCTAGGCTTGGCCCAGTCCCAGCTGGGCGACACCCGATCCGCCCTGCGGAGCCTGGATGAGGCGAAGCGCAACTACGACGCCCGCTACAAGACGTTGCACGTAAATCACGGAGATCTGCTCGTGCAGCGGGCGCAGGTGCTGCAACGCGCGCGACGTCTGGGGGAGGCTCGTGCGGACTGCGCTGAAGGACTGGCATTGATGCGCCGGCTCAAGGCTGACGAAGCCATTTATAGGACCAGCGCGGACATTTGCGCCCGGATCTGACGGCGCTCCACGAAATCCCGCCCCCGGACGCTGCCGACTGACCCGCTTGCGCACTTTTATTGTACATCATACAACTCTTTTCATGGCCAAGGTGCAGGCGATTTCTGAGGCGCGGGCGGTTCGGGAGACCGGGCGGCGCATGAGGTCAAGACTGCTGGACGCGGCGGTGGCGCTTTTCAAAGCGCGAGGGCTGGCGGGCGTGGCCGTGGCCGAGATCGCCCATGCGGCTGGCGCGTTTCCGAGCCAGGTAACCTATTACTTCCGGACCAAGGAGGCGCTCTTCGTCGAGGCCGCCTGCCGCGAGGTGCTCTATGTGGCCGCGGGCGCGGAAGCGGCGGCTGATGGGGCGACCTCGGGAAGTGACTACAACCGCCGGCTTGTCGAAGCGGTTATCGGCGCGCCGGGGCTGGCGCTGTTTGTCGAGGCGCTTTCGTTGACGCGCCGGCGGCAGGATCTTGCACCACTGATCGAACGAACCTTCGAGCGGCTGCACGCCGAGGGCGATCGCGCCTATGCCGCGACCCGTGCACGGCGGGGCTGGTCAGGGGCGGAAGACCCGGGCGTCGCCGCCCGTCGGTTCTGGACGCTGGCGTTGGGCGTGACACTGCGCGAAGGCGCGACCGAGGCCAGCGACGCCGAAGCGGTCGAGGAAATGACCCAACTTCTGCGACAGGCGCCGGTCATCCGCGTCGCAACCTCCAAAGGAGACCGCTGATGGCCGCCGCCGCCCGTGTCGCCGCAAAGGACTATTTCACCCCGGAAGAGTGGGCTCCCATCTCGAAGAAATCGGTATGGAAGGGCCCCGCGCTATTCGTCCACGTCTGGGGCGTGATCCTGGCGGCCGGCGTGATGGCCATCATCTGGCCGGTTACAATCCCGCTGGCGATCATGATCATCGGCGCCCGTCAGTTGGGCCTGGGCATCCTGATGCATGACGCCAGCCATGGGGCGCTGCATCCCAACCTGAAAATCAACGACTGGCTGGGCGACAAACTGACGCCGGGCGGACTCGTCTCCTATCGTCACTATCACCTCGGCCACCATAAGTTCGCGCAGCAGGCGGAGGACCCGGATCTGGGGCTTTCGGCGCCCTTCCCGATCTCGGCCAAGTCGCTGCGGCGCAAGATGATCCGCGACCTGACCGGCCAGACCTACTGGAAGCAGCGGTGGTCGGGGCTCGTGAGGCGCATCCGCGAACGAAAGCCCGGTGAGCCGCTGTGGCCGATCCTGCGCGACGCGGCGGTGGCCCGGAAGCGGTTCCTGACCGGAATGGTGGTGACCCTCGCGATAACTGCGCCGCTCGGGGCCTGGTGGGCATGGTTTGTGCTGTGGCTGGCGCCGCAGGCGACGTGGCTTCCGATGATCACGCGCCTGCGCAACATCGCCGAGCACGCCTGCGTGGCGAAGGACGAGCCCGACCCGCTGCGCCACGCGCGCACCACTCACGCCAGCCCCGTCGAGCGGATCTTCCTGGCCCCCTATTGGGTGAACTATCACTGCGAGCACCACATGTTCATGCATGTGCCCTGCTACAACCTGCCCCGTGTGCACCGACTGATGCGGGAGAAGGGCGTGCTGGGCGGGATGCTGACAGCGCCCAGCTATCTCGACGTGCTGCGCCAGGCGGCGTCGCTGCCCTCCAGCCAGGACACCGGCGGAAACGCCACGCCCGAGGCGCGCGGCGTGCGGCGGGCGCTCATCCAGTAACGGCGCGGGCGAGGAGCGCATCAAGGGCGGCCTCGTCATCAAACACGGCGCGGATCTTCCAAGGCGTGATGTTCGCCTGGGTTTCGGCCGGCAGCCGGACCCAATCCTTTTCGGTGGTGACCAGCCCGGCGTCGAACTGCTCGGCGCGGTCGAAAAGGCGGCGGATCATCGCCGCATCGTAGGGGTGGTGATCGGGAAAAGGCCAGAAGTCGGCCAGATCGCAGCCAGCGGCCCGCAACGCCTGTTCCACTTTCCAGGGCTTGGCGACGCCGGCGAAGCCCACCTGGGGTCCGACCGGCGGCGGAGCATCGGGCTTTAGGCGCGCGATCAGCACGGGCGTAGCCCCGAACACCGCCAGCAAGGCGGGATCCGGTGCGTCGAGATCGGACGGCAGCAGCAGGATCACAGCGTCGGCGCGGGCGAGACCCGCCTTAAGCGGCTCGCGCATCGGCCCGGCCGGAAATACGCGGCCATCTCCAAATGGCCAGGCATCGTCCCGGGTCTCGCCGTCGACCACCACCAAGGAGAGCGCCTTGGCGAGTTTGGGATTCTGGTGCCCGTCGTCCATCACGATCACACGGGAGCCCCCGGCGACAGCGGCGCGGGCCCCGGCCGGGCGGTCGCGCGCGATCCAGACGGGCAGATCTTGCGCCAGCATCCGCGGCTCGTCGCCGACGTCGGCTGCGGTGTGTCGGACGGGGTCAACGCGCAGTGGGCCCGTCAACCGCCCGCCATGGCCCCGCGAGAGGATATGGCCGCCGAGACGCCTTGCGATCTCGCGCGCCACCGGCGTCTTGCCTGATCCGCCCATGGTGAGGTTGCCGACGCAGATCACCGGGACGCCAACCCTCACGCCGACACCACGCGCGATCCGTCGCGCGGTCAACGCCGCCCAGATCCACGACACGGGCGTCAGCAGCGCGCGAATACGCCAGCCCGGCGCCCGCTCGCGCGTGTACCACCAGCGGGGGGTCGAGATTGTCATGTCGGCAGCAGCGGTTCGATCCGTCGCCAGGCGCTCTCCAGCGTCTCGCCCTGGCGCGCGGCATAGGCGCGGCCGGCGGCGCCCATGCGGGTCGCGATCACCGGATTGTCCAGCAGTCCGCGGATGTGGCGCGCCAGCGCCGCCTCATCGGGGGCGACGATCACGGCGGCCTGGGCCGTGAGCTCCGCGTAGAGATCCACTGCGTTGAACACTTCCGGCCCGGTCAGGATCGGACGACCGATGCGCGCCGGCTCCAGGGGATTGTGGCCGCCGACACCACTCAGGAAACCGCCGCCCATCACCACGATGTCGGCCAGACGGTAGAAAAGGCCAAGCTCGCCCAGGGTGTCGGCGATGTGGACCGGGCCGACCATCGCCTCGCCCGCCGCCCGACGGGAGGCCGCGAAGGCCGCGGCCAACTCAGGGCCGCGATCGGGATGGCGCGGAGCCAGGATCAGCAAGGCCTCAGGCGCGGCCGCCTGGGTCGCCCGTACGATCAGCGCCTCCTCTCCCGGATGGGTGCTGGCCGCCAGTACGACCGGACGTCCCTCGACGGCGGCGCGCAGGTGTTCGAGTTCAGCCGCGTCGTACGGCAACGCCTCGCCCAGGCGCTTGAGGTTGAGGATCGGTCCGACGCCCGCGCCGAGACTCGATAGACGATCTGCACTGGTTAGGTCCTGCGGCAGGATGAGGTCGAAAGCGCCCAGCACGGCGCGGGCCGAGCGGGGAACCCGGGCCCAGCCGCCGGCGCTGGCCGCGGTGATGCGGGCCGAGACGAGACCCAGCGCCACGTTCCGACGGTCGGCGCCCAGGATCAGGTTTGGCCAGAGCTCGCTCTCGACAAAAATGCCCGCATCAGGCTGCCAATGGTCGAGGAAACGCGCGACGGCGCCCGGTGAGTCTACAGGCGCGTACTGATGGATCACCCCGTCCGGCAGGCGCTGGGCGAGTTGGGCGGCGGAGGTGACGGTGCCGCTGGTGACGAGCAGGTGGAGGTCGGGCCGTCGCGCCCGCAGCGCATCAACCAAGGGCAGAAGAGACGCCGTCTCTCCTACGCTGACGCCGTGCAGCCAGACCAGCCGGCCTTTCGGTCGCACGCACCCGCTGCGGCCCAGGCGTTCGCTCAACCGCACAGGATCCTCCCGACCCGCCCTTGCGCGGCGCCGCAAGATCGCGCCGGCCAGCGGCGCGGCCAGCGCCGTCGCCGCGGCATAGAGAGCGAGCGGCAGGGTCCGGCTCACGCCGCCTCATCGCAGGCGCTGGCGCAGGCGTGGTCGGGATCCGTCTCCACCTGCAAGGTGGCGTGGCCGATACCAAACTCTTGGGCGAGACCTTCGGAGACCGATTGCAGGAACCCGTCTGGGTCGGGGTTGTCGGGCCGCACAATGTGGGCGGTGAGGGCGGTGGCGGTGGTCGAAAGCGCCCAGACATGGAGGTCGTGCACGGCGATCACGCCGTCGCGGGTGGCGAGCCAGCGCCGCACGTCGGCCACGTCGATGCGGCGGGGCGCCGCGTCGACGGCGAGGTCGAAGGAGTCTCGCAGGAGGCCCCAAGTACCGATCACGATCACCAGCGCCACCACGATGCTCAGCGCCGGATCGATCCACAGAAAGCCCGTGACGGACATCAGCAGGGCGCCCAGCACGACTGCAAGAGAAACCCCGGCGTCGGCCGCCATGTGAAGGAAGGCTCCGCGCGCGTTGAGATCGCTGTGCTGGCTCTTGAGAAACATGAGGGCTGTGGCGGTATTGATCACGATGCCGAGGCCCGCCACGACCATCACCACGCCCGCATCCACCGGCGCCGGCTGCGCGAAGCGCCGGACCGCTTCGGAGACGATGGCGCCGACCGCCACCAGCAGGAGCACCGCATTTGCGAGCGAGGCCAGCACCGTGGCCTTGCCCAGGCCGTAGGTGTGTCGCCCGCGGGGCGCCCGACTCGCGAGACCCGCCGCCCCCCAGGCCAGCAGCAGCGCGAGCACGTCGGATAGGTTGTGGCCGGCGTCGGCCAGCAGGGCGAGCGAGCCGGTCCAGAATCCGGCCGCGACCTCGACCGCGACGAAACCCCCGTTGAGCGCAACGCCCACGGCGAATGCACGGCCGAGGCTCGGTGATGCATGGAAGTGATCGTGGTGATCGCCATGCCGGTGGGCATGGTCGTGGCCGTGCGCGTGGTCGTGCGTGGAAGGCGCCATCCTGGAGCCTATGTCTCACCCGGGCGGGGCGCGATCAACCGGTCAACCCCACCAGGGCCTCCGCCCGCCGGGTTGCGGCCGAAAGCCGGGCCGACCCCTCGGTGATCAGTTTGGCGATGAGCGCTTCATCCGCGTCCTCTGGCACATAGAGCGGGCCATCCCAGACCACCGCGCCGCGCCCGAACGGTAGCCCGAACATGACACGGTCCCAGGTGCGTTGCAGCCTGAACGACGGCCGCGCCGCGATCCCCATCAGCAGCACCGGGGCGCCCGTGCGCCGCGCGATCTGCAAGGCCCCGGGCGCGATCACCTCGTTCGGGCCGCGCGGCCCATCCGGCGTGACGACCAGGCCGCCGCCGCTGGCCACCCATGCGGTCGCCTCGCGTATCGCCGCCACCGCCTGGCGCATCTTGGCCGCATCGCCTGGTTTGGCCGAAGATGCGCGGATCGAGGGAAAGCCCGATTGGGCCAGAGCGCGCGCGATGAACTCGCCATCCGCCGAGGGCGAGACCAGCACCTTAGCCTGCTTGCGCCACATCTGCGGCGCTACCGCCAGGCTGAGCGGGATGCGGCCATGCCAGAGCAGCGCCACCACCCCCCGGGACGGATCGGCGAGGTGGGGCTCCATCGCCTTGAGATTCTCATGCCGCCAGCGCACCGTGCGCAGGATCAGCCGCAGATAGACGCCCAGCAGCCACCCCAGCGCCGACTGCACCGCGGCGCTTCGCAGCAGCCCCTTCAAGCGGTGGTCTCCGTCTCCAGGTCCTGCGCCCCGGCCAGGCGCGCATAGAGTCCCCCTTGGGCCATCAGCGCTTCATGGTCGCCGCTTTCCCGCACCCGGCCCCGGTCGATCACATAGATGCGGTCGGCGCCGCGCACGGTTGAAAGGCGATGGGCGATCAGCACCGTCGTCCTTCCGGCCATCAGCCGACCCAGCGCCTGCTGGATCTGGGCCTCGCTCTCAGCGTCGAGTGCGCTGGTCGCCTCGTCCAGCAGCAGGACGGGCGCATCCTTGAGGAAGGCGCGCGCAATGGCGATCCGCTGACGCTGGCCGCCGGACAATCGAGCCCCGCCCTCGCCCACCTCGGTGTCGTAGCCCTCGGGCATGGCTGTGATGAAGTCGTGGGCGGCGGCGGCGCGGGCGGCGGCCTCGATCTCGGGAGGTGTCGCCTCGGGTCGCGCATAGGCGATGTTGGCGGCCACCGTGTCGTCGAACAGGAACGGCTCCTGGGTGACCAGCGCGATCTGCTCGCGCAGGGAGGCGAGGGTGGCGTCGCGCACGTCGTGGCCGTCGAGCGTCACCTGACCCGCGCCCACATCATAAAAGCGCGGGATCAGGTTGAGGATCGTGCTCTTGCCGCCTCCGGAGGGACCGACCAGGGCCACGGTCTCGCCCGGCCGAGCCACGAGGTCGATCCTCTCCAGCGCTGGCGGACCATCGGCCTCATAGGCGAAACCGACGCCGTCGAAGCGGATCTCGCCCCGACCGCGCGGCAACACCCGTGCGCCGGCGCGCTCGCGCACCTCCGGCTCGACATCCAACGCCGCGAACAGTCGACGGGCGGCGGCCAAACCTTCGGCGAATACGGTCTGCAGGTTGGCCAACTGGCGCAGCGCCTGGGAGGCCATGGTCATGGCGGCGATGAAGGAGAAGAAGGCGCCGGCGTTCATCTCGCCAACCGTCGCCCGCCAGCCGGCGTAGGCGAACACCAGGGCGATGATCAGCGTCATCAAAAGCTCGGTGGCCGGAGCAGCGCGCGCGCGGGCGTTGGCGCCCTTTGTCAGGTGGCGCTGCCGGCGGCGGACCACCTCGGCCACCCGGCCCTCCTCATAGGCCTCGCGGTTCTCCAGCTTGACCACGCGAACGCCGTCGAGGCTTTCCATGATCGCAGAGGACAGCGCCGAGGTTTCGGCCATGGCCCCCTTGGCGGCCTTGGTCGTGCGTTTGGCGAACCGACCCATGATCAGCGCCGCCAGCGGCGCGGCTCCCACCAGCAGGAGCGCCATGACCCAGTCGTTGGCCGCCATCACCGCCGCCGCGCCGATGAAGATCAGCAGGTTCTGTGTGTAGTTGATGACCCCCGATGTCGCCGCCTCGCGGATCAGGCCTGCGTCATAGAGCACCTGGGAGACATGGGTTCCGGAGTGCGCGCTGCGCAGATGAGCGAGGTCAGCGCGAACCAGCCGGCCGAACAGCTGTACCTGCACATCCCCGACTACCGCGTTGCCAATGCGGTTGACCAGGGAGGCCTGGATCACCTGCGCGACGGTGCGGATCACGGCCACCGCCGCAATGGTCAGCGGCAGGATCAGCAGCGCGCCCGGCTTCTTGAACACCAGCAGGTCGTTGGTCGCCGGCTCGATCAACCGCACCAGTTCGGCGCTGGCCCAGGCCACCACCACGGCGGCGATCATGGCGGCGACCCAGCCCAGCCAGCGGGGCGCCAGATAGAGCCGGGCCACGCGCGCGATCAATGCGCGGGCAGGCATCTCCGGCGGGTCGGGCAGGCTCATGGCCCTTGGGGTCGGCCCAAGCCATGGCGAAGTCAAGGCGGCGCGGCTTCCGTTCCTCGCGGACGCGGCTTACCTAGGCCCGATGTCCGCCGAGCCGCCCCCGAACCGCTTCGACCTGGCAAGTCCGGCGGGTCGCCTGCGGACCTATCTCGACTATCTGTGGAACGACCACGCCTATTTGCGGCTTGGCTTCTCCAACGCCCACTGGATCTCCGACGAGCTGCTTCGGATGAACCAGCCCTGGCCGCATCA
Organism: Phenylobacterium sp.; assembly: GCF_044371015.1. GTDB lineage: Bacteria > Pseudomonadota > Alphaproteobacteria > Caulobacterales > Caulobacteraceae > Phenylobacterium. The sequence goes on from NZ_JBILUK010000072.1 coordinate 11,206, forward strand.
GATCGCCGCCTGGAAGGCCCGGGGCATCCGGACCGTGGTCAATCTGCGTGGCGGATTCGACGCCAGCTTCCATGCCCTCGAAAAGGACGCCTGCGAGCGGCTCGGTCTCAACTTCGTCAACTTCACCATCACCTCGCGCGAGGTTCCGTCACGCGAGCGGGTGCTGGGCGCGCGGGCGTTGTTTGAGCAGCTCGAGTACCCGGCGCTTATGCACTGCAAGTCCGGCGCGGACCGGGCGGGCATCATGAGCGTGTTCTACATGCACTTCCGGAAGGGCCTCTCGATTCGCGAGGCGCTGGACCAGCTCTCGCTCCGCTATCTGCATATCCGCCACGGCAAGACCGGCGTGCTCGACTACACCTTCGCCCGCTACCTGGACGAGGGCGAGCCCAAGGGCCTCGGTTTCATCGAGTGGGTGGAAAGCCCGGCCTACGACCCCGCCGCCATCAAGGCCGACTTCCGCGCCGACATGTGGGGCAACGCCCTGACCGAGCGGATTCTGCGGCGGGAGTAGCGACGGGTCGGTCCGGACCCGTCGCTCGCTTCCCCGTGGCGGGGCCCGGAAGGGACAGGAGAATTTTCCTAGCCGACGGCCTCGTTGACCTGGGCCTTGGCGCGGCTGGCGGGAACAACCGGGATTTCGTGGTCGGCCAGCGCCGGCATACGGGGTTTTCTCGCCAGAGCGGCCTCGATATAGGGCGCGAGCTCGGCGGCCTTCTTCGCTTCGCGCTCGGCGACCCCGGCCTTGAATTCGGGCATCACCTCAGCGGCGAACAACTCCAGCGACTCCCGGATGTGTTCGTGGCGGTTGCGCCCGGCCTGCTGCAGGAAGATCACCTGATCGACCCCGGCGGCCTGGAAACCGCGGATATGCTGGCGGATGTCGTCGGGTGTGCCGATCCCGTTGGCGTTGACCTTGGCGGCCTTGCGCGCGCGGATGATCTCCTCGTCCGAGGCGGCGCGGCTCTTCTGGAAGTCTTCGAACAACGTCGAGCGGCCGGGAACAGCATCGTGCGCCACGAGAGCGTTAATGGCGTAGGAGAAGAACTCGAAGCCCTCCTGTCCGCGTCGGATCGCCTCATCCCGATCAGGGTGGACCGAGAAGTTGGAGACCATGGCCAGGTTGGCGTTGACGCTGTGGCCGATGGGCACGCACTGGTCCGACTTGATGATGCCATAGTAGATGTCGGACCAGCTCTTCGCCTCCTCCGGATCGAGGAACGAGAAGGCCAGGGCGCCGACGCCGATAGACGCGGCCACCTTGATCGTGTCGCGATTGGTGCAGGCCATCCACATGGGCGGGTGCGGCGACTGCACGGGCTTCGGCACAATGTTGCGGCAGGGCATGGAGAAGGCCCGGCCCTCATAGCCAGGGTAGGGGTCCATCACCAGCATGTTGGCGATCTGCTCGGCCGCCTCCAGCGCCAGCGCCCGCTTCTCCCTGGCGGGAATGGCGAAACCGCCGAGCTCCAGACGCGTCGCCCCCTCGCCGATGCCGAAATCGAGTCGGCCCCGGCTGATGATGTCGAGCGTGGCGAGCGCCTCGGCCACCCGGGCAGGGTGGTTGTACTGAGGGATCACCTGGCGGATGCCGTGGCCAACCCGGATGTTGGTCGTCAGCGCCGCGCAGGCGGCCAGGAACACCTCAGGCGCGGAGGAGTGGGAGTATTCCTCCAGGAAATGGTGCTCCACCTCCCATGCGTAGTCGTAGCCCAGCCGGTCAGCCAACACGACCTGATCCAGCGCGTCATGAAACAGTTTGGCTTCGTCGCCGGGGTTCCAGGGCCTGGGCAGTTGGTGCTCGTAGAAGACGCCGAAGCGCATGGGGTGGCCTCCCGAATGTCGTTGGACGCATCGAACCACGGAAACGCAGGGGAACCCAAGGAGAGAACCAAAGATGGATGGACGCCGGCGCGGGTCCTGTCGCCGCCCAAAGCCTGGATGGCCATGTCATCCGCAAGGGATGACGGTGCAGGATCATGGGCCGCCCGAGGATGTGATGCGATGGCGACCCTCACGACTGGCGCGGGCCCTTCGAACCTGATTGTCTAGCGCCCAGGAGACCCGCCCATGGACGACGCCGCGCCCAGCCTGCTGAACCGGCCTGATCTTTCCGCCTACTGGATGCCGTTTACGGCCAACCGCCAGTTCAAGGCGGCGCCCCGGATGGTGGTGTCGGCCAGCGGGCTCTATTTCCGCTCCGACGATGGTCGCGAAATCCTGGATGGAATCGCCGCCCTCTGGTGCGTCAACGCCGGGCACGGGCGGCCGGAAATCGCCACAGCGGTCCAGCGTCAGCTGATGGAGATGGACTACGCGCCCTCCTTCCAGGTCAGCCATCCGCTGGCCTTCGACTTCGCCACGCGGCTCGCCAAACTGGCTCCGTCAGGGATGGATCGGGTCTTTTTCACCAACTCCGGATCGGAGTCGGTGGACACCGCTCTGAAGATCGCCATCGCCTATCATCGGGCGC
>NZ_JBILUK010000073.1:0-13656 GCF_044371015.1 Phenylobacterium sp.
GGGGTCGGACAGGCGAGGGCGGCTTCCTGCCTCGCTACAATGCACTGCTCGCGGCGGCGGCGGCCGAGGGGCAGTTGGGCGACCGCACCGCACCGACCGAGGCGCGGATGGCGCTGGCCCGCTTCCTCGTCGGCAGTGAGCTTTCGTTCGAGGCCATCGGCGTACTGAACGCGCTCGGTCGGTCATCGCCGGCCAAGCTGGACGATCCGGAGTTTCGTGGGCTTCGCGGCATCGCCCGCACCTTCGCGCGCCGCTATGCCGAGGCCGACACTGACTTCGCCGCGCCGGCGCTGGTGGAGGACCCCTCTGCGGCGTTGTGGCGATCTTATCTGGCGGTGCAACTGGGCCAGTTCCCCGAGGCGCGAACCCAGTTTAGCAAGGGCGCCGAGGCGCTGGGCCTGGTCACGCCGATGTGGCGCGCGCGGTTCGCCCGGGCTGACGCGGAGGCGGCGCTCGCGACCGGCGATCTGGTCGGCGCCGAAACCCGCATCCGGATGGCGCTGCAGGAACAGATCAGCCCAACCGAACAACTGTATGCGCGCCTGATCCAGGCGCGCGTGGCCGAACTCCAGGGCGCTGAGGATCGCGCGCTTCGGATGTACGACGCCATCGCCCGCGCGCCGAGCGATGCGATTTCAGCGCCGGCGACGCTTCGGGCCACCAAGATCCGTCTGGCGCGCGGCCAGATGACGCCGGTGCAGGCGGCGGGGATCTACGACACCCTGCGCTATCGCTGGCGGGGCGACTCCACCGAGCTGGAGACCATCCGGGCGCTGGGCTCGCTCTATCTGGAGCAGGGGCGCTATCGAGAAGCGCTGGAGGCGCTGCGTTCGGCGGGCGTGCGGCTTCCGGACCTGCCGGAGGCGATACAGCTTCAGGCGGACCTCAACGCGGCGTTCCGGGCGCTGTTCCTGGATGGCCTGGCGGACGGGCTCGAGCCGACCCAGGCTCTGGCGCTGTTCTTCGACTTCCGCGAACTGGCGCCGCTCGGCGCCGACGGCGACCTGATGGTCCGCAAGATCGTGCGGCGGCTGGTGGACGTCGACCTGCTGCCCCAGGCCGCCGAACTCCTGAAGTATCAGGCCGATAACCGGCTGGACGGCGTGGCCCGCTCGCAGGTCTCGACCGATCTGGCGGTGATCTATCTGATGGATCGCCGGCCGGAACAGGCGCTGCAGGCGATCAACGCCTCGCGCACCACGGTGCTGCCCCTGGCGCTGGCCGCCGAGCGAAGGGTGGTGGAAGCGCGCGCCTGGACGGCGCTCGGCAAGTTCGACAGCGCTCTTGAAATCATCGAGCGGGATCAAGGCCGCGAGGCCAATGAACTGCGCGCCGAAATCACCTGGAAGTCCAAGAACTGGGCGGCGGCCGGGCCGCTGTTCGAGCGTGCGCTGGGGGATCGCTGGAAGACTCCGACTCCGCTCTCCAGCGACGAGGAGGGGCGCCTGCTGCGCGCCGGCGTCGCCTACAGCCTCGCCGGAGACGAGGCGGCCCTGGCGCGGCTGCAGCAGCGCTTCGGCGAGTTCCAGGACAAGGCCAACAACCCTGAAGCGCTGAAGATCGCGCTCTCCGGCCTGCCGGAGGGCCGCCTGAGCGTCGCCGATTTTGGCCGGGTGGCGGCCGACAACGAGGTGTTCGCCGGCTGGGTGCAGAAGATGAAGGGCCGCTTCAAGACCCGCGCCGCTCCCACGGGCGCACCGAAGGCTGCGCCGCCCGCACGTCAGGCCCAGGCGCCGGCGGGCGCGGGACGGGGGTAGAGCGACGATCAGCCGCGAGCGGCCTCCAGCACCGGCCCGCTCACCTTCTTGGGTACGACGCGCGCCCAGGCTTCGCGCACCAGCGCCGCCAACTCAGTTTCATCCAGGCTGCCGAGCTCGACAAAGCTCCAGTGGCCGGTGGCGACCTTGCAGGGCTGGAAGATCTCCGGGCGGATCTCGAACAACAGCTCCTGGTGAGCGGTGTCGAGCTTGAGGACCACGCGGTCGTTCCAGACGAGCGCGAACGACTTCCTACCGACGTTGAACCAGGGCGAGCCCTTGTAGGTCACCTCATGGGCGCCGGGCAGCGCCAGGCTCAGGCGGCGGAGGTCGTCTAGGTCGGCGATGGGCGCGCCTCCCGCATGGCGTCAACGCCAAACACGCGGGCGAATATCACGTCGACATTCTTGAAGTGATAGCCGAGATCAAACAGCTCGCTGAGTTCGGTCGGGGCGAGGGTGACCTCCGGGTCTGCAACCAGGAAATCGAGGAAGTTCCCTTCGCCGCGCCAGACCTTCATCGCATTGCGCTGGACCGCGGCGTAGCTGGCCTCTCGTGAGAGTCCCTTCTGGGTGAGGGCCAGCAGGACGCGCTGGGAGTGCACCAGGCCGCCCAGGTGGTCGAGGTTACGGGCCATGTTCTCCGGATAGACGACGAGGCGCTCGATCACGCCGGCCAGACGCCGCAGGGCGAAGTCGAGATGCACGGCGGCATCCGGACAGATTCCGCGCTCGACCGAGGAGTGGCTGATGTCGCGCTCGTGCCATAGCGCAACGTTTTCCATGGCCGGGACCACGGCGGAGCGGATGAGGCGGGCGAGGCCGGTGAGGTTCTCGGTGAGGATCGGGTTACGCTTGTGCGGCATGGCCGAGCTGCCCTTCTGGCCCGGATCGAAGGGCTCCTCGGCCTCCAGCACCTCGGTGCGCTGCAGGTGGCGGATCTCGACGGCCAGGCGCTCGATCGAGCTGGCGACCACGGCGAGGGCGGCGAACCAGGCCGCATGGCGGTCGCGCGGGATGACCTGTGTGGAGACGGGTTCCACGGCCAGGCCCATCTTGTCGGCCACATAGGCTTCCACTTCCGGCGCCACATTGGCGAACGTGCCGACCGCGCCGGAGACCGCGCAGGTGGCGATCTCGAACTTCGCCATGGCCAGCCGCTCCTTGGCCCGCTGGAACTCGGCGTAGTGGCCGGCGAGCTTCAGCCCGAAGGTGGTGGGTTCGGCGTGGATGGCGTGGCTGCGGCCCACGCAGGGTGTAAGTCGGTGTTCGAACGCGCGGCGCTTGAGAGCGGCCAGCACCAGATCGACATCCTCGATCAGCAGGTCGGTCGCGCGGGAGAGCTGGACCGCAAGGGTGGTGTCGTTGACGTCAGACGAGGTCATCCCCTGGTGCAGAAACCGCGCCTCGGGGCCGACCACCTCAGTAACGTGGGTGAGGAAGGCTATGACGTCGTGCTTCACCTCGCGCTCGATGGCGTCAATGCGCTCAGCGTCCCAGACGGCGTCGCGGCCCTTGGCCCATATGGTGCGCGCGGCGTCCTTGGGGATCACGCCCAGCTCGGCCATCGCGTCGGCTGCGTGGGCCTCGATCTCGAACATGATTTTGAAACGGGTCTGGGGCGACCAGATCTCGGCGGCTTCGGCGCGGGTGTAGCGGGGTATCATGGGCGAGATATCCGTCCCGCCCTGCTGAATGTCAAACCGGTCGGATCAGGCGGTGATGGCGACCCGGCGCCGACGAAGAGCGGCGCCGGCCAGCCCGAACCCGCCGATCATCAGCGCCCAGGTTCCAGGCTCGGGCGCGGCCGAACCGTTGAACTCCGGCCCGGGATCACCGGCGCCTTCGTCCGGCAGGTCGAATGGGCCTTCTTGGCCGTCGAGCGGTCCATCCTCCAAGGCGATGCCGCCACCGCCCAGACCGCCCAGACCGCCCGGCTTGGGCGGGGGCGTCAGGGCGAGGACAAGGACCAGGTCGCCGTCTTCGGGATTCCAGACGAACTCCTGGCCGGAGAACGACAGTTCGTCGCCGCCGATGCCGCCCATGGTGAAGGCGCCCCAGGTTCCGACCTCCTCGCCGTTGATCGCGAAGCTAAGCCGGAAGGTCTTGGAATCGAGGGCGCCCAGAACGCCGCGGTTCATCAAGAGCTGGGAGATCGTCACCGGACCGGAGAATGCGCCGGCCGAGAAGGTCTGACGGTAGACGCCGTCTTCATTGAAGCAGGTCGACTTGCCGCAGGCTTCGGTCCAGCTGGCGTTCAGCACAGTGGCCGCGCCGGCGGGTCCGGCGGTCAGCGCGGCGGCGAGCGCCAGCGCCGAGGTCAGGGTCTTAAGGCGGTCCATGGGGACTCCTGAGCGTGTTTCGACGCCCAGGGGCCACACCCAGAGGTAGACTCGCAAGCGCTTGCCCCCTTCCGGCGAGCGCGATTCTCCCGTTAGGAGAGAGTTAAGCTTAACCGCGAGGCGAGTTAACCTTCGCCGCGACTGGTTGCCGCCTCGGCCAGTGCTTTGCTGAGCCCGACCGTGGCCATCAGATAGTGGGCCGCGCCCCAAAGGGCGAAGCCATAGGCTACGAGGATGCCGTGGCGCGTCGCCAGGACCAGGGCGCCCTGACACGCCTCTCCCGCCGCGGCGCTGGCGCCCTCGGGCGCCATGCCGCCTGGGCAGGCGGCCTGGAACGCCGCCGGCTCCGAGGCGAAGAAGCCGCTAATGGCGCTCCAGATGCTGGTGGCTTCGGCATTGGCGAAGTGGAAGGCCGCGAAGTGGTCGATCACCCAGCCGGTGAAGGGCGGCCCGCCGCCGAGCGCCAACAGGTTCACGAAGAACAGCATCAAGGCCGCGGCGGTCGCGCGTTGACGACTGGGCGCCATGTTCTGAACCACACCGAAGGTCGGCCCCAGATAAACCGATGAGAACAGGCCGGGCAGCAACATGAAGGCTGCGGCCATTGTCCAGGAAGGCGCGTTGTAGACCGCCACATGGAAGGGGAACGCCACGGCGACACCGATGGCCGGCACCAGCGCGTACCAATGGTTGCCGCCCCGCGACATCCGATCTGTGATCGGCCCGCCGAGCAGAGTGCCGATGCCGGCCGACAGCCCACCGACCAGACCTGTAAGCAGCCCCACCTCGGCATAGTTCAGACCGAAGGTGCGGGTGAAGTAGGGCGGAGCGAACTGACCAGCTCCATAGCCGGCGAAGCTGACCAGCATCAGGCCCATCAGCATGTGGAATACCGGCCACTTGCCGAACAGGATCTTGGCCACAGCGCCCAGTTCACGAAACTCGGCGCGCGCCGAGGTGGATGGACCCGCCGCAGCGCGATTGGCCGCGCCGCCGTCAGCTTCAGAGTGGCCGCGTGGCGGCTCCTTGATGAGGAGCTTGATGGCGATCGCGATCGCGATGCCGGGCAGGCCCACGACCACGAAGGCGACCCGCCATGAGAAGGACTGCGCGAGCCAGCCGCCAAGCATGGCGCCGATCATGGTGCCGAGCGGAATGCCGAAGGCGTAGACCGAGAGCGCACTGGCCCTCTTCTTAGGTTCAAAATAGTCGCTGATCAGCGAATGGGCCGGGGGCGAGAGCCCCGCTTCACCGACACCCACGCCGAAGCGATAGAGCGCGAGCATCCCGAAGCTGGCCGCTGTCCCGCAGAGCGCGGTGAATCCGGACCAGATCACGATGGCGATCGAGATGATGTTGACGCGGTTCATCCGCTCGGCGACCCGCGCGATCGGGATGCCGAGCAGGGTGTAGAGCAGGGCGAAGTAGAGCCCGCCAAGCAGGCCGAGTTGGGTGTCGGTGATCTTCAGGTCGACCTTGATGGCCTGACCGATGGTGGAAATGATGGTCCGGTCGATGAAGTTGAAGGTGTAGGCCAGCACCAGGAGAACAAGCACCAGCCGCTTGTAGCCCTCCGAGTAATGCGGACGCGCGCCCGCGCCGCCGGCGGCGGTGTCGGTTGGCATGGACGTTCCCCCGAAGTCCTGTTGTCGCCCCGGACGGCCGGGACCAAGGGACACTAGGCTGGAGTCGGCGCCGGCGGTAGGCGCCGGTGCGTCAAGGGGCCGGACCGGCGGGCAGGGCCGCGAGCAGCGCGTTGCGCAGGAGCGCCCGCTGAACCTTGCCCATGGCGTTGCGCGGGATCTCCTCGACCCAGGCGAAACGAGGCGGCGGCAGGTCTCGATAACGCGCCAGATGTCCGGCCAGCGACCCGCGATCAAAGCCCGGCGCGCCGACAACCGCGAGCCAGCAGACATCGAGGCCGGCGGCGTTGGGAACGGCGAAGGCGGCGCAGTCTATGACGCCCGGACATGCCAGGGCGGCGTCTTCCAGGAAGGCGGGCATGAACTTGCCCATGTCGGCCAGGATCATTCGGTCGTCGATCCGCCCTTCAAGGATGATCCGGCCGTCGGCCAGACGGCGACCTATGTCGCGCGTGTAGAACCAGCCGTCCCGGAATCGTTCAGCGGTGGCGTCCGGGTCATCCAGATAGCCATGGGCGACGCGCGGCCCGCGGATCCGAATTTCGCCGGACTCGCCTTCGGCCACGGGTTGGCCCGCCTCATCGACGAACTCCAGGATCGCGCCGTTGAGCGCGACGCCCACATATCCCGGATCCTCATCGAGTCCGGAGGCCAGGCCCAACGTGTTGATGGTCGCTTCGGTGGCGCCGTAGGAGATCCGTACATCCGGGGACAGGCGAAGGCGGGCGTCCTGCGCCAGCGACACCGGCAGACGGGATCCGCCGACGCTTACCCGCCAACCGGGCCGGGGCTGGAAATCAGTTGGAAGGCTGGCCAGCACGCCCCGCAACTGGGTGGGCGTGCAACCCAGCAGGCCCACGGGTCGTGACTCCATGAGGCTCGGAATGTCAGGCGCCCGGAAGCCGCCGGCAAGGGCCGAGCCCTGACTCCAGGCGGAGATCGCCAGCGTGAAACCCTGGATGGATTCCACGGTTGTCAGCGGCGCCCAGACCCCATGGATTGCCGCGCCCCGGCCGCTGAAGTTGGCCAGATTGATCGCCTGCATCCGAGCCCAGCTCATGGCGATCCGTTTCGGCCGGCGCGTTGTGCCGGAAGACAGCATCACCCGTCCGACAGCTTCCGGCTCGATCGGCAGTTGATGAAGAGGCGCAGGCGCGCGGGCGCGGACATCCTGAATCCAGGCTTCTGTCAGGGTGACCAATCGTGGGCCGGGCGCGGCGTCGCCGGCGCCGGGGCGGTCCTGCACCAGACGCACCTCGGCGCCGTGGTCGTTGAAGGGGCTCGTCGGGATGCGCAGGCGAGCCAGGGCGGCCATCAGGATATAGGTAAGCGCTGGGTCATCCATGGCGATGGAGACGACCTGCGTGCGGCGATCGACGCCGAGTTCGGGCATGGCGGCCGCGAACCGGTCGATTTCAGCGTTGAACGCAGCGTAGGTGAACGTACGCGTCGGCGTGATGACCGCCGTCGCCCTTGGCGTCAGGTGGGCATGGTCGCGGATCGAGCCATCGAACATGGCCCGACGCTAGCGCGGATCGCCGTTATCTGGAAATCCCGCTGCGCCGGCCCGTCAGCTGACGACGTCCTCACGGATTGTCCGGCGCGCCAGCCAGAAGCAGACGAAGGCGACGACCCCGACTGAGGCCGAGAGGATCAGCGCCCAACGGACGCCCTCCGCCGACCCCAGACCCAGGCCGTGGTTGAGCCAGTCCGAAAGGATGCCGACGCCGAGCGGGCCAAGGCCCAGACCGATCAGGTTGATTACGAACAGCAGGATAGCCGAGGCCGTCGCGCGCATGTGCGGCGGCACCACGGACTGTGCGGTGCCATAGACCGGGCCGTACCACAGGGAGCCCAGGAAACCGTTGATCGCCAGCACGCACAGACCCACAGCGGCGGATTCGACTGTCATGGCGAAGATGAAGATTGGGATGGTGATCAGGCTGGCGATGGCCGGGGTCACCATGTAGGCGCGCAGATCGTTCTTGCCGAACTTGTCGGCGATCATGCCGCCGGCGATCGAGCCGATGGCCCCCGCGGTGCCGCCGATGAGGCCCAGCGCCAGGCCGAGGAAGCCCAACGACTGCAGATTGAACATTGTGGCGAGTTGGGCCACCTCCTCAGTATGGTTCCGCAGGAAGAAGCTGGCGGTGAACGGCGCATGGCCATAGCCGATGAAGGCCTTCACGGCCGCAGCGAAGGCGATGAACCAGAAGGTCCGGCGCTTGGCCAGATAGGCCATGGTCTCGCCGAAAGTGGCCGAGGCGCTGGCGATCTGCGCTGAATGCTGGGCCATGATCCGGCGCGGTTCCTTCAGCGTGAAGATCGCCAGCGCCGCGAACAGCAGGCCGGGTATGCCGGCCACCAGGAAGGCGGCGCGCCAGCCATAGGCGTCGGCCACCAGGCCGCCCATCACCAGCCCGAGCAGGCCGCCGATCGGTGTGCCCATGGAATAGAAGGCGAGCGCCGAGGCGCGCTTTTCCTTGGGTACATAGTCCGAAATCAGGGAGTGGGCCGGCGGCGTGCAGCCCGCTTCGCCCACGCCCACGCCAATGCGATAAATGATCAGTTGCCAGAAGTTGGTCGCGGTGGCGCAGAGCGCTGTAAAGCCGCTCCAGACCGCCACGGCCGAGCCGATGATCACCGGCCGGTTGCTGCGCTCGGCGAAGCGGGCGATCGGGATACCCAGGACGGTGTAGAAAAGCGCGAAGGCGAGGCCGCTCATCAGACCGAGCTGCCAGTCCGCCAGATGAAGATCCTTCTTGATCGGCTCGGCCAGGATATTGATCACCTGCCGGTCGAGGAAATTGATGATGTAGATGCCGAGCAGCAGCCACATCGCATAGCGCGTGTAGCCCGCCGAAAATGGTGTCTTCTCCGCCGCTGAAGCGGCTGGCGGCGTATCCGTGGAGACGGCGTCGGTCATCTAAGCGGTTTCCTCAACTGCGCGCTCATCGGGGACTGGAGCGTTCGTTTTGTCCAGACTAGATGGCGCCTAGCCGCGGACCGCAACCCGGCAAGTGTTTCAGCGCGGTAGCAAGGGGAGTTCAGATGCAATTGGTCATCGGAGACAAGGTCTGGTCGACCTGGTCAATGCGCCCCTGGCTGGTGGCCAAGCGCGCCGGACTTGCGTTCGAAGAGATCAATGTGCGGCTGCGCCAGGCGGACAACCAGAGCGCCGCCGAGATCGCGCCCCACTCGCCTTCAAGCAAGGTTCCGGTCTTGAAGGCTGGCGACCTGGTGATCGTGGACTCGCTCGCCATCTGCGAGTTCCTGGCCGAGCAGTCTCCGGGCCTTTGGCCGGCGGACCCGGGGGCGCGGGCGCTGGCCCGGTCGGCGTCGGCGGAGATGCATTCGGGCTTCGCTGCGCTGCGTCAGGAATGTCCGATGGACCTGGCGGCCCAACCGTCGCCGCTGGCGCTGTCCGAGGCGGCCGCCAAGGACGTGCGCCGGATCGTGGCGTTGTGGATCGGCATGCTCACCCGCTTCGGCGGCCCGTTCCTGGCGGGAGACTGGTCGATCGCTGACGCTTTCTACACGCCCGTGGCGACCCGGTTTCGCACCTACGCGGTGGACCTCGCCGCGCACGGCGATGACGGCGCCGCGGCGGCCTATGCGGAACGGCTGCTGGCGACACCGGAGTTCCGGGCCTGGGAGGCTGAGGCTTTGGCGTGATGAGCGAACGACGGCTGGCGCTGCTGCTGCGGGCCGTGAATGTCGGCGGGCGGGTTCTGCCGATGGCGGCGCTAAGGTCGGCGCTGGGCGAGGCCGGATTGGTCCAGCCCGAGACTTTGCTGGCGAGCGGCAACGCCCTGGTGACGACCGCCCGGGACGTTCAGGCGGTGGAGGCTGTCGTGGAAACCCTCTTGGCCGATCGGTTCGGCCTGTCGACGGATGTGATGGCGCGCGACCTTCCGGAAATCCAGGGGGTGCTGACAGCGTGTCCGTTTGCCGCCTTCGCCGATAGCCACCCGAACCGGTTGATCACATTCTTCACCAAATCGCCCGGCCGCGGTGAACTTTCGGTGTTGGAGGATCGACGGACGGCGGGCGAAGCTGTCGCTTGGGGACCTGGGTGCCTCTACGCCACCTTTCCGGCAGGCTCGGGAACCTCCAAGCTCACTCCGGATGTGATCGAGCGTCGTCTGGGCGTGCGCGTGACCGGTCGCAACTGGAACACCGTCCGCCGGCTGGCGGACCTGCTGGAGAACGCGCTGTGACCGAACCCCGCTTTGGCGCCGACGTGACTTTGGACCCCGAGGCCTGGGTGCACCCGACCGCTCAACTCTATGGCCGGGTCACCGTGGCGGCCGGCGCCTCGGTCTGGCCCAATGTGGTCGTCCGCGCGGAGTCCGACGAGGTGGTGATCGGGCGCGGGACCAATATCCAGGACTTCGTGATGATCCATATCGGCGCCGGCGTGGGTACGATTATCGGGGAAGACTGCTCGATCACCCACCACTGCACGCTGCACGGCTGCCGGATCGGAGCCCGGGTGCTGGTCGGGATCGGCTCGACGATCATGGATGGTTGCGAGGTGGGGGAGAACTCGATCATCGCCGGGCACGCCTTCCTCAAGGAGGGCACGATCATTCCTCCCAACTCCATCGTGATGGGCGCGCCAGGCAAGGTGGTTCGGGAGCGCAACAACGCCGTCGCCAACGCGATGAACGCCTGGATGTACCGCGAGAACGCCAGGGCCTATGCGCGTGGCGAGCACCGCATCTGGTCCAAGCCCGAGTTCTCGGCGGCGGCCAGGGCCGAGCAGGCCCGGTTGAGCGCGCTCTACGCCGAGGTCAGATAAAGCTCGACCAGTCGATATCGGCCAGGCTGCGGCCCGCCAGCACGATGGCGTCGTCGGCCGTGCCGTTGTTGGCGGACGAGTCAATGAAAACGATCAGATCGGCGGCCACCCGCACCACCACGACGTCTATGCCCCCCGAAATCGCCGCGTTGGCCAAGGTCTGGGCGGTGGTCGCGTCGTCGGCTGAGAGTTCGGCGTAGGTCGCAGGTGTCGGTGGGGTCCCAAGGGCGTCGATCAGATCGCCGGGATTCCAGTCCATGATCACGTCGCTCTGGCCGAGGGTCGTCGATGAATGGCCGACCGTGCCGATCACGAAGATGTCCTCGCCCGCGCCGCCTCGCATGACATCGCGCCCGGCGCCGGCGTTTAGGGTGTCAGCGCCGTCCCCGCCGTCGAGCGTGTCGGCGCCGGCCCCTGCCGATAGGCTATCGTCGCCGAGGCCGCCATTGATGGTGTTGGTTCCCCCTGTGTCGACCGCGGTGTCATTGCCGTCGCCGGCATTGATCATGTCGTTCAGGGTTCCACCGTTGATCCGGTCGTCGCCCGTGCCTGCATCGAAGGTGGAGTTGGCTGCACCGCCGTTCAGCGTATCGCCGCCGCTGCCGCCCATCATCACGCCGCCGGTCATCGTCAGCACGTCCGAACCCTCGCCTCCGTCCACGGAGTCGGCGCCGGTTCCCGAGTTGATGGTGTCGCCGCCTTCGCCGCCCGTGATGGAATCGTTGCCGGCGCCGCTGCTGATGGTGTCGGCTCCGCCATCTCCGGCGATCAGGTTGTTGCCGCCCGAGTCGGCGATCGTGTCGTTGTCGGCCCCGCCGCCCAGCGTGTCGTCGCCGCCGGCTGTGTTGAGGCTGTCGTTGCCCAGACTGCCCATGATGACGTTGGCGCCGCCGGTATCTGTAATCGTATCGATGCCGTCGCCGGCATCGACGGTGTCGGCGCCCGTCCCCGAGGAAAGCGTGTCGGAACCCGCACCCAGGAACACGGTGTTGGCGCCGTCGCCGGCCGTGACGCGGTCGTCACCCGGACCGCCGTCAATAAAGTCCGCGCCATTGGTTGCGGTGATCGTGTCGGCGGAATCACCGCCTGAGATCGAGTCGGCGCCGCCCCCGCCGGTGATGGAGTCGGAGCCGGACTCACCAACGAGGGTATCGGCCTCGGTTGCGCCGATCAGGGTGTCGGCGCCCAGGTTTCCATTCAGGAAATCGCCGCCGCCGGTCGCCACGAGTCGATCATTGCCCTGACCACCCAGCAGCGTGTCGGCTTCCGCCCCGCCGGTGACGGTGTCGTCGCCGAGGTTTCCCTGGCCGAAGTTGCGTCCGGCCCCGACGTCGATAACGTCGTTGCCCTGGCCGCCGTAGACCGCATCATCTCCGTTGCCGCCCCCCCAGCGTATCGTTGCCCTGATTGCCCTGGATCAGGTCGGCGCCATCGGCCCCTGCGAGGGTGTCGTTGCCCAATCCGCCGTAGAGACCATCTGGGAAGGCCGTGCCGGTTTGAGTGTCGTTGCCGATCGTGCCAGCGAACAACATCGAGCCATCCGGGAAGACCGCGTCCGTCTCGCCCCGGAAGGTATCGGCGATGTTGATCAAGCGGTCGCCCTGCTGAAGCGCGATCGTCAGGACGCCATCGATGAGGGCGCCGGTGAAGAAAACCGCCACCTGCGAACCGCTGCCGGCGTTGAAAAGCAGTCGATCCGCCGCAGCCGTGTACGACAGCGCCTGAGCCTGAGTGACATTACTGAAGAGATAGGCCGCCATACTGTGGGCCCTTCCGGCGAATCGTGTCGGACGAGACTAGGTAGAACTAAGTTTCGCAACAACGGGACTCGCCTGAAGCGCGTCGCGCGGTTGTGGATTAGATTCACCCCCTCGAAACCCGAGGCGTCTAGGTTGTCCAATCGGCGGGCGCCGGAGGACCGACGGAGTGGCACACAGCGATCGGGCAGACGCGGAGGCTTTCGCCCTCATCGCGGAGCATACGCGCGATTTGATCGTGCGCCTCTCGACCGGCGGGCGCATCACCTATGTCTCGCCCAGCGTCCGTCGCTACGGTTGGGCGCCTGAGGACCTGATCGGCCGGTTCGGTCATGAGCTCGTGCACCCCGCCGATGCGGAGATCCTGGAGCAGCACAACTCCGAGCTCTTCGCCGGCGACACTGAGCAGGAACAGCCGCGCCTGTATCGCTTCAGCGACCCGGCCGGCCGCTGGGTTTGGCTCGAAGGCAGTCCTTTGCCCGTGGTGTCGGCCGACGGCGTCGTCACGGAACTGATCGCCACGCTTCGCGACGTTACCGAGCGGCGCAACCTCGAGGAGTCCGCTCGCGCGGAGGCGCGTCAGTTCGAGGCCGCGTTCGTCAACGCCCCCATCGGCATGGCCCTGGTTTCACCCGAAGGCGCCTGCCTGCGCAGCAACGCCGCCTTCCAGCGGATTCTCGGCTACACCGAGGGCGAACTCGATGGCGTCCAGTTCCAGAGCATCACCCATCCGGATGACCTTCCGGGCGACCTGGAGCTTCTGGGCCGCCTGAAGGCCGGCGAGATCGAGACCTTTCAGCGCGACAAGCGGTATCTTCAGCGCGATGGCGCGCCGGTTTGGGTGCAGCTCTCGGTGACTCTGGTGCGGGAGCGCGACGGAAGTCCGCGGCACTATGTGGCCCAGGTTATCGACCTCAGCGAGCGGCGAGCCGGGCTTGAGGCAGTGGCGGCCAGCGAGGCCCGCTACCGCCTGCTGGCCGAGCACAGCCAGGACATCATCGTTCAGCTCAGCACTTGGGGCATGATCACCTACGCGTCGCCGGCCGTCCGGGCCTATGGCTACGACCCAAGCGATCTGGTCGGTCGGCCCATCAATGACTTCATGCATCCCGACGACCTGGCGGCCAATCTCGAGAACATGCTGGAGTCGGCGCGCACCGGTGAGGCGCAGTCGCTGAAGCTCGGCGTCGCGCGCATGCGCACCGCCGAGGGCGCCTGGATATGGACGGAGGGCAACCCGCGGGCCACCCGAAACGCCAAAGGCCAGGTCACGGGATTCGTCACCACGCTGCGCGACGTCACAGAGCGCCGCGAGAAGGACGCGCTGTTCGAAGCGGCGTTCCAGCACTCGCCG
>NZ_JBILUK010000283.1:0-3786 GCF_044371015.1 Phenylobacterium sp.
TTGGTGGCGCCGTAGGCGTTGCCGCCCGGATAGGGATAGCTGGCCGCCACCGACGACATATTGATCACATCGCCCCGGTTGCGCGCGACCATGCCGGGCAGGACGGCGCGGGTGACGCGGGCCAGGCCGGTCACGTTGGTGGCGATCATGGTCTCCCAGTCGGCCAGGTCGGCCTCGTGCGCCTTTGAGAGGCCGAGCGCGAGACCGGCGTTGTTGAACAGGATGTCGATGTCGGCGAACTCGGGCGGCAGGTCGGCGGGAAACGCCGCAACGGCGTCGGCGTCAGTCACGTCAAGACCCCGGGTCAGCAGGCGGTCGGTCGCAAGCTGGCGCGCCAGAGTCTCGAGTCGCTCCGCGCGTCGCCCGACTGCAATCACCTTGGCCCCGCCGGCGATCAGCCGGCGGGTCATCGCCTCGCCAAAGCCGGAAGTGGCGCCGGTGACCAGCGCGATGCGGCCTTGGGCCCAGGACGTGTCGCTCATGGCCTCCGGATAGGCGCTGGCGCGGGCGGCTTCAAGCCGGGCGGTTTTGGGGTTAACCTGCCGCCCATGAGCTGGCCCGCGCTCTACATGGACGCCGAGATCCGACCCAACCGGTCGCTGTCGGAGCGCGGTTTCATCATTCTGATTTCGGTGATCACCGCGGTCAATGTCGCCTCGGCGGCGATGTTCGTGAAGCTGGGCGCGCTCTTCGTGCTGCCGTTCCTGGGCATCGACGTCCTGGCGATCGCCGTTGCGTTCTTCGTCAGCTACCGCGCCGGCAAGGTCATCGAGCGGGTGCAGGTGAGTTCGGCCGAGGTGCGGGTCACTTATGAAGGCCCGCGCGGAGCCCAGGTGGTTTGGGAAAGTCCCACCGCCTTCACGCGCGTGACCACCGAACGCGACGAGGATGATCGCGTCACCGCACTCAAGCTGGCGCTCTCCGGCCGCCAGCGGGATGTGGCGCTGGCGCTCAGTCCCGGGGAACGCGCGGTGTTCGGTCAGGCGCTGGAAGACGCGATCTGGCGGGCGCGGCGCGGTGCGGTGTGAGCGAGGCGGGCCTCAGCCTCAGCAGCTATCCGCCCGCGGGCCCTTGGCCATGGCCGCCTGGATCCTGGCGGCGGTCTGTTCGGGCGTCAGGTCGTAGGGCAGCACGCAGGCGAGGCGGCCCCTGGGGGTCATCAGGTAGCTGTAGGATGCGTGGTTGACCGTATAGTCAGGACCTTCACCGACCTTCTGATAAAAGACCCGGTAGGCCTTGGCGGCGCGGTCGACCTGGGCCGCGGAGCCGGTGAGCGCGATCAATCGCTTGGGAAACGACGGGTTGGCGACATAGGCCGCCATCTGCCGTGGCGTGTCACGATCCGGGTCGACGGAAATCAGGACAGCCTGGACCTTGTCGGCGCGCGGCCCGAGAAGCGTTTCCACCTGCCCCAGTTCGAACAGGGTGGTGGGGCAGATGTCCGGGCACTGCGTGAAGCCAAAGAACACGACGCTCCACTTGCCCTTCAGCACATCCTGATTGACCGTGGCGCCGGATGTGTCGATCAGTTCAAACGGGCCGCCGACGCTGGCCTGCGACGCGTCGTCAGACATCAGCTGACGGGCGGCCAGACCCGCGAGCCCGGCGAGCGCGAGGGCAAGGACGGCGATGAGCGCCAGTATTCGCCGTGACATGATCGACACTCCCAGGGAGGCCGGGCCGGACGCCCCGGCCCCGGGCGGCCGGTGAGCCTGGAAGGCGCCCCGGCGGGCGGACTCGATAGGGCCGGTCTTGCGGCCATGCAAGGCGCGTGGAGCACCACCGGCGAGGACAACAGCGCGCGACTGACCGTTCGCCTGCTCTCAACTCTGCGCTGGGCGGTTCTCGCGGGCCAGGCGCTGGGCGTTACAGCTCTGGCGCTGTGGCTTGGGCCCGAAACGGTTCACCTGTCGGCGTGCCTTGCGGCCATCACCGCCGGGTTCGCAGTGAATCTGCTGACGCTCAACATGCTGGGCGGCGCGCGTGTGCTGACCCACGCCGAAGCCAGCGGCCACATCGCCTTCGACATCCTGGAGACCGCGCTGGTGCTGGCGCTCACGGGCGGGGTTGGAAATCCCTTCATCCTGGTGCTGATCGCGCCGGTCGCCCTGGCGGCGGCGACCCTTCCCCCCCGGCCCCTCATCGGACTGGCCATGCTGGCGTCCCTTGGCGTGATCGGCCTGGCCTTCACGGTGGCGCCCCTGCCAGGGATCGGCACCGACCCCCCGATCTCCTATCGCGCCGCCGCCGCCGCGGCGGGACTGGCGGGAATCTGGCTGGTTGCGGTGTTCGTACGCTTCACGGTGGCCGAGACGGCGCGACGGCAACTGGCGCTCAACATGACCCAGACCGTGCTCGCGCGGGAACAACGGCTCTCGGCCCTGGGCGGGCTGGCCGCGGCGGCGGCGCACGAACTGGGCACGCCGCTCGCAACCATCGCCATCATCGCCAAGGAGCTGACGCGAGAGGCGCCCAACGACGCCGTGCGCGAGGACGGCGAACTCCTGATGGCCCAGACGCAGCGTTGTCGCGAGATCCTGAGCCGGCTGACCGCGCGGCCCGACGCCGCGCACGATGCGCTGCACGAGCGGATGACGCTGCAGCAGCTGCTCGACGCCGTGACCGAGCCGCACCTGGGCCTGAGCGCCGAGGTGGAGATCGAGACCGCGATCGTCGGGCCGCCCGACACCGACGCTCCGGATATCCGGCGGATCCCCGAGGCGACGCACGCGCTGTCGACGTTCGTGGAGAACGCCGTCGACTTCGCCCGCTCGAAAATCACGGTGACGGCTCGGCATGACGCCAAACATCTGACGATTGAGGTCCGTGACGACGGGCCGGGCTTCGCGCCGGAGATCCTGGCGCGGCTCGGCGAGCCCTATGTGACCAGCCGCCCAGGCGCGGAGGGGTCGCGCACCGGCCACATCGGGATGGGCCTGGGCTTCTTCATCGGCAAGACTCTGCTGGAGCGATCCGGCGCCACGGTCGATGTTCGGAACGCCAAGCCCAACGGCGCCTCGATCACGGTCCGCTGGCCACGCGCCAAGGTAGAAGCGTCGTGAGTTTCAATTCCTCTTGCCGACTCCCGCCAGGGTGCGACATTCTGACGCAGATGATGGAACCCGCCCGATGACCGATCACAGCGCCGAGATCCAGGCTCTTCCTGATCGTAGCCTGTTGTTGCTGGACGACGATGCGCCGCTGCGCACGCGGCTGGGCCGGGCGCTGGAACAGCGGGGATTCGAGACGGTGCTCGCCGCCGGCGTGGCCGAAGCGCTCGCCGCGGTCCGCACCGCGCCGCCCGCCTTTGCCGTGCTGGACATGCGGCTGGAGGACGGCACGGGCCTGAAGGTGGTCGAGGCGTTGCGTGACGCGCGGCCGGACGCGCGAATCATCATGCTGACCGGCTACGGCAACATCGCCACGGCGGTGCAGGCGGTGAAGGCCGGGGCGGTGGACTATCTCTCCAAGCCCGCTGACGCCGACGACGTGGTGCGGGCCCTGCTGGCCACCGGCGAGGCGCCCCCGCCCCCGCCGGAGAATCCGATGAGCGCCGACCGAGTGCGTTGGGAGCACATTCAGCGGGTCTATGAGCTCTGCAACCACAATGTCTCGGAGACCGCCCGGCGGCTGAACATGCACCGCCGGACCCTGCAGCGCATCCTGGCCAAGCGGGCGCCGAGATAGCTTGCGCGAGTCCTTGCGCCCACGGGGCCGGGTCACTAAACGGGCGGCTTAACCTGCATGACTGACGGTTGTCGGCGCGCTCCGCAGCGCGGCCGCTTC
>NZ_JBILUK010000284.1:0-3740 GCF_044371015.1 Phenylobacterium sp.
GCAAATGCGGTGTTCGTCGAGATGGATGAGGCGCGGCTCGCGGCGCTCCACGCCCGGGGCTGGTTCGTCTACCGTTTCCTCGACGGCTCGGTGCGGTTCATGTGTTCGTGGGCGACCACGCCCGAGGTTGTAGATCAGTTCGCCGACGTGTTGCGCGCCGTCGCCTGAAGGTGTGGCGCCCAGGGCGCACCCACATGAAAAACTCGTAACGTGGCCCCGGCGCCAGGGTCATTTGTGGCGACTTTGCGTTGCCCCTGCGTCGCGCGCGTGACAAACCCCGGCCCAATCACGCTCGGGCGTAACGCGCCCGGTCACGCCGTATCGGCGCCCGTCCAACCCGCCCCTATTCCGGGGCAAGGAATGCAACCGCCCATGACGTCTATGCTCCGCACCACGCTGCTCGCCTCGGCCGCCACCGCTATGCTGGTCGGCGCGCCCGCCGTCGCCTTCGCCCAGGCCGCCGCAGCCACCGCCGAGGCGGTCGATGTCGGCGAACTGGTGGTCACCGGTTCGCGGATCCGCCGCCCGGACCTGTCGTCGGTGCAGCCCCTGCAGGTGATCTCAACTCAGCGCATGGAAGAGCGCGGTTTCACCAACGTCGCTGACGCGCTCAACGACCTGCCCTCGGTCGGCGTGCCGGTCAGCCCGGTCGGCGACCAGGGCTCGTTCGGCGTTGGCCGGAACTTCCTCAACATCTTCAACCTTGGCACCCAGCGCACCCTGACCCTCGTCAATGGTCGTCGTTTCGTGGGCGGCAACCCGGCCTCGATCTTTACGGGCGCGGCGCCGGGCGGTCAGGTCGACCTGAACGTCATCCCCACCGGTCTGATCGACCGGATTGAAGTCGTTCAGGCCGGCGGCTCGGCGGTCTATGGCTCGGACGCCATCGCCGGCGTGGTCAACATCATCACCAAAACCGAGTACGAGGGCGTCGAGGTCGACGGTCGTTACAGCTGGGCCGACAGTGGCTTTGACGACTGGCGCGCCCGCATCACGGCGGGCAAGTCCCTGCTCGACGGCAAGCTGAACGTTTCGGGAAGCTATGAGTACAACCAGACCGGCCAGCTGGCCTTCCTGGATCGTAGCCGCACCGCCGAACAGCTGACCTTCGCCGCCAATCCGGCCAACACCAGCGGTACGGACGGCATCCCGGGCTCCATCATCATCTTCAACCGCCGGATTCCCGAGACCAACACGGGCGGCATTCCGTTCCAGGCCAACACGCCGTCCCTGGCCCGTCTGGTGACCATCGCCAATCCGAGCGGCGCCGGCCGTGTGACCGCGCAGTTCGGGCCCGGCGGGACGCTGGTGCCCTACAACGCCGGCCAGTTCTTCTCGGCCGCGGTGGCGTCTGGCGGCGATGGCCTGAACCTCG
Organism: Phenylobacterium sp.; assembly: GCF_044371015.1. Lineage (GTDB taxonomy): Bacteria > Pseudomonadota > Alphaproteobacteria > Caulobacterales > Caulobacteraceae > Phenylobacterium. The sequence continues at coordinate 1,376 of NZ_JBILUK010000284.1, forward strand.
CCGAACTTTCCTCGCTGATCTCGCCGGTGAAGCGCCATGTGGCCACGGCGTTCGTGAAGTATGACGTGCTCGAAAACGTCCGCGTGAACGGTGAGTTCTTCTACTCTGAGTTCAAGGCGGTCGAGCCGTTCAACCAGCCGATCTACAACGCCCCGCTGTTCGGCGGAAACTCGTCGATGCTGTCGATCTCGACGTCCAATCCGTTCCTGCCGGCCGCGACCCGCACCGCCCTGCTTGATCCGGCCAACGGCCTCGCGGTCGATCCGGCCAACGCGGCCGAGCGGATCTTCTTCCTCAGCCGCGCCTCGGTGGACATCGGCAGCAACAAGACCCGCGCCGAAGGCGACACGTTCCGCGGCGTTCTGGCGGTTGACGGCGACTTCGAACTGATCGGCCGGAATTTCAACTGGAACCTCGCCTACGCGCACGGCCAATCTCAGGGCTCCTTCCAGTCGCCCAATGTGATCCAGACGCGGTTCGTTCAGGCTGTCGATGCGGTCCGTGATGCGACCGGTGCGATCGTCTGCCGTGATGCGGTGGCCCGCGCGGCCGGCTGCGCCCCGCTCAACATGTTTGGGGCGGGCGCACCCAGCCAGCAGGCGCTGAACTACATCGGCGTCGACTTCGTCAGCGAGTACAAGAGCCTGCAGACGATCTACGAAGGCAACTTCGGCGGCTCGCTCCTTGATCTCCCGGCGGGGGCGCTGAGCTTCAACGTCGGCTTCGAGGCTCGCTACGAAAAGTCGGACTTCAACCCGAATGATCCGCAGGAGCGCGGCGTTGGCCGTTCGGCCCCGATCACGCCCCTGACCGGCAAGTACAACACCAAGGAGTACTACGGTGAGGCGCTTGTCCCGATCTTCGGCGGCGACTTCACCTTCCCGCTGATGCACAAGCTGGAAGTCGAGGGCGCGTTCCGCAAGGTCGACCACTCCCAGGCCGGCAAGGACGAGTCCTGGAGCTATGGCGGTCGCTGGTATCCTGTGAAGGACCTGATGCTCCGCGCCCAGAACGCCCAGTCGTTCCGGTCGCCTGCCATCACCGAACTGTTCCTGCCCACGGCGACCAGCTTCATCACCGCCAACGACCCCTGCGATTTCCGCAATATCAACAGCGGTCCGAGCCCGGCGATCCGCCGCGCCAACTGCGAGCGGGACTTCCAGGCTCTGGGTCTGCCGGCGAACTTCTCGCTGACCTCCCAGGTCCAGGCCGCGACGGTTCAGGGTACGACGGCCGGTAACCCGGCTCTCCAGAACGAGATCGCCGACCAGTGGTCGATCGGCTTCGTTTATCAGCCCTCTTTCGTCCCGGGCCTCTCGTTGAGCTTTGACTGGGTGGACGTGGACATCACCGGAGCGATCGCGAACTTCGGTTTGGCGAACATTCTGCAGGTTTGTTACGACTCGCCGGACTCGCCGCCGGACGCCTGCAGCCGTTTCCAGAGAGGTCGTTCGGCGCTGGCCACGACGCGTCAGGGACAGATCCTGACCAATGGCGAAGCGATCGGCAACGGCCAGACGGCCACGGGGCCGCGCCAGGGCTACATCAACGCCGGCTACACCAACTTCGAAGGCTTCACGGCCGGCATCAACTATGAATCCGAACTGACCGACGTGCTCGACGGCGTGTTCGCCGACTGGCTCGGCGGCAATCCGGGCCGGATCGGCTTCGACTTCGACCTGTTCCATGTGGAGAAGCAACAGACCTCGGTGACGGGCCTGGGCTTCGACCTCAACCGCGACCAGGGCGAAATCGGCAATGCCAAGTGGCGCTGGAAGCTGGACACCGCCTATGATCGCGGTCCGTTCAGCCTCGTCTGGACCACCAACTGGATCGACGAGTCGCGTTTCAACAACGACTTCACCCTCGAGACCCGCCAGCCGCTGAAGGTCAACGACTACTTCCTGCATGACCTGTCGGTGACCGTTGACCTCGAGAACCTGACGGAGGCCTACGGCATGGGCGTGCTCGACGATGCGCAACTGCGTTTCGTGGTCCGCAACGTGTTCGACAAGCTGCCGCCGCTGGGGGCCACCAATTCGGCCAACGCCTACGGGACCTACGACTTCATCGGCCGCTACATGCAGGTCGGCCTCACCGCGAAGTTCTAGTGTCGGACGGCGGCGCTCTCCGGAGCGTCGCCGCCATCACCGGATACGACGGAGCCGCCGGGGCGACCCGGCGGCTTTGTTCGTTTGGGCGTAAGAGGCGCGCGCGTCCCCAGCTGGCGGCGCTCTAGGCCCGCCGCATCACCGCGAAATCGGCGAGGTCCTGCAGGGCGGGGCGCCAGGTTGTGGAGGCGGTGTCCTCGATCGAAGCCTTGGCGGTCTCGGCGTAGCGATGGGCCATGGCCAGGGTCTCGTCC
>NZ_JBILUK010000285.1:0-3736 GCF_044371015.1 Phenylobacterium sp.
CGCCGCTGTTCGAACGGGAAGTCGAAGAGCGTGGCCAGGGTCATGGCCGTCAGTTCCTTGGATACGAGATCCACCCAGTCGAACTCCTGACCGATCGGCAGGGAGTCGAGGATCTGCCCCGCGCGTTCACGCACCAACGGCGCCATGTTGTGGAGATTGCTGGGCGCCACAGTCGGGCTGACGGCCTTGCGGGCGACGCTGTGCTCCGGCTCGTCCATGGTGATGAACCCGGCGCCGCCGCGCCGCCGCTGCCCCATCACCTTCTCCTGCTCGGCGAGGTTGGCCTGATTGATCAGGGTGATGCCCTGGGCCGAAGAGAAGGTCTCATGGTCGGTGTCGATCGCCATGATGTCGTTCCACTTGGTGACCGACCAGTAGGGGCCGTACTCACTCTCGGGCGTGAAGTGGACCGGGTCGTCGCGGCGCAGCCGTTCGAAAACTGGCCAGATGGTGTCATCATAGAACCGGCTGATCTTGGCCGGGTTGAGCTGTTCCAGCGGAGTGGCGGCGATCTCGGCGGCGGCGTCGGCGGGCGAGATCTTCACAGAGATGTTCACGACTGGCGGTCCCTTGCGCGTTGTTCAGCTCAGGATGCAGCCGCGCGGGCGCACGGCGGGCATCTTTGAGGCGACTGTGCTTGGCCCCCCGGGCTATGTCAACATCGATTGACTTAGCCCGGGCGTGCCCGCACGTTTGCTTCGATGAGCCCGATCACGCCAACCCTGGAAAAGCCCGTCGCGCCCCCCCGGCGACGGAACGCCGAGGCCACCCGGGCGGCTATTCTCGAGGCGGCGAAGGTGCAGTTCGCGCAGCTGGGCTACGACCGGGCGGTGCTGCGCGACATCGCCGGCGGGGCCGGCGTCGATGTGGCCTTGGTCAAGCGCTACTTCGGAGGCAAGGAAGCCCTGTTCATCGAAGCTCTGAAGGCCGCCTTCCTGCCCGAAGGAATGCCGCAGTGGGATCGTGCGACATTCGCACGAGACATGGCGGAGCGGCTGGCCGGAAGCCCCTATGCCGATGAAACCGGCACAGACCGGTTTCAGTTTCTGTTGCGCGCCGCGACATCTCCGACCACGGCCCCGCTGCTGAACGTGCTGCTGCAGGATCGGTTCCTGGCGCCGATCCGCGCCTGGCTTGGCAGCGTCGACGCCGACGCGCGGGCCCGGGTGCTGGCGGCTACCTACATCGGCGGCCTGGTGGAGCGTCTGATCCGCGGTGAGGCGCTGACCGGCCGCAAGCGGGCGGCCTATGTCGAACGGCTGGCGGCGATCTTTGAGGATTTGATCGCCCGGTCGTGATCCCTACCGCCGGTCTCCCGGACGGCTGCCAGGAACGCCTTCGTCATCCTGCGGCAGCATGCCGCCGCGACCGACGCTGCCGAGCAGCTGCTCCAGCACGGTCATCTCGCGGCCGCGGGTCGGCGTTTCGCGCCCGTTGAACGCGATCACCTTGCCGTCCTTCAACGTGTAGACGTCGACCGTCTCGACCATCTCCGAGTCCTTGTTGAAGGTGATGGCGGTCACGTTTCGCGAAGTGATGCGGGGGCGCTGGAAGGCCACCCGTTCCTTGATCTGGTTCACGTAGAACCAGACATTGGGGTCGAAGGTGGACTGCACCGAGGGCGAGCCCAGTTTGGCGCGAACGGTGGACTTGGTGTCTTCACCCACCTTCACGTCCTTGGGATCAGAATCGATCGCTTGAAAACCGGAGTAGCTGGTGATCGGCGAGCACGCCGAAAGACCGGCGCCGGTCAACATGAGGGCGGCGAGGGCGGCGAGGGCGGGGGCGCGGCGCATGCGTATCCGTGGCTTGGGTCGGTCGGCATGGACCGGCGTGAGGCTTTGACCTATCTCCCACCGACCCTGAGTTCAATGCCGCCCGTAGCCGAGGCTTCGGGCGAAAACGAGGCCGACCATGTTTCACCTGTTCCGGCCAAGACCGACCCAGCTCGCCGGCCAGCGTCTTCACGCCGCCGCCGTGGCCCGCGCCCGCGCGCCCGATCTCTACATCGCGCTGGGAGCGCCTGACACGCCGGCGGGCCGGTTCGAACTGCTAAGTGCGCACGTCTACCTCTTGCTCGCCCGCCTGAAGGGGCAGGGGCCCGCGGCGACCGACACCGCCCAGGCGCTGTTCGACACCTATGTGCGCGGTCTGGACAATGCGCTGCGTGAGCTCGGCGTGGGCGATCTCTCGGTCGGCAAGAAGATGCGCAAGCTGGGCGAGGCCTTCTACGGCCGCATCGGCGCCTATGAGGCCGCGATCGCCGCCCTGCCGGACGAGACCCCATTACAGGATGCGCTGCGCCGTACGGTCTATGAGGGTGACGCCGGGATCGACCCCGCGCCCCTGGCCGCGCGGCTGCTGGCGGAGCGCGCGGCTCTTGCGGCCCGACCGCTGGAGGACCTGCTGGCCGGAGAGGCCGGGTGGCCTGCGCCATGACCTGGCGCGAAACGATTCGGCTGCCCGAACTGGCGCACGGCCCGGTCCTGCGCCAGCTGGCCCCGGATGCGGCCCAGCGCGCGGCGATTGCGGCCGACCTGGAGCTGGAAAGTCTGCCCGCCTTCACGGCGCGGATCGAGATCAGCCCCTGGATGGACGGCGCGCAGGTGTCCGGGCGGTTCGAGGCGGTGGTGGAACAGGTTTGCGGGATCAGCCTGGATCCGTTCGAGCAAACCGTGGGCGGCGACTTCGAGGTCAGATTCGTGCCGTCCGGCAGCCCCCACCTGCTTGCACCGGAAGGCGGGGAGCTGGAACTGGATCCGGATGCGCCGGACCCGCCCGACCCGATCGACGGCGGGGTCATCGATCTGGCGGCATGCCTGGTCGAGCAGTTGGCGCTGGCGATTGATCCGTTCCCGCGCAAGCCGGACGCGGTCTTTGACTATCAGCCGCCGGAGCCTGAGACCTCGCCCTTCGCGGCGTTGCGGAAACTGACCGATCCCAAGGCCTAGGTTTGCACCGGGCCGGGCGAAGGCTAAGGTCATCCGCGAATCCGGGCGCGCAGGGTCGCAGCGCTCCGGGCTCGGCGGCCCGGCGTTCGCGAGGCCGCTGGAGCGGGGGACAGAGGCGCGAACTTGACCGACACCCTGGTGATCTCCGTCGACGTCATGGGCGGCGACCATGGCCCGAAGGTTTCCATACCGGCCTGCGCCCAGGCGCTCACAGGCCTGTCCGGCGTGCGACTCCTTTTGCACGGCGATGAGGCGCAGATCGGCGCGGAGCTCGGCCGACATGCAGGACTCGCGGCCCGGTGCGAAGTGCGCCACTCGGACAAGGTGATCGGCATGGATGAGAAGCCCGCCCAGGCCATGCGGCGGGGCAAGGGCTCTTCGATGTGGAACGCGGTCGAGACGATCCGTGAGGGCCAGGCTCAGGCGGCGGTCTCGGCAGGCAACACCGGCGCCCTGATGGCGATCTCCAAGCTGATCCTGCGGATGACCGGCGATCTCGACCGCCCGGCGCTCGTGGCCAGCATTCCCAACGCCCGGGCCGTGACCACTTTTCTGGACGTGGGCGCCAATGTGGATTGCGACGCGGCGCGACTGATCGAGTTTGCCATCATGGGCGAGGCCTACCATCGCGCGGCTCACGGCGTCGCGCGGCCGTCAGTGGGCCTGCTGAACGTCGGCTCGGAGGAAATGAAGGGGCACGAGGAGGTGCGCGAGGCCAACCGGCTTCTCCGGGAAGGCGACTTCGACCTGGACTATCGGGGTTTCATCGAAGGCGACGACATCAC
>NZ_JBILUK010000286.1:0-3679 GCF_044371015.1 Phenylobacterium sp.
TCTGTCGCCGGCACTATCCGCCGCGACGGCCGCTATCCTTGGATGGAACGTTTTCTGTCTGGTGTTCCTGGCCGCACTCGACCCCGTGAACTGGACCCACGGTCCCGACGGCATTCGCACCAACGCCGCGCGCGACGACGAAGGCCGCAACTTGATCCTAGTACTGGTGCTTGCAGCGACCGTCGTCAGCCTGGCGGTCGCCGCCGGCGAACTGCACTCGGCTAAGTCCGCCGAGGGCCTCGTCCAGGCGGCCCATGTGGGCGTGGCTCTGGTTTCTGTCATCAGCGGCTGGTTGCTGGTCCACGTGATCTTCGCCTTGCACTACGCCCACCTGTTCTACGCTCGCGATAAGACAAGCGACACGGATCTTGGCGGCCTGCTATTTCCCGGCGGCGGCGCGCCTGACTACCAGGATTTCGTCCATTTCGCCCTGGTGATCGGCGTCGCCGCCCAGACCGCGGATATCGCCTTTACCGACAAACGTCAGCGCCGGTTGGGCACGCTGCATAGTCTGGTGGCCTTTGTGTTCAACACGATGGTGGTGGCGCTGGCCATCAATCTCGCAGCCGGTTTGTTCTAGGCTGGAAGCTTTTTGATTGCGTACGCCTAGCGCACGCGCACATTCGGTCGAATACGCTCGAGGAATCCGCCATGCCCGATGACGCCAGCCTGCTCGACGCGCGCGCTCGCGCCTACGCAACACCGCTCGAGGACATCGACGTCTCGCGTGTCGATCTGTTCACCAGCGATACCCACTGGCCGTACTTTGAGCGGTTGCGCGCCGAGGCGCCGGTCCACTACTGCAAGTCCAGCGAGTTCGGATCTTACTGGTCAGTGACCCGCTTTGCGGACATCGTCGCCGTCGACTCGAACCATGAGGCCTTCTCTTCCAGTTCAGAGATTGGCGGCATCACCATCTTCCCCGGAAGCCAGCCGCACGAAAGCTCGAGCTTCATCGGCCTCGATCCACCTGACCACGATCACCAACGCCGAGTGGTGTCCCCGCTGTTTACATCCCACAAGGTCGCCGAGTTCGAACCCCTGATCCGGGAGAGAGCGATCCGGATCCTGGATGAGTTGCCCATCGGCGAGACCTTCGACTTCGTCGACCGGGTATCCATCGAACTCACAAGTCAGATGCTGGCCACCCTGTTCGACTATCCCTTTGAACAGCGCCGGGACCTGCCGCGGATTTCCGACGAGATCCTGAACGTGCCCCAGATGGAAGACCTCGAGCGGACTCGCGGGGAACGCCAAGCGCGCTTCACGCAGCTTCTATTTCCGCTGATCATGCTGTGGGAGCAGCGCAAGGCGCAGGGTCGGAAAGACGACCTGATGTCGCTGCTGATCTCCGACCCCGTCACGCGCAAGAACGACAACCCCGAGCTCTATCTGGGCAACGTGATTCTGCTCATTGTGGCCGGAAGCGACACGACCCGACACTCCATGTCCGGCGCACTCATGGCCTTCCAGCAATTTCCGGAGGCCTATCAGCGTCTGCGCGCCAACCCAGCTCTGTTGGACTCCGCCGTACCAGAAATCATTCGTTGGCAAAGCCCGGTCGCCCACATGCGGCGTACGGCCACGCGGGACATCGAGATTGGCGGTCAGCTGATCCGCAAGGGTGAGAAGGTGGTCATGTGGTACGTCTCGGGCAATCGAGATGGGAGCGTCATTCCCGACCCCGAGCGTTTCATTATCGATCGGGAACGCCCGCGCCAGCATGTGGGCTTCGGCTTCGGCATCCATCGTTGCCTCGGCAACCGCCTCGCCGAGATGCAACTCAAAGTGGTCTGGGAAGAGATGCTTAAGCGCTTCTCCCGCATAGAGGTCGTAGGCGAACCTCAGCGACTGCGCTCTAACTTCGTGAAGGGATACGACGCCATCCCAGTTCGGGCCTATCGGTGACAGGACCCGGGCTGGACCCCTGCCGCAGGCCGTGGCATCCGGGCGTCCGCGTGGCCTCGTAGCTCAGCCGGATAGAGCAGGGCTTTCCTAAAGCCAAGGTCGGGGGTTCGAGTCCCTCCGAGGCCGCCACACAGTCCCTGTTATCCGTCTCTTCGCGGGCGACCGCGCCAGAAAGCCCCGAAATACCGGAGCTTGCCCAGCGTACACCGTCAATGGCGACCGTCTCCCGGGCGCCAATCCGAGCCTGTTTCGGGCCTATTCGCGGGGCCGTCTCTGCGCATCAGAAAACGCGACGGATTCCCTGCTAACAGGGAATTATGCAGGGAAATTCGTGAATTTCGGGTCCAAAACAGTCATCGAAAAGACACGCGCCTCGGCCCAACATCCTGATTAGACGCGAGAATTTCTTCTGCCAACCAGCGAACGTTGCCTGAACCAGCAGGGAATTTAATTCGGCCGAACAGGGAATATTTTCGACCTGAACAGGGAACAACAGGCGAAAGATCAGGCGCGCGAAATCGCGTCCACCCAGGCCTTCTGGTCGGCCCAGGCAAGCGGCATTTGGGACTTCAGCATGCGCCGGAGCGTTAGGCCGGTCGGCTGCCTTCCGGTGAGAATTTGTTGTTGCAGTTCAGGGGCCATGAACGCCAGCCGGCAGACCTGGCGGTCATGCTGGGTGGCGGGCGCCACGGCCGCGTTCATCTCCGCGGGTCGAGTCAGGGGCGAGGCCTTGAGGTTTAGAAGCTCGGCATGAGCACGCTTCAAGACCTGGACGAGACCAGAGTTGATCCGGCCGCGAGGCTCGTCGGCCGCGCCGGAAATGATCGTACGGCCGCCTCGAAGCTTCAGCCGTTGCGGCAGGACTAGACGAAGACGGCCCGCCACGCCCTGCTCCGTCACCACCTGCTCGCCTTCGCGCAGACGCTGACGGAGCGTGGTCAGCAGCAATTCTGGATGCTCGCCCGGGAACAGCATGGTCGTGTTGACAACCAGATGCGTCTCGTCGTTCCGGAGCTCGAGCCGCATGACCAGCCGCGGAATGTCGGAGGCTTCGAGGTCGGTCCGCCGGCCAAGGCGCCGTAGGGTTTCCACGAGAAAACTCTCCACTGCGGGCGCAGAGACCCTGCGAAGGCCGCCGTCGCGCTCCGGCGTCACTCCGACCTGCAGGGCCATGGCGATGTAGTATCGGTAGAGCATCCCGCCTTTGCCGTAGGCGAAGCTTGGGCTCATCGGCTGACTGTTGGCGTCAAACAGCAGCCCGGTCAGGGGTCCGGGCGCAGCCCGTATCGGCCGGTCTCGTTTGCGGGCCGCCTGACTGGCCAGCTTGGCCGCGACTGCGTCGAAGAGCTCCTGGCTCACCAGCGCCTGGTGCTGTCCGGGATGCACCAGGCCCTTATGTACGATCTCGCCGAGGTAAAGGCGGCTCTGGAGAATGTGGTAGATCGCGCCGCGCCGCATGATGACACCGCCCAGTGGCTTTCCGTCCCGGGTGGTCCAGGCCTTGGAGCGCACGCCGGCAGCGGCAAGCTGGGCGACAAGATCCTTAGCGGAAGCCGCCTTGAGATAGCCGTTGAAGACCTGCCGGACGGTCTCGGCTTCGGCCGGATTGACGACCAACTTGCGATCGCCAAGGTCGTAGCCGAGCGGAATGACGCCACCCATCCACATGCCCTTGGCCTTGGATGCCGCGATCTTGTCGCGGATCCGCTCCCCGGTGACCTCCCGCTCGAACTGCGCGAACGACAGCAGCACGTTGAGGGTCAGCCGCCCC
>NZ_JBILUK010000074.1:0-13283 GCF_044371015.1 Phenylobacterium sp.
GACGTTCGCCATCGATCAGCACGTTGCCGCCGCCGCCCGTGCCGCGGGCAGCGTCGCCGCGGTCAAGCACGAAGCCCGGAGTGCGCTCGACCATCTCCCGAGCCGAGGTGACCCGCATGGCCTCATAAAAGCTGGCGGGATAGGTCACGACGCCGGTTTCGGCGGGCGCGGGCGCGGGCGCGGGCGCCTCCGACTTTTGCGCGCGGGCGGGGTCGGCGAGCAGCAGCGAAATGGCGATCGCCAGGGTCGCAGCGCCGGAATTCTGGGGGAGGAATGCGGCCATGTCGTCAGCGCCTATGCCGGGCGTCGACACGCAGGTCCAGCGGCAGCCGCTCGATCCGGCCGGAAAGTTGGAGGCCCGACCGAGAATCGAACTCGGGTGCACGGATTTGCAGTCCGCTGCGTCACCACTCCGCCATCGGGCCGCCGGAGAGGGCGGAGCGCTATCAGAACGCGCTCAGCGCCGCAATGACCGGGCGTTGCCTTCGGCCCGACGCGGCCTATAAGCGGCGCATCATCACCACGAGATCTTCCATGGCCGATTTCGTCGCCGCGCGGCTCAATATGGTTGAGAGTCAGGTCCGCACGCAGGACGTCACCGATGTGCGGATCCATGACGCTATGCGGGTGATCCCGCGTGAGGAACTGTTGCCGTCTGGCAAGGGGCACCTGGCCTATGCGGACATTGAGGCGGAGTATGCGCCCGGACGCTGGCTCTTGAAGCCGCGCGACGTGGCCAAGCTGTTGCAGGCCTTGAGGCCGATGCCTGGTGAGCGGGCGATGGCGCTCTCCGCACCCTATGCAGCGGCGGTGATGCGGGAGTTGGGCCTGCAGGTTGTGGAAGCCGATGCGGCGGCTGGTCCTCAGGGCGAGGGTTTCGATATCGTGGTCTGCGAGGGCGCCGTCCATCGGGCGCCGGAGACCTGGAGCCGGGCGCTGGCTCTACATGGCCGACTGGGCGTGGTCGAACGGGACGGCCCTGTGGGCAAGGCCCTTCTCTATGAACGTTCCGCGAGTGGAACCGGGCGACGCGAGGCGTTCGACTCCTTCCCGCCGGTGCTTGCCGGGTTTGAACCGGCCGCCGGGTTCGCATTCTGAAACACCTGGGTAACCCTAGCGTGAAAAAAGCTTAAGGACCGAACGGCTTGGACCGGACGGCGGCGCACGGCATAAGGGCGGGAGCGTCTCTCGCGTTATCGGGGATAAGGCATGTCAATCGGACCGTGCGGCCGCCTCTTGGCTGCGACCCTTGTGGCCCTTGCGCCCACCGGTATGGCGAAGGCCGAGAGCCTCGCGGACGCCATCGCGCTGGCCTATCAGAACAACCCGACGCTGCAGGCTCAGCGTGCGACCCAACGCGCCATCGACGAGAACTATGTTCAGGCGCGCACAGGCTGGCGTCCGACATTGAGCCTTGGCGGCCGGCTGCAATACAACGAGACTCGCACGCCCAAAGCTGCGGCCGGCCAGGACACCAACGCCGACGGCATTCCCGACAGCTTTGGATCCTTCGGCATTCGGGAATCCAACAGCGCTGCGACGCAGCTCTCGTTCACCCAACCGCTCTGGACAGGCGGTCGGGTCGCGGCCTCTGTGAACGCCGCCAATGCAGAGGTGCTGGCCGGGCGGGAAAATCTGCGTCGCGTCGAAGCCCAGGTGCTGGCCCAGGTGATCCAGGCCTATTCCGACACGCGGAGGGACCAGGAGTCCGTCCGGATCCGCCAGGAGAACGTCAAGGTCCTGACTCGTCAGCTTCAAGAGAGCCAGGCGCGTTTCGATGTGGGCGAGGTGACGCGGACCGATGTTGCCCAGAGCCAGGCGCGTCTGGCGCAAGCTCAGGCGCAGCTGCAATCGGCTATCGCGCAGCTCGCGGGGACGAGGGCCAACTACGCCACCCTGGTCGGTCAGAACCCTGGCGAGCTCGAGCCGGAACCCTCGCTGGCCTACATGCTGCCGTCGGATCCCGACGAGGCCTTCAAACTGGCTGAGCAATTCAGCCCGCTGCTCCGCGCTCAACAGTTTACCGAGCAGGCCAGCCGCGCCCGCGTCGCCGGCGCGCGGGCCGAACGGATGCCCAGCGTCAATGCGCAGGTGACATATGGCTTCAGTGGTCCGGCCTTCCCGGACCGGCCGGCGGACTCGTTCCAACGCGACCTGTTCCAGCGCGGTGTGACCGCTACAGTCAACGGTAGTGTGCCGCTGTTCTCGGGCGGCCTGGTCAGCTCGCGGATTCGCCAGGCGGTGGAGCGCAACAACGCCGATCGCATCAGCACAGAGGGCGTCCGACGCACCGTGATGCAGAATGTGACCCAGTCGTGGAGCCAGCTGCTTGCGGCGCGGGCCAACATTTCATCCAGTGAAGAACAGGTTCGAGCGGCGCGGATCGCCGCCGAGGGCACGCGGCAGGAACAGCAGGTAGGCCTGCGCACCACCATCGACGTCCTGAACGCCGAGCAGGAATTGCGGCAGGCGGAGCTGAACCAGGTAAGCTCCCGGCGCGACGAGATCGTGGCCTCGGCCAGTGTGCTGGCGACGATGGGACGACTGGAGGCCCGAAATCTCGTGCCAGTTTCCCCCAGCTACGACGCGGCCAAAAACTTCCGGAAGCTGCGGATGACCTGGGGCTGGGTGCCCTGGGAGGAGCCAGTCGGCATTCTGGATCGGGATTTGAGCGCCTGGCCGTCCAAGACCCCCACGGAAGGCGCCCAGGAACCGACCATCGGGCCCGGCATCGCACCGGCCAAGGCGCCGAGTTGAACCTAGACCGATACGGGAAATTGCAGGAACGCCCGACGCCCTCTAGGCTCTAGCAACAGATTCCGGAGGCGGCGGTTATGTCCGAACAGAGTTCCCAGGAACCGACGATGGAGGAGATCTTGGCCTCGATCCGTCGGATCATTTCCGAGGACGAGACCGCGCCTGCTGAGGGCGAATCCTCCGAAGCGGCGGCCGAGCCGGACCCAGAGCCGGAGCCCGAGGTCGCGGCCGCGCCGGAGCCTGAGCCGATCGCCGCGCCTGAGCCCGAACCTGTCGAGGATGAGGCGCTTGAACTGACCCAGAAGGTCGAATCGCATGGAGACCTCGACTTTGTGCCGTCGGCCCCCCCGCCCGCGACTTCACAGGTGGTTGCTCCGGCTCCGGTAGAGGTCGCCGCGCCAGCGCCGTCTTTGGTGAGTGAACATGTGGCCGCGGCTGCTGCTGCGACATTCGGCCGGTTGAGCGCCAACCTGGCCATGCCGCCCGCCGACCAGACTCTGGACGGCGTGGTACGCGAAATGCTCCGCCCGATGCTTCAGCAGTGGCTGGACGACAACCTGCCGACCATCGTGCAACAGGCCGTCGAGGCCGAAGTGGAACGCATTTCCCGCGCCCGAGTACGGTAGGGCGGCTCACCCTCCACCCGTCCGGGCCTATGCTCGGAGCCAAAACGGGGCCGAACGACGCCGCCCGGATTCCGTGGCCGATCCCGCGCCAAGACCCCACAAGCCCCAGGTCCGGCTTTCGCCGGGACGTGCGCTTGTGTAACTGCCAGACCGGTATCTCGCATGCTCGACAAGACCTTCGACCCCAAGTCCGCCGAACCGCGCCTCTACGCCGCCTGGGAGGCCTCGGGCGCGTTTGCGCCGATCGATGACCCGGCCGCCGAGCCGTTCTCCATCGTTATCCCGCCGCCGAACGTGACGGGCTCGCTCCACATCGGACATGCGCTCAACAACACACTGCAGGACGTGCTGATCCGGTTTGAGCGGATGCGCGGCAAGGCGGCGCTGTGGCTGCCGGGCACCGACCACGCCGGCATCGCGACGCAGATGGTGGTGGAGCGCCAGCTGGCCGAGAGCGGCAACCAGAGTCGGCGCGACCTGGGCCGGGACGACTTCGTGGCCAAAGTCTGGGAGTGGAAGTCCCAATCCGGGGGCGCCATCGTGCGCCAGCTCCGCCGGCTGGGCGCTAGCTGTGACTGGAGCCGTGAGCGGTTCACGCTGGATGAGGGCCTCTCGGCGGCGGTGCGCAAGGTATTCGTCCAGTTGCATCGCGAGGGGCTCATCTATCGCGATAAGCGGCTGGTGAACTGGGACCCGCACTTCCAGACTGCGATTTCGGATCTCGAGGTCGAACAGAAGGAGGTCGACGGCCACTTCTGGCACTTCGCCTACCCGCTGGAGGATGGCTCAGGCGAAATCGTGGTGGCGACGACGCGGCCTGAAACCATGCTGGGCGACACCGCTGTGGCGGTGCATCCCTCGGACGAACGCTACAAGGCGCTGATTGGCAAGGCCGTTCGCCTTCCGATCGTGAATCGCCCGATACCGATCATCGCTGATGAATATCCCGACCCGGAGAAGGGGTCCGGCGCGGTCAAGATCACACCCGCGCATGACTTCAACGACTTCGCAGTCGGCAAGCGCCACAACCTGCCGATGATCAGCGTGTTCGACGACTTTGCGCGGATCAACGACAATGCTCCGCTGGCCTATCGTGGTCTCGACCGCTTTGAAGCGCGTAGAAAGGTGGTGGCCGAGTTCGAGGCGCTCGGACTGCTGCGCGAGGTCGAGACGACCCGCCACACTGTGCCGCACGGGGATCGATCAGGCGTGGTGGTCGAGCCCTATCTGACGGACCAGTGGTACGTCGCGGCCGACGTCCTGGCCCGCGACGCCATCCGGGCTGTCGAGACCGGCGACACCGTCTTCCAGCCCAAGGCCTGGGAAAAGACCTACTTCGAGTGGATGCGGAACATCCAGCCCTGGTGCGTGTCGCGCCAGCTGTGGTGGGGCCATCGGATCCCGGCGTGGTACGGGCCGGACGGCAAGGCGTTCGTGGCCGAGACCGAGTCCGAGGCCCAACGCAAGGCAGACGAACACTACGGCCATACGACGCCGCTCCGCCAGGACGAGGACGTTCTGGACACCTGGTTCTCATCCGGGCTCTGGCCATTCTCGACCCTTGGCTGGCCTGACAAGACCGACGACTTCGCCCGGTTCTACCCGACCCACACCCTGATCACGGGCTTCGACATCATCTTCTTCTGGGTAGCCCGGATGATGATGCAGGGTCTCCACTTTACGGGCCAAGTTCCCTTCAAGCGGGTATTCATCAACGCCCTGGTGCGGGACGCCACCGGCGCGAAGATGTCGAAGTCCAAGGGCAATGTGATGGATCCTCTGGGCCTCATCGACGCCTATGGGGCTGATGCGCTTCGATTTACCCTGACCTCGATGTCCGGCCAGGCCCGGGACATCAAATTGTCCACACAGAGAATTGAAGGATATAGAAATTTCGGCACCAAGTTGTGGAACGCGACGCGCTTCTGCCAGATGAACGGGTGCGCCCGCGCCGAGACCTTTGATCCCGCGACCGTGACCTTGCCGCTCAACCGCTGGATCATCGGCGAGACGGTTCGGACGGCCAGGGCGGTGACGGAAGGGCTGGCGGATTGCGGGTTCAGCGAGGCGTCGGAGGGGCTCTACCGCTTCATCTGGAACCAGTTCTGCGACTGGTATGTGGAGCTCGCCAAGCCGCTGCTGACCGGTGAAGACAATGAGGCGAAGTCCGAGACCCAGGCGACCGCGGCATGGGCGCTGGATGTCATCCTGACCCTGCTGCACCCGGTTATGCCGTTCCTCACCGAGGAACTTTGGGCGCAGACCGCTGATCTGGGCGCGCCGCGCGCCCATGTGGGCTTCCTGATGACCGCGCCTTGGCCCGATCTGCCGGAGCAACTGATCAACCCCGCCGCCGACGCCGAGATCGGGCTGGTTATCGAGGCGATATCCGAGGGGCGCTCGGTGCGAGCGGGCCTGAATGTGCCGCTGTCGGCCAGGCCGCCGCTAATGCTGATCGAAGCAGACCCGGATCAGCGTCGTGTGCTCCTGGCCAATGCGGCCCAGGTGGAGCGTCTGCTGCGGGTATCGGGCGTCGAGTCCGTTGATGCGCCCCCACCGGGCGCGATCCCGTTCATGGTGGCGGGCGCGATGCTTGCGTTGCCGGTGGCTGAATTCATCGATCTTGCGGCCGAACGCGCGCGTCTGGCCAAGGAGGTCGGTGGGCTCGAAGGTGAGATCCGCAAGATCGGCGGCAAGCTCGGCAACCCAGACTTCGTAGCGCGGGCCCCGGAAGAGGTCGTCGAGGAGAACCGCGAGCGCCTGGTCGAGGCGGAGGCGGCGCGCGACAAACTCCACGGCGCGCTGTTGCGGTTGCAGGGGGTCAAGTGAACGATCCGGACAACCTTCGCATCATCTCTCGCCTGTCGATGGACTATGTGGTGTCGATCTACAGCGCCATCCTGCGCGGGAGCCGCCACGATCCCATCGATGCGATCATCCTGAGCACGGTGGCGGTGGCCAATGTGGCGCATCTCAACACCGATGCGGCTATGTCGCAGGCCTATGGCGGAATCGATGCTCCGGAGCCGGCCGATATCAAGCGCCCGATCAGCCGCAACGCCGTGGCGCTTTCGCTTGGGCTTTCCTACGAGACCGCCCGGCGCCGCATTCAGCGGCTGCTCGACGAAGGCGCGTTGGTCGAGGTGGAAGGCGGACTGGTGGGCTCTAATGAACAGGCGAGCCCCGATATGGTCCGCGCCATGGCCGAGCAGAACGCGGTGCTGCTGCGGCGTCTGATCCGCCAGCTTCGCGACCACGGGGTCGAGGTCTGACCGCGTTACTCATAATGAGGCATCGTGTCACATAGCTCCGCCCAACAGGAGCTAGTCTTCTCCCGGTTCAATGCGGTTTGGGATTCGGGACCTTGGGGGCGGTGGTCGTACCGATGTGGAAACAACGGGTGGAGATCGAGGCGGGCAGCCGCCTCGCGGAACACCTTGGTCGTCGTCTGCGCCGCCGCCGCCGCGTGGTGGGGATGACGCAGGATGAACTCGCGCGGGCCTGCGGGCTCCGTTTCGAGGAGATCCAGCGCTTCGAGACCGCCGCGGCCGATTTGCCGGCCTCCCACTTGCAGCGACTGGCGGAAGTTTTGTCGGCGCCTGTGAGCTACTTCTATGCAGGGATGGAAGACGGACCTGCGGCGATCACCGCCTAAGGCCGCCCGCGCGGCGCTCAACCCTACCTGACGAACAGGGCGACCTCCGAGCTTCAGCAGGCGTACCGGGTCCAAACGTGGCCTAGACCCGTCTCCTCAACATTCGGGTGGCGGCTCCCGATTGCGCGTCGATGGTCGATCAGGGCTGGGCAAGCGGCCTTGGATCACCCATCTAGCGCCGGATCACATCCGGAGACGTCATTCCATGACCACTGCTGAGCTGCCGCCCGGCTGGCCCGCCATGTCCATCGCCCAGGCGCACGCCCTGATCGGGGGGCCGGGCCTGCCGACCGAGATCGCGACCGAGACCATCCGGGGCGTCGAACTCAAGGTCTGGAAGAACCAGCCCGCCTCGCTCAGGGCGGTGGCCGACGCAGCCAAGGCGCACGGCGACAAGGTGTTCCTGGTCTATGAGGACGAGCGCGTCACCTATGACGCCTTCCATCGCGCCACGGCGGCGTTTGCGGCGGAACTGCGGGCGAAGGGCGTGGCCAAGGGCGACCGCGTCGCCGTGGTGATGCGCAACGTGCCGGAGTGGGCTGTGGCCTTCTATGGCGCGGCGGCGCTGGGCGCCGTGGTGACACCGCTGAACGCGTGGTGGACCGGGCCGGAGCTTGAGTACGGGATGACCGACTCCGGCGCCAAGATCGCGGTGATGGACGCAGAGCGCTATGGCCGGCTGGTCGAGCACCTGCCCAATTGCCCAGACCTCAAGCGTGTCTATGTGAGCCGCGAGCCGGGCGAAATCGCCCACCCGGACGTGAGCCGCCTGGAAGATGTCTTGGGCAAGCCCGAAACCTGGGCGACCCTGCCGGACCGACCGTTCCCGGAGGCCGAAGTCGGTCCTGAGGACGACGCTACGATCTTCTACACCTCGGGCACAACCGGGAAGCCCAAGGGCGCGGTGGCCACCAATCGTGCGGTGAACTGCAACATCCTGACCGCCGGGGCGGCTGGAGCGCGGGCCTTCCTGCGTAAAGGCGAGATGCCGCCGGCGCCGGATCCGAGTGCGCCCCAGAAGTCGGCGCTGCTGTCGGTGCCGTTCTTCCACGTGACGGGCTGTTTCGCGGTGTTGAACCCGACGGTGTTCACCGGCGGCAAGCTGGTGCTGATGTTCAAGTGGGAGCCGATCCGGGCGTTCGAACTGATCGAGCGCGAGAAGGTGACCACGGCCGGAGGCGTGCCGACCATCGCCTGGCAACTGATCGAACATCCGGCGCGGGCCAACTATGATCTGTCGTCCCTTGAAGGGGTCTCATACGGCGGTGCGCCCTCGGCGCCGGAGCTGGTGCGTCGACTGCGCGAAGTGTTCCCCAAGTCGCAGCCCGGCCAGGGCTGGGGCATGACCGAAACCTGCGCCACGGTCACGTCCAACGGCGCAGAGGACTATGTAAATCGGCCCGACAGTTGCGGCCCCGCCGCGGCGGTGGCCGAGCTACAGATCCGCGATCCAGGCGACGGGGTGACCGTGCTGGCGGCCGGCGAGGTGGGTGAGCTTTGGTCCAAGGGGCCGATGAACGCCCGCGCCTACTGGAACAAGCCGGAAGCCACGGCGCAGACCTTTGTCGATGGCTGGGTGCGGACGGGCGACCTGGCGCGCCTCGATGAGGAAGGTTTCTGCTTCATCATCGACCGGGCCAAGGACATGCTGATCCGGGGTGGCGAGAACATCTACTGCGTGGAGGTGGAGAACGTTCTCTATGACCATCCCGCCGTGATGGACGCCGCCGTGGTGGCCCGACCGCATCGCATCCTTGGCGAGGAGCCGGCGGCGGTGGTGACGCTGAAGCCCGGAACCACGGCGACGGAAGCCGAGCTGCGCGCGCATGTGGCCGAGCGGCTGGCGGCGTTCAAAGTGCCGGTGGAGGTCCGCTTCTTCACTGAGACCCTCCCGCGCAACGCCAACGGCAAGATCCTGAAGAGCGAGCTGAAGAAGCTGTTCGAGGGCGAACCCGCCTGAAGACCCGGGCCGACGTCCTGCTGGTGGCGCGCGGCCTGTTCGAGAGTCGCGCCAAGGCCCGAGCCGCCATCGAGGCGGGCGGGGTGACCGTGGATGGGCGCGCCGTGTCCAGGCCCGGCGAGCTGATTGCCGAGGATGCCGCCATCGAGGCGCGGGCGGCCCACCCCTGGGTCGGGCGCGGGGCGTTGAAGTTGGTCCATGCGCTCGATCTCTGGGCGCTCCCGGTCAAGGACCGTGTGGTGTTGGATGTCGGCGCCTCCACGGGCGGGTTCACCGAGGTGTGTCTGGCGCGGGGTGCGGCGCGGGTGTTCGCGGTGGATGTCGGGCGTGGCCAGCTGCATCCCCGGATCGCGGCCGATCCACGGGTGACGGCGCTGGAAGGGATGGACGCCAGGCTGCTGACTCCGGCGGAGATCGGCCAATCGCCAGATCTGATCGTCTGCGACGTGAGCTTTATCGGGTTGGCCAAGGCCTTGCCCGTTCCCCTGGCGCTGGCTCCATTGGGCGCGGACCTCGTGACACTGGTCAAGCCGCAGTTCGAGGTGGGCCCGGCGCGGGTGGGGAAGGGCGGCCGGGTCACGGACCCCGACGCGCGCGCTGAGGCGCTGGCCGACGTCGAGGCGTTTCTGGGAGACGCGGGCTGGCCGGTGCGGGCTTCATGCGAGAGCCCCATCACCGGGGGCGACGGAAACGTCGAGTTTCTGGTCTGGGCGACCCGTCAGTCGACCACGGCGTAGCGACCGTCGGCGCCTTTGCACACGCGCACGAAGCGGGTCTCTGTGCGACCGTCCGGCATGCGGATCGGGCTCTCCGCCAGAGTGCAGTCTTCGGCCGTCGCGGGGCGTTCGGTAACGCGATAGGGCGCCCCATCGGCGTCGGCGCGGGCCCAGGCGTCGTCGTCGGCCTCGGCTCGGGCGGAATAGCCGCTATCGTAGCGATCGTTGCTGCGCTCGTCGTAACGGCGATCCGCGCGGGTCGGATAGGCGGGGCCGTTGTTGTAGCTGCTGTTGCAGGCGGCGCTGCTGGAGCCGACCTTGCCCCCGGCGATGGCGCCGAGCAACCCGCCAAGGACCGCACCCTCCGTGCGGGCGTTGCGGGCGGCGACATTGGAACCGATCACGGCGCCCATCGCCGCGCCGATCAGGCCGCCGGCTGTGCCGCGTGAGTTCGTCTCGCGCTTGCAGGGATCGTAATAGTACCCCTGCGGGCTCTTCTCGGTGTAGGGGCCGGACTGCGCGAGCGCCGGGCCGGCTCCGAACGACAACAAGGCAGCGGCGGCCAGTGCAACTCGCGCGGTCTGGGCCATGGCGGCTGGGCGGTTCATCCGGTATCCCTCGAACTGGAGCGCGCGCCGATGAAGGCGCGAGGGTTCAGGATGCGTGCGCGAACCTGAACGGCCGTTGAGAGTCTCGTTCATGTTCGTTCATCAATTGCAAATTCGGACATGGCCGTGACCGGTCGCCGTTCCCAACATCGCGGACGACCGGCGACGCCCAAGACCGTCGGCCCGGCGGTGGAGTTGATCATCGAGGCGGTGGGCGGCGAAGGCGACGGTATCGCGCCTGGACCGGAGTTCGTGCCCGGGGCGTTGCCCGGCGAGCGGTTGCTGGCCCGGCGGGTCGGCGACCGGCACGAGATCGTCGAGATTCTCGAGGCTAGCCTGGACCGTATCGAGCCCGTCTGCCCGCATGTGCCCGCCTGCGGCGGGTGTGCGCTGCAACACTGGGCGCACGCGCCCTATCTCGCCTGGAAGGTGGCGCGGCTCGGCGAGACCCTGTCGCGGGAGAGAATCGAGACCGAGATCCGAGCGCCCTACGCCGCGCCGCCCGGCACGCGGCGGAGACTCGCGTTGCATGCGAGGCCCGGCTCCGGCGGCGTGGCGCGGCTGGGCTACAAGACGCGGCGGTCGTGGGATCTGGTGGACATCCGCGTCTGCCCCATCGCCGATCCGGCGCTGGAGGCGGCCCTTCCGGGACTGAAGCGGCTGGCGGCGCCGCTGTTCGAGAGCAGCAAATCCGCGCCGACGCTGCATGTGACATTGACCGACACCGGCCTCGACATCGACATCACCGGGGTAGAGGCGCGTCAGGGCGGCCTTTCGGCCGATGGGCGCATGCGGCTGGCGGCGCTGGCGGCGGAGGCGAACCTGGCGCGGGTGACCCTGGCCGGCGAGGCGGTCTATCTGGCGCGCCAGCCGCAAGTGCGGCTCGGTCCCGCGCAGGTCAACCTGCCGCCCGGCGCGTTCCTACAGGCCACGGTCGGGGCGGAAGACGCCATGGCGGCCCTGGTGACCGAGGCCGCCGCCGGGGCCACAAAGATCGCCGACCTGCACTGCGGGGTGGGCACATTCACCTTTCGATTGGCCGGGATCGCCCCTGTGGTGGCGGCCGACATGTCGGGGCCGGCGGTGGCGGCCCTAAGCGCCGCCCTGGCGGGCGCGCCGGGGCTGAAAGGCGTCGAGACCCAGACGCGGGACCTGGTGCGGCGACCGATGCTGGCCATGGAGTTGAAGAAGATCGACGTGGCGGTGTTCGATCCCCCACGCGCGGGCGCGGCAGAGCAGGCCGGCGAGATGGGTCGGTCCAAGCTGTCGCGCGTCATCGGCGTATCGTGCAATCCAGCCACCTTCGTCCGCGACGCCCGCATGCTGATCGACGCGGGGTTCCGCCTGGATTGCGTGACGCCGGTGGATCAGTTCCTCTGGTCGCCGCACATCGAACTGGTGGGGGTGTTCAGCCGGTGAGCGCGCCCCTTCGCTACTCCACCGTGTCGAACACCTGCCCATCGGCCAGCGAGATCAGGGCAAACCCGGTTCCGACGCGCACCCAGGCGTAGCCGGCCGGCGGCGGGCGCAATCGATAGCGTTGATAGTCGCTGACAACGCCGCCCCGCAGACCATCCGGCAGAACGCCGCCGCGGCGGGCGGCGGGGGGTTGCTGGGTCAGCCCCTTGGCTGGGCGGGTCTCGAACTCGCGGCGCGTTTCGGCCGCGTCCGGACGTTTTGGCCGGTCCCGGTCCTGCGCATGAGCCGTCCCGCTCAACACCAGGGTCACGAGTACGGCGGAGAGGGGCGTTGCGAGACGCATGGGTTGATCCTGCCACGATGCGGCTGAACTGTCGCTGAACGGCCGCCGCAATTCTGACAACCAGACAACGCCGGCCTTAACCATGTGTTCAGCGCAAGGCTGATTTGTTGGGCTCGACGGTAGGTGATGGGCCTGAAGAATCGGGCCGGCCTGCCGCAGGGGTGAAAACCATGCTGGCGAGCATCGACAATATGTCGTTTGACCTGCCTCTGCCGAAGCCGGACGCGACGGGCGACGAGCTGTTTCGGTTGGGACTGCTTTATTCCACAGGCCAGGGCGGTGCGCCGCTGGACTATGTGTCGGCGCACATGCTGTTCAACTTGGCGGCGATGCGCGGCTCGGCCGAGGCGCGCCTCTATCGCAAGGAACTTGCGGGCGAGATGGGCTCCGACGATGTGGCCGAGGCGCAGCGCCAGGCCCGACAGTGGCTGGCCCAGGGCTAGGAACCTAGGCTTCTGTTGCGGCGCGGGCGCGGTCTAGGCAGACCGCGCGGCGTCGGCTAAGAACCGCCCTCCGCAGACGCGCCTTGGCGCGTCCCGGCTTGGGTGACGTGGCCGAGTGGCTGAAGGCAACGGTTTGCTAAATCGTCATACGTGAAAGCGTATCCAGGGTTCGAATCCCTGCGTCACCGCCATTCTTCGCCATGGCTTCGTGCGGCTGGCCACGAAGCGCGCCGTGCAAAAGGCCTCGGCGAAGGCAGCGTTCCTACTTCCGCTCCACACTGAGATCCGCAAAGTGGCCGATCGTGCCGGGGCCGATCCACAGCGCGATGGGCCCGCGCGCGGCGGGGCCACGCTTCAGGTCGTTGACGATCAGGGTCGGCTGTGTGGCTCCACCCACATAAAGACGGGCCTTGTCGCCGGCCACTTCGAGGCGCAGCTGGATCCAGCGGCCGGGCTCCATGTCGGCATAGCTTTCATAGCGCGAGGGCGTTTCGCGGCGCATGCGCTGCCAAGTCCAGTCCGGCGGAGACACATACTGGACCGCATGGTTGCGTCGTTCCTGATCCTCGGCGCGGCCGTTGGTCGGGCGGACGTAGAACAGTTCCCCGGCCGAGGCGTCGGCAGTTGCGCGGACCATGACCCCGACAAATCCCCGCGCGCCGGAGTTGGCTGTGGCGGCGGGAGCGCCCGAGACCTTGAGTTCAACGACGCCGTCGCCGAAATCGCCGCCCGGCAGGATGATGAACCGGCCGCCCT
>NZ_JBILUK010000287.1:0-3669 GCF_044371015.1 Phenylobacterium sp.
AAAGCCCGCTCCGGCCCCATGGTCCCCGCTCGCGACCCCTCCCAAGGCCCCCTTCCCCCGCTCGGCGATGCGCCCGGCGACTATGTCAAGGTGAGGAGCTAAGGGCGGGCTTCCGGGCTTTCCGCGGATTGTGGGGGCGGTCCTCGGGTCCGACGGGAAGACTGTGCGACCTTACTAACATTTAATGCCAGCTACCTTGCACTAATCACTACCTTGCCTTACCTCGGCGTTGAACGAGGAGGCGCAGCGACGTGCCCGAAGCTATCGAGATCCAGTTGAAGAAGGGCGCGCTCGAACTGTGCGTCATGGCCCTTCTCGCCCGCGCCGACAGCTATGCCTACGAGATCGCCAGCGAACTGGCGGCGGCGATCGGCATGGGCGAAGGCACCATCTATCCGCTGATGCGACGGCTGCAATCCGACGGGCTGGTCGAGACCTATCTGGTCGAGAGCCCGGCCGGGCCGCCGCGCAAATACTACCGGCTGAGCGAAGCCGGTCGGAAGAGCTTCACCGGTCAGAAGGAGGCGTGGACCAACTTCTCCGCCGCCGTGGACCAGGTCGTATTCGGAGGGGCGAAATGACACGTCAGGCCTTTATGGCGCGCCTGAGGGAGGGGCTCCGCGGCCTGCCTCCCCAGGCCATAGCCGACATCGTCACGGACTATGAGGCGCACTTTGTCGACGGCGCCGCCGCCGGCCGCACCGAGGCCGAAGTGGCCGCCGCCCTGGGCGATCCCGCCCGGCTGGCCCGTGAGATCCGCGCTGAGAGCACGCTCAATCGCTGGCACGAGGAACGCTCGCCGTCGTCGGCCGCGGCTGCGGTGTTCGCGGTTCTGGGCCTGGGCGCCATCGACATCCTGATCCTGCTCCCGCTCTTGATCGGGGTGGTCAGCGCTTTGTTCGGCTTCGCCATCGCCGCCATTGTCGCCTTCTTCGCCGGCGCGATGGTGTTCGCCGCCGGACCCTTCGCGAACCCGCCCGGCGGCCCCGCCACCGCACTGCTCGGTGGGATCGGCATCATGGCCGGCTCCGCCTCGGGCGCGGCGCTCCTGGCCATCATCTCGATCGGCCTGATGAACGCGCTCGTCTGGTACGCGCGCCTGCACTACCGGCTGCTCAAGCCGGCGCTTGAACCCCAAACCGTGGAGGCCGCGCGATGATCCGCCCGCTTCTGATGATCGCCGGCGCCGGCTTCGTGCTCTCGGTCGCCTCTCTCTCGGCTGCAGTCGCCATCGGCGGGCCCGAGGCCATGTCCCGCGGCGGCTGGACGATCCTCTCCCAGGACTGGGGCGACCTGCGCTGGGACCCGGAGGATCACCACGGCGGCTGGGAAACGAACGGCCGTCATGGACCCCAGGCGACGCGCACCCTGACCTGGACCGGCGCCGACAGCCTCGACATCGAGGTACCCGCCGACGTCCGCTATGTGCAGGCTGAGGGCGCGGGCAGCGTGACGGTGACGGGGCCGCAGAAGCTGATCGATCGCGTGGTCGTTCGGGGCGACAGCATCCGATACGAGCACGGCCGGCGCTCAGGCCGGGGCAAGCTCGAGATCGTGGTTCGCGCGCCGGGCGTCACCCGTTTCGATCTCGGCGGGCGCAGTACGCTGGCGATCGAAGGCTATCGCCAGCCGCGCCTGACGCTCGATATCTCCGGCGATGCCGAAGTGAAGGCCGAGGGAGTCACCGAAGACCTCGAACTCGACATCTCCGGCGATGGCGAGGCCGACCTCGGCGCGCTGAAGACCCGTGACGCCCGCGCCGACATCTCCGGCGCCGGCGAGGTCACCCTCTCGCCGAGCGAGTCGGCCCGCCTGGAGGTCTCCGGCGTCGCCGATGTCCGGCTGCTGACCCGCCCCAAGCGGCTGGAGACGGATATTTCCGGCGCCGCCCGGGTTCGCCAGCCGGATGAGGCGGAGGCCCCGGCGACGCCCGCGGCGTCGCCGACGCCGGGCACGAAGCTCTAGGGTTCAGTCCGCCGAGGTCCGCGGGTCTCCCGCGGTCGCGCGGCCGCCTTCCAGCCAGGCCGCCAGCGCCGGCGAGGTCTCCTCGGCCAGCCGCTTCAGGTAGAGCGCGTTGTCGGCTTCGGTCAGCACGCCCTGCCAGCGATTGTTGGTCCCCTTGTTCAGGAAGGTCTTGGCACCGCCTTCGAACGCCATGTCGATCCCGGGCAGCAGGCCTTCGCCGGCCCGCTGCATGGCTTCAAAGGTGGCCGCCTCTACGAGCTCTGGCCAGAGATCGTCGGCGACCTCAACGCCGAGGAACGCGGCGATCCGGGCCATCTCGCCATCCAGGTCGGCCTTGAGGTCGTTGTAGTGCACCAGCAGCACGTTCTCTCGCCCGCGCGCCGCCCAGAAGGATCGCTCCATGGCGAAGTAAGCATCCGCCATCACTTCCATGGCGTTGGTCGGGGTGGAGGTGATCCAGTGCCGGAAGAACCCCAGGGCGTCGCGCGGCGGGCGCGGCTTGGCGAACCCGATGCCTGGATCTCCCAACCCCACCGCGTCGAGCGCGCCCCACAGGAACGGCGTGTAGGCGTTCACGTGGTTCAAGAACGACATGCAGGCGTCGCGTCCGCCGCGCGCCACATGGATGTAGCGGACCTCGTCGTAGATCGGCAGGCCGTCGAGCGGCAGGTGCGACTTGATCGACCTGCGGTGATCCTGGGACTCGAGGGTCTCCAACATCATCGGCAGCGGCATCTGAGTTCGGGCGTCCAGCCAGGGTGACATCATCATCAGCGGACGGGGTTCCGTATTCTGGAAGATCAGCAGGCTGACGATCTGCTGGGTCCAGGTGGTCCCCACCTTGGGTGCGGTGGCGATCACCACGTCACCCGGTCTCGGGCGGTACTGGTCCCAATGGCCGCTGTCACAGTAGAAGTCGCGGATCTCCCGCAACGGCGCGCGCGCAAGCATGCTGAACTTCCCCCCAGAAGTCTCGGATATCAGGCCGGAATGAACTTCAGAGCCAGCCCGTTGTTGCAATATCTCAGACCGGTCGGCCTTGGACCGTCATCGAACACGTGGCCCTGGTGACCCAGGCAGCGGGCGCAATGATACTCCGTGCGCGGATAGCCGATCTTGTAGTCGGTCTTGGTGGTCACTGCGCCCGGCAGCGCCCGCCAGAAGCTCGGCCAGCCCGTGCCGCTCTCATACTTGGTCGCCGAACTGAACAACGGCAGATCACAGCCCAAGCAGACGAACGTGCCCCTGCGCTTCTCGCCATTCAGCGGACTGGTCCCCGCGCGCTCAGTGTCCTCG
The DNA here is from genome assembly GCF_044371015.1 of Phenylobacterium sp. Classification (GTDB taxonomy): domain Bacteria; phylum Pseudomonadota; class Alphaproteobacteria; order Caulobacterales; family Caulobacteraceae; genus Phenylobacterium. The sequence continues at coordinate 3,262 of NZ_JBILUK010000287.1, forward strand.
TGGCGCAGGATTCGGTAGCTGGCCGGCGGCAGGCGCTTGCGCCACTCCGCGTCGGTCAGTTTGCGCCAGGGCGAGTCGGCATAGGCGTCGCGTCGCCCCTGGGCCGTCGCGGGTCCCGCAAAGAGCATGGCGGCGCCCGCCAGCAGGGCGCGTCGGTCAGGTCGGATCATACGGCCAATACGAAGCCGGAAACGTGTCCGATGCAAGGCTGGGCTATCCTTCCCAGAGGTACCTCACATCCGGGGTCTTTTCCTCGTTCCCCTCGCCGTCGGTGAATTCCACGGGGCGGAAACCACGAGACTCGTAGAAGCGTCGGGCCCTGTCGCTTTGCTGGAACGTCCAGAGCTGTCGGGGCGGGCCCATGGCCATTACGTAGGCCAGCAAGGCCGCGCCAATCCCCTGTCCATG
>NZ_JBILUK010000076.1:0-13045 GCF_044371015.1 Phenylobacterium sp.
TGTCCGAGGGCCATCCCGACAAGGTCGCCGACCGCATCTCCGACACCGTGGTTGACGCCTTCCTGGCCGCCGAGCCCCAGGCCCGCGTGGCCTGTGAAACCCTGGTGACCACCAATCGCATCGTGCAGGCGGGCGAGGTGCGGGCCGGACGGCCAGGGGCCTCAAAGGCCGAGAACAAGGCGATGACCAAGGAGATCGTGAAGAGTCTCGAACCCAAGGTCCGCCAGGCGATCAAGGACATCGGCTATGAGCAGAAGGGCTTCCACTGGGCCAAGGCCAAGTACGCCTGTCACCTGCACGAGCAGTCGGCGCATATCGCCCAAGGCGTCGACGCCACCGAGAAGAAGGATGAGGGCGCAGGCGATCAGGGCATCATGTTCGGCTACGCCTGCGATGAGACACCGGCGCTTATGCCGGCGACGTTGCAGTACAGCCACGACATTCTGAAAAAGCTGGCCGAGGTGCGGCACTCCGGCGAGTGCTCAGTGCTGGAGCCCGACGCCAAGAGCCAGGTCACCGTCCGCTACGAAGACGGTCGCCCGGTCGAGATTCTGCAGATCGTCGTCTCTACCCAACACAAGAAGCGCGTCGGCCTGCACATGGCCACGCCCAAGCGGATCGAGGCGCTGATCCGGCCCTATGTTGAGAGCGTGTTGCCCTCTGGGCTCGTAACCAAGAAGACCAAGTGGCACGTCAACCCGACAGGTCGCTTCGAGATCGGCGGGCCTGACGGCGACGCAGGCCTGACCGGCCGCAAGATCATCGTCGACACCTATGGCGGCGCAGCGCCTCACGGCGGCGGCGCCTTCTCCGGCAAAGACCCGACCAAGGTGGACCGTTCGGCGGCCTATGCCTGCCGCTACCTCGCCAAGAACGTGGTCGCCTCGGGCCTGGCGCGGAAGTGCACGATCCAGATCAGCTATGCCATCGGGGTCGCCCAGCCATTGAGCTTCTATGTCGACCTCCACGGCACCGGTGAAGTCGATCCGGCCAAGCTGGAAGCCGCCCTTCCGCAACTGATCGGTGGCGCCACGCCGCGCGCGATCCGCGAACACCTGCAGTTGAACCGGCCGATCTATGCCCGCACCGCAGCCTATGGTCACTTCGGCCGCCAACCGGATAACGAGGGCGGCTTTTCCTGGGAGAAGACCGATCTGGCCGACCAGATCCGGGGCCTCGCCTGAGCGAACAGGATCACGACTATAGGCCGCTCCGCTCGTTCGGTCGGCTGAAGTCGCGGCCCATCAAGCCGCGTCAGGCGGCGCTGATGGCGGAGCGGCTGCCCGACCTGCGCATTCCGGCCGGGCCGGTGACACCGCGCAACCTGATGCCCGGCGCGCGCGAGGTCTGGCTGGAGATCGGCTTTGGCGGCGGGGAGCACATGGCCGCCCAGGCTGCCGCCGCTTCGGACGTCTTGATCCTGGGCGCCGAACCCTTTCTGAACGGCGTGGCCAGCGCCGTGCGCCACATTGACGAGCAGAGCCTCGCCAACGTGCGACTGCACGATGGCGACGCGCGGGACCTGATCGCGCGGTTGCCTGACGGCGCCATCGACCGGGTGTTCGTACTCTTTCCAGACCCCTGGCCCAAGGCGCGGCACCATAAGCGGCGCCTGATCCAGCCCGAAACGGCAGTGGCGCTGGCGCGGGTGATGCGACCGGGCGCGCGCCTGCGCTTCGCCAGCGACTGGGCAGACTATGTGAACGACGCCCTGGCCACTCTCAGGGCGGAGCCGGCGTTTCGCTGGATCGCCACGCGAGCAGATGACTGGCGGACGCCCCCCGCCGATCATGTCACCACGCGCTATGAGGAAAAGCGCCTGGGCGACTGCGCGCCGGTGTTCCTGGAGTTCGACCGCCGCGCCGACTGAACTCAGGCCGCGTTCAACAGAGAGTCCAGCTCACCCGCCCGGTCCAGCGCCATCATGTCGTCGCAGCCGCCGATATGGCGATCGCCTACGAATATCTGAGGGAATGTGGCGCGGCCGGCGCGGCGCATCATCTCCTGGCGCTTCTCAGGATCGAAGGCGGCTTCGATCTCGGTATAGGCCACGCCCTTCTTGTCGAGCAGATCCAGCGCGCGGATGCAGAAGGGGCAGTAGGGCTTGGTATAGATCGTCACCTGGCTCATGGGCTCGAAGACTCTGTCGCTTGGACGGCGATCTGGGTCGCCTGATCAGGTTCATATGGTGAGTCCATCCGCCGCCTGCACCCTGGCCACTACGGCCAGATCGACACGGGCCGCGCCCGCGGTCTTGAATGCCCGCGCGCAGGCGTCGGCGGTTGCGCCGGTGGTCAGAACATCATCAATCAGCAGGATGCGCCGGCCCTGAACCTTGGCGCGCGCGGCGGGCGGGACCGAGAAGGCGCCGGCCACGTTGCGGCGGCGTCCGGAGCCCGAACGGCCGGCCTGCGTGGGCGTGGGACGCCGCCGCTGGAGCACACCAGGCAGATAAGGCGTTCCCGTCATGGCGCAGAGCGGCCGGGCGATCTCGGCGGCCTGATTGTAACGTCGGGTCAGCAGCCGAAAGGGGTGTAGCGGCACCGGGACGACCGCATCGGCCGCCTCGACCAGCTCGCGGGCCGCGCGGGAAATCCAGCGCGCGAACAGTGGTGCGAGATCCAATCGGTCGGCGTGCTTCAACTGCAGGATCGGCTCACGCGAGGTCTCATCATAGAGGCAGGCGGCGCGGGCGGCGTCGAAGGCGTGCGGCTGGGCCAGGCACGCCGGACAACGCTCGCCTGTGGCGTAGGCGAACGGCGCGCCGCAACCGTCGCAGACCGGGCCGTCGAGGAAGTGAATCCGGCTCCAGGTTTCGGCCGAGAACCCGCCCGCCAGGGGGCGCGGCCCACCATCCAGCGTCTGGGGCGGCAGCACCAGATCGAGCGCCGTGCGCCAGGCGGCGCGGGCGCGGGGCTTCCAATGAGCGAGGAATTCCGCTTGATCCTCCCGCAATGGCCGCGCCTCCCCTTCTCTTCGACCGCGCCCTGCGGCGCCGGCGGCTGGACCGCGCGGCGGCGGGCTTTGCCGACGCCGACTTCCTGCATCGGCGCGCGGCCCTGGACATCGCCGAGCGGCTGGCTCCGATCCTGCGCGACTTTCCCCTGGCCGTCGACCTCTCGGCGCGTCGAGGCGCCTTTCGTCAGGCGCTCGCCGCAGCGGCGCCCGGACGAGTCGGCCGGCTGATCGAGGCGGATGTCTCGGCGCGGATGCTGGCCGGTCGAGCGGGACCGCGGCTTGTGGCCGACGACGAGCGGTTGCCTTTCGCTGACCAGAGTCTCGACCTGATTGTCTCGCCGCTCTCGCTGCACTGGGCCAACGACGTGGTCGGCGCACTGATCCAGGCGCACAGGGCGTTGAAGCCCGGGGGTCTCTTCATCGGCGCGATCCTGGGCGGTGTGACCCTGACCGAATTGCGTCAGGCGATCACCGAGGCCGAGATCGAAGTGCTTGGCGGCGCGGGTAGCCGCGTCTCGCCCTTCGCCGACGCGCAGGATGCAGCGAGCCTGTTGCAACGGGCCGGCTTCGATCAGCCGGTGACCGACATCGACAGCGTGAACGTGACATACGGCCACCCGCTGAAGCTGCTGGCCGACCTCAGGGCCATGGGTGAGACCAGCCTGCTTGCCGACCGGCACCCCAAGCCGCTGACACGGACGCTGCTGGCGCGGATCTGCGAGATCTATGCCGAGCGGTTCGCCCAGCCCGATGGGCGGCTGACGGCGACGTTCGAGATCCTGACACTGACCGGGTGGGCGGCGGGTTAGGTCTGGGCCCGCGCCGGCACCGGCAAAGCCCCACCGGCCGCCTTGGCCCGCGCCGCGCCGCGGTCGATCTCTCGCATCAGGTCCCGGCAGTAGACCCCGAAGTCCACCTGCAGCGTGTGGCGCGGGGATTTGTAATAGGGGCCCAGATGCATGGCCTCATCGGCCTCCGTGATGCGCGCCATCTCCTCCGGCGGCGGCGGTCGGTAACGGCCGGTGAGATAGGCTCCGACCAGCTTGGCCTGCTGTTCGGCGAAGTTGACGAGCGTTGGGAGCGGTTGGGCCAGGCCCATGAAGAACAGGTTCGGCACGCCCGGTTGCATCATCCGCTTGAACAGCGGGAAACGGTTCTCGCTGTCCGGGTTGAGCGTCGGCTCGCCGGCGAAGAACGGGAAGGTGATGTTGTAGCCGGTGGCGTAGATGATCGCGTCCACCTCTTCGACGCTGCCGTCTTCGAACCGCACCTTCCGGCCCATCAGCTCTGAGATGTTGGGCTTGAAGGCGATGTCCCCGCAGCCGGCGCGAGTCAGGAACTCGCCGGAGACGGACGGGTGAGCCTCCAGCGGCTCATGGTCGGGCTTGGGCAGGCCATAGTCCTCCATCCGGCCGATGGCCCGCTTGATCGCCGCCCGCGCAACCTTCAGGCCGAGCTTGCGCGGGATCCAGGCGGGCATGACGGCTTTATCGGCGACCTTGCCGTTCATGTACTTGGGCAGCACCCAGACGCCGCGCCGGGCCGAGACCCAAAGCTTCTTGGCGATCGGCCGCTGGGACAGCTCCGAGGCGATGTCCATCGCCGAGTTTCCCATCCCGACCACGACGACCGTCTTGCCGCGCATGTCGACCGGATCGAACGGGCCGCGATAGGCATGGCTGTGAATCGCGGGGCCGTCGAACCGGCCCGGATAATCGGGAATGCGCGCATCCCAGTGATGACCGTTACAGACGAAGAGCACGTCGTAGGTGCGGGTTTCGCCATTGGAGAGGGTGACGTCCCAGAGGCCCTCCGGCGTGCGCCGGGCGGCCTCCACCCGGGTGTTGAACGTGATCCGATCCCGCAGGCCGAAGTGGTCCACATAGTCGCGGAAGTACTGCTGCAACTGGGCGTGGTGGGGGAAGTCCGGCCAGTCCGCCGGGACGGGATAGTCCTCGAAGGCCAGGCGCCACTTGGACGTATCGATGTGCAGGCTCTCGTAGCAGGCGGACTTCCCGTTGGGATTGTTGAAGTACCAGTTGCCGCCGACGTCGTCCGACATCTCGAAACAGTCGAACGGCACGCCGAGATCCTGAAGCCGCTTGGCGGTGGTGAAGCCGGAACAGCCCGCGCCGATGATGCAGGCCTTGGGGAGGGGAGCGCTCATGCGCCCAGACTGGCCGCCCTGACGCCACGGCCGGCAAGCCGGGTCTGGCATCGGAGGCAAAGGCGCGGCAAAGCTGAGGCATGGCGACGGCGGCTCACGCGCTCCAGGGCGCCCCCTTGGATGGGGAATGGGACTACATCGTGGTCGGCGCGGGCAGCGCCGGCTGTGTGGTGGCCAACCGCCTGTCGGCGGACCCGCGCAACCGGGTGCTGCTTCTGGAGGCGGGTGGCGCCGACACCTGGATCTGGCTGCACATCCCGGTGGGCTATCTGTTCGCCATTGGGAGCCCGCGCTCGGACTGGCGGTTCTCGACCGCGCCGGAGCCCGGACTGAACGGCCGCGCCCTGGCCTATCCACGCGGGCGGGTGGTGGGCGGCTCTTCGTCGATCAACGCCATGATCTCCATGCGGGGCCAGTCCGCGGACTATGACGGCTGGCGCGACCTCGGTCTGGCGGGCTGGGGCTGGGACGACGTGGCGCCGGTGTTCCGCCGGCTGGATGACCACTTCCTGGGCGCGGGCGACCACCATGGCGAAGGCGGCGAGTGGCGGGTCGAGGCGCCGCGCGTGCGCTGGGCGGTGCTGGACGCGATCCAGCGCGCGGCGGTCGAGATGGGCGTGCCGGCGACCGGCGACTTCAACACCGGCGACAACGAGGGCGTCGGGCCGTTCCATGTGAACCAGAAGCGCGGACTGCGCTGGTCGGCGGCGAGCGCCTTCCTCAAACCCGTGCTGGGCCGGTCGAACCTGAAGCTCGTGACCGGCGCCGAGGTTGATCGGGTGACGTTCGAGGGGCTGCGCGCCGTGGGCGTGAGACACCGGGTCGGCGGCGTGGAAACGGAAGCCCGCGCCCGGGGCGAAGTGATCCTCTGCGCAGGCGCCATCGGCTCGGTGCAGATCCTGCAACGCTCGGGCGTCGGGCCCGGCGGCTGGCTGGCCGAGGCCGGCGTGGCCGTACGGGCGGATCGGCCGGGCGTCGGCGCCAACCTGCAGGACCATCTGCAGCAGCGGGCGATCTGGCGCGTGTCGGGGGCGCCGACGCTCAACAGCCGCTACCACAACCTGATCACGCGCGGTCTGATGGGGCTGGAATATGCGCTGTTCCGCACCGGACCGCTGACCATGGCGCCCAGCCAACTCGGCATCTTTACCCGCTCGTCGCCCGAACACGCCCGGCCCAATCTGGAGTTCCACGTCCAGCCGCTGTCGCTGGACCGGTTCGGCGAGCCGTTGCACCGGTTCGACGCGGTGACGGTGGCGCCCTGCAACCTGCGCCCCACCTCGCGGGGAACGGTGCGGATCACCTCCACCGATCCGACCGCGCCGCCGCGGATACAGCCCAACTACCTTTCCACGGCCGAGGACCTGAAGGTCGCCGCCGACGCCATCCGCGTGACCCGTCGGCTGATGGCCCAGCCCGCCCTGGCCGCCCTGAACCCGGTGGAGCACCTGCCCGGCCCCTCGGTCGGCGACGATGACGCGGCGCTCGCCCGCGCCGCCGGCGAGATCGGCACCACCATCTTCCATCCGGTCGGCACGGCGAAGATGGGCGCGGGCTCCGATCCCATGGCGGTGGTCGACGCTCGACTCAGGGTGATCGGCTGCGAGGGACTACGCATCATCGACGCCTCGGTCATGCCGACCATCACGTCGGGCAACACCAACACCCCGACGATCATGATCGCCGAGCGGGGCGCGGGGTTTGTGCTGGCGGGGTGACTAGGCTCAGGGCTCCGGCGAGACCTGGATCAGCAGCTTGCCGTCGTGGTCGCCGGTGAACAGGCGCTGGAGGGAATCCATCGCCCCTTCCAGGCCCTGGTCGACATGCACCTTCCACTTCAGCTGGCCCTGCATCACCCAGGGGATCAGCTCGGCCATGGCCTCGCCGGCGCGGGGCAGATAGTCGATGATGATGAAACCCTGGATCTTCAGCCGGCGCATCAGCACCTGGGCGAAGTCCTTGGGCCCGGCCGGACGGTCGTCATTGTTATAGGTCGAGATCATCCCGCAGAGCGGCATACGGCCAAAATTGTTCATCCGCGCCATCACGGCGTCCATGATCGCGCCGCCCACGTTCTCGAAGTTGACGTCGATGCCGTTCGGGCAGAGTCGGTCCAGCGCAGCGCCGACGTCCTCGTTCTTGTAGTCGATGGCGCCGTCGAACCCGAGCTCATTGACCAGCCAGTCGCACTTGGCCTTGCCGCCGGCGATGCCGATGACCCGCGCGCCCTTGAGCTTGGCGATCTGGCCTGCGATCGAGCCCACAGCGCCGGCCGCGGCCGAGACCACAACCGTCTCACCCGGTTTCGGCTGGCCGATGTCGCACATGCCGAACCAGGCGGTGAGGCCGGTGGCGCCCAGCACGCTCATATAGGCGGTCAGCGGCACGCCCGGCAGCTGCGGCGCGGGGGTGAGCATCATGCCGTTGGCGATCACGTGGCTGGACCAGCCGCCGAGACCGGTGTTGACCACGTCGCCTTGCTTGAACCGGTCGGAACGCGAACGCTCGACGACGCCAAGCGATCCGCCGCGCATGGTGTCGCCGATCTGGACCGGCGGCATGTACTGGTCCTGGTCGCTCATCCAGATGCGGTTGGTCGGGTCGAGCGAGAGGTAGAGGGTGCGCACCAGCACCTCGCCGTCGGCCAGATCACGGATCGGCTCTTCGACCAGCTTCAGATCGCCGGCCTGGATGTCGCCGACCGGCCGCCGTTGCAGCACCCAGCGCTTGAGGTTGGTCATATTCGTTATCCTCGCCGGTTACGCCGCAGTCGCCGAACGCCGGAAGGCTATACCAGCGCCCCGTGGCAGTGCTTGAACTTCTTGCCCGACCCGCAGGGGCAGGGCTGGTTGCGGCCGGTCTGTTCCCAGCCCTCGGGCAGGTCGCCGGCCATTTCGTTCTGGCCGGTCACCGGATCGAGATGCACCTCGAAGGCCGAGCGAGGCGGCGGCTGTGGCGGGGCTTCGAACTGGAACTCGACCGTCATCAGCCAGCGCGTCACCATCTGGCGCAGATCGACCAGCAGCTTTTCGAACAGGGTGAAGGCTTCGGTCTTGAACTCGTTCAGCGGGTCGCGCTGGCCATAGCCGCGCAGGCCGATCACCGTACGCAGGTGATCGATGTGCATCAGGTGCTCGCGCCACTGCATGTCGATGGTCTGGAGCATGAAGCTCTTCTCGACATTGCGCATGTGCTCGCCGACCTCGGCGTCGCGCTGGGCGACGCGGGCTTCGGCGGCTTCAACAATTCGCTCCTCGATCTCCTCGTTGGCGATGCCCTCTTCCGCCGCCCATTCGGCGATCGGCAGTTCGAGGCCCAACATGAAGCGGACCTGGGCGTCGAGGCCCTCGACATCCCACTGCTCGGCGTAGGCCTTGGGCGGCAGGTGGCGAGCGACGAGGTCGTTGATCGTATCGCTGCGGAATTCGCGCAGAATCTGCTGGAGGTCGGTCGCCTCCATGAACTCCTGGCGCTGTTCAAACACCGCCTTGCGCTGATCGTTGATGACGTCGTCGTACTTGAGCAGGTTCTTGCGGATCTCGTAGTTGCGCTGCTCGACGCGCTTCTGAGCCGTGGCGATGGCGCTGTTCAGCCACTTGTGGGTGATCGCCTCGCCTTCCTGGACCCCGAAGGTGCGCATGATCGCATCCAGTCGCTCGCCGGCGAAGATACGCAGCAGGTCGTCCTCGCACGAGAGGAAGAACTTGGAGTGGCCGGGGTCGCCCTGCCGGCCGGTTCGGCCGCGCAGCTGATTGTCGATCCGCCGGCTCTCGTGGCGCTCGGTGCCCAGAACGAACAGACCGCCGGCGGCCAGGGCCTGTTCCTTCAGGTCCTTGATGTCGGCCTCGATTTCGGCGCGGCGCGCCAGCGCCGCCTCCGGCGTCACCTCGACGCCAGAGTCGAGCTGCTCCTGACGCCAGGCCGCGAGCCGCATGTCGACATTGCCGCCCAACTGGATGTCGGTGCCCCGGCCGGCCATGTTGGTGGCGATCGTGACGGCGCCCGGCACGCCTGCGTCGGCGACGATGCTGGCCTCCTGCTCGTGGAAGCGGGCGTTCAGAACGTTGTGCGGGATGCCCCGAACAGTCTTGCCGTCCTTCTCGAAGGTGTGGGCCTTCAGGAGTTCTGAAAGCAGCTCGGACTTCTCAATGGAGACCGTGCCGACCAGGATCGGTTGGCCGCGCAGGTGGCAGGCCACGATCTGCTGGATGATCGCGGCGTTCTTCTCGCGAGCGGTGCGATAGACCTCATCGTCGTCGTCGATGCGCTGGACCGGCCGGTTGGTCGGGATCTCGGCCACGTCCATCTTGTAGATTTCCAGGAACTCCTGGGCCTCGGTCGCGGCGGTGCCGGTCATGCCCGAGAGCTTTGAATAGAGACGGAAATAGTTCTGGATCGTGACCGAGGCCAGGGTCTGGTTCTCGGGCTGGACGACGGCGCCTTCCTTGGCCTCGATGGCCTGGTGCAGACCCTCCGAGAGCCGGCGGCCATGCATCATCCGGCCGGTAAATTCGTCGATCAGGATCACTTCGCCCGCACGGACGATGTAGTCCTTGTCGCGCACGTACATGACGTTGGCGCGCAGAGCTTGATTCACATGGTGCACGGCGGAAATGTTGGCCGGATCGTAGAGTCCGGCGGAATCCTGGACCAGATGGCCGGACGCCAGCAGCATCTCCTCGACCTTCTCCGAGCCCTCCTCGGTGAGGATCACCTGCCGCTGCTTCTCGTCGTAGTCGTAGGTGGTCTTGTCCTGGATCAGCTCCTTAACCACCAGGTCGATGGTCCGGTAGAAGTCCGAGCGGTCCTCGGTGGGGCCTGAAATGATCAGCGGCGTGCGCGCCTCGTCGATCAGGATCGAGTCCACTTCGTCGACGATCGCGAAGTTATGGCCTCGCTGAACCATCTCGGCGGCGTTGTAGACCAGATTGTCGCGCAGATAGTCGAAGCCGAACTCGTTGTTGGTGCCGTAGGTGATGTCGGAGCCATAGGCCGCCTGACGCTGGCCCTGGCTCAGCCCGTGGACGATGACGCCCACCGACAATCCCAGGAACCGATAGATCTGGCCCATCCACTCGGAGTCGCGCTGCGCCAGATAGTCATTGACGGTGATGACGTGGACGCCCTTGCCGGCCAAAGCGTTGAGGTAGACCGGGGCGGTGGCCACCAAGGTCTTGCCCTCGCCGGTGCGCATCTCGGCGATGCCGCCCTTGTGCAGGATCATGCCGCCGACCAGCTGCACGTCGTAGTGGCGCTGGCCCAGCACCCGGCGCGCGGCCTCGCGCACCACGGCGAAGGCTTCTTCCAGCAGGGAATCGAGGCTCTCGCCGGCCGCGACTCGGGCCTTGAAGGCCTCAGTCTTGGCGCGAAGTTCGTCGTCGCTCAGCGCCTGCATGGCCGGCTCGAGGGCGGTGATCTTCAGCGCACGGGCCTGGAAGGCCTTGACCTTGCGGTCGTTGGAAGAGCCGAAGAAGCGTTGGAAGATGCTCAAGGGGAAATCCGTTCGCCGGGACAAGTCCCCTCCGGCCCCTCGCGCGGGACCCACTTTCGGGGCGTGGGTGACTTAAGGGGCGCCCCTGCCCAAGTCAACGCGACCGCCTGTCGCCGTCTCGGGTTGGCCTCGGCGCGCCGGCCCGATAACCCTGGCGACAGGGAGAGACAACACATGCGCAAGATCATCCTGACCCTCGGCCTCGCGGCCGGACTTTCGGCGCCGGCCGCCGCGGCGCCCGACTTCGCCAACCGCCAGGACTTCGTGTTCGCCGATCGAGGATTCCTCGGCTCGCTGGCGCAACCCCGGCTCACCACCGGCGATGGACGGCTGGTGTTCGATCTCTCGGCCTACGAGTTCCTCAAGGGCCCCGCGCCAGCCAGCGTGAACCCGAGCCTGTGGCGTCATTCGCAACTCTTGGCCAAGCACGGCCTGTTCGAGGTGACCCCCGGCATCTGGCAGGTGCGTGGCTTCGACGTCTCCAACATCACCTTCATCGCCGGAAAAGGCGGCTGGATCATCATCGATCCCCTGACCACCGCCGAGGCCGCCAGGGCGGCGCTGGACCTGGCGAATCAGAAGCTGGGCGCCCGCCCGGTGGTGGCGTTGATCTACACCCATAGCCACGCCGATCACTTCGGCGGCGCGCGCGGCGTGGTCAGCGAGGCGGATCTCGCCGCGGGCAAGGTGCAGGTGATTGCGCCCAAGGGCTTCCTCGAGCACGCGGTCAGCGAGAACGTGATCGCCGGCCCGGCCATGAACCGGCGGGCGACCTATCAGTTCGGGACGTTCCTGCCGCGCGGTCCGGAAGGACAGGTCAGCGTCGGCATCGGGCCCGGCGTCAGCGGCGGTACGGTAACGCTGATCCCGCCCAATGTGGAGATCGACCGCACCGGCCAGATCCTGACCATCGACGGCGTGCGGATCGAGTTCCAGCTGACGCCAGGCACAGAGGCGCCGGCGGAAATGAACCTCTATCTGCCGGACCTGAAGGCCCTCTGCATGGCCGAGAACGCCAATGTCTCGATGCACAATGTGCTGACCCCGCGCGGCGCCCTGGTGCGCGACGCCAAGGCCTGGGCCGACTATCTGACGGAATCCGCGCGGCTCTATGCGGCGAAGTCGGAGGTGATGTTCACCAGCCACGGCTGGCCGCGATGGGGGACGGAGGTGATCGCCGACTATCTCTCCAAACATCGCGACGCCTACAAGTTCCTGCACGACCAGTCGGTGCGGCTGATGAATGAGGGCCTGACCGGCTCCGAGATCGCCAACCGCCTGTCCCTGCCCGAGGCGCTGGACCGCGAATGGTACAACCGCGGCTACTATGGAACGCTCAGCTTCAATTCCCGTGCTGTCTATCAGCGCTACATGGGCTGGTACGACGCCAACCCGGTGAACCTGGCGCCGCTGGAGCCCGCCGACGCCTCGAAGCGCTACGTGGAGGCCATGGGCGGCCGCGCGGCTGTCGCGGCCCGGGCCGAGGCGGCCTTTGCGGCCGGCGACGACCGCTGGGCGGGTGAGCTCGGGCGGCATCTGGTCTACGCGGACTCGAGCGACAGCGCCGCCAAGGCGTTGCTCGCCAAGGTGCTGGAGCGGCAGGCGAAGGGGGCCGAGAGCGCCATCGGCCGCAACATGTACCTTGCCGGCGCACAGGAGCTGCGCCAGGGCGTCGCGCAGGGCGGCGGGCAGACAGCCTCTCTGGATGTGGTGCGCAACACGCCGACGCCGATGTTCCTCGACCTGCTGGCCGTGCGGCTCGATCCGACCAAGTCCAAGGGCCAGACGCTGAGCGTCGATCTCAACTTCACCGACCGCAACGAGCGCTATCGGGTGACGATCCGGAACGACGTTCTGATCCACGAAGCCAACCCCGCGCCGGGCGCCGTGGACGCCAGCTACACCCTGCCCCGTGCGGCGTTCCTGTCGGGCGCTCTGGCCGGCGCGGACCTGTCGGGTTCGGCCACCGCAGGCGATCGCGCGGCGTTGGGCCGGCTGCTCAGCTGGATGACCGCGCCACGACAGGGCTTTGCGATCATGACGCGCTGATCGACGATTTCAGAGCAGATCGCGGAGCCAGGCCACCAGCGGCGCATCGGCGGGCGGCATCGGATAGTCGCCCATCTCGCGTGGCCGCACCCAGGCGGTGGCGGAGTGCTCGCGCGTCGTGACCACGCCTTCCCAGCGCCGCACCAGGTAGAGCGGCATCAGGAGGTGGAACGCCTCATAGGTGTGGCTGGCGAACACGAACGGGGCGAGGCAAGCCTGCGTGACCCGGATGCCCAGTTCTTCGTCCAGCTCACGGATCAGGCAGGTCTCGGGCGTCTCGCCGGCCTCGACCTTGCCGCCCGGAAACTCCCACAGGCCCGCCAGCGCCTTCCCTTCCGGACGTCGGCAGATCAGCACCCGTCCATCGATGTCGACGAGTG
>NZ_JBILUK010000077.1:0-13044 GCF_044371015.1 Phenylobacterium sp.
GCTCACCGCCGAGGCGTCCATCACCTTCAGGTTCTGGGACAGCACGTCGTGATAGCTGAGCGTCTCATAGCGCTTCGCGCTCGAGTCTTTCTTGGGATCGGCTGTATAGACCCCATCGACGCTGGTGCCCTTGAGGAGGGCGTCGCAGCCCATTTCCGCGGCCCGCAACGCCGCCGGCGTATCGGTGGTGAAGAAGGGTGCCCCCAGGCCGGCCGCGAAAATCACCACCCGGCCCTTTTCCAGATGCCGCAGAGCCCGGCGGCGAATGTAGGGTTCACAAACCGCCTCCATCGGGATCGCTGACTGCACGCGGGTATAGGTGCCCACCTTCTCCAGCGCCGCCTGCAAAGCCAGCGCGTTCATGACCGTGGCCAGCATGCCCATGTAATCGGCGCTCGCCCGTTCCATCCCCGCCTCGGCCAGGGCCGCGCCGCGGAAGATGTTGCCACCCCCGACCACCACGCAAACCTGGACGCCGGCCTTCACGACCTGGGCGATCTCGTCAGCCACGGCTGCCAATGTCTTGGGATCAATTCCAAATCCATCGCCGCCGACGCCGGCCTCGCCCGAGAGCTTCAGCAGGATGCGTTTGTAGCGGGCGGACTTGGGCATCTTTCAGAGAATCCTGTGACGAAGCGGAAAGACCATACAGGAAGGGCGCGGCGCGTCGAACGCACCGCGCCCTCTGCCTCGAAGCAAGTTCGAGATCAGGCCTGACCGGTCATCGACGCCACTTCGGCGGCGAAGTCATCAGCCTTCTTCTCCACGCCTTCGCCAAGGGCGAGACGCACGAAACCCTTCACCGAAACCGGCGAGCCCAATTGCTTGGCAGTTTCCGCCACCAACTGCTCGATGGTCTGGTCCGGATTCATCACGAACGGCTGCTTCAGGAGAACGACCTCCTCCTGCCACTTGCGAATCCGCCCCTCGACCATCTTCTCGGCGATCTCGCGGGGCTTGCCCGACTCCATCGCCGTCACGGTCTGGATCTCACGTTCCTTCGCCACGATCTCGGGGTCGAGCTCGTCGGAGTTGAGCGCCAGCGGCGGAGACGGCGTGCCCGCCACGTGCAGAGCGATGCGACGCGCCACCTCGGCGAGGGTCGCCTGGTCGCCGGCGCCTTCCAGCGCCACCAGCACCGCCAGCTTCGCGACGTCGTCGCCCTGCTTGTTGTGCAGGTAGAGCGACACCGCCCCCTGCTCGACCGAAAGCTTGGCCGCGCGACGGAGCTGCATGTTCTCGCCAATGGTCGCGATCAGGTTGGTGACCACGTCCTGCACGACTTCGCCCTTGGCCGTTTTGGCGGCCGAGATCGCCGCGACGTCGCCGCCGACGCTCAGGGCCACGTCCGCAAAGTCGCGGGCGGCTTGCTGGAACTGGTCGTTCTTGGCCACGAAGTCGGTCTCGGCGTTGAACTCGACCAACACGCCGGTCTTGCCGTCGGCCGCGATCTTGCCGGCCACCAGACCTTCAGCCGCAGCTCGGTCGGCCTTCTTGGCCGCCTTGGCCAGACCCTTGGTCCGCAGCCAGTCCATCGAAGCTTCGATGTCACCGTTGTTTTCCTGCAAGGCCTTCTTGCAGTCCATCATGCCGACGCCGGATTTCTCGCGCAGTTCCTTGACCAGTTGAGCGGTGACTTCCGCCATGGCCAGCTCCTCTTCATTTGAATCTAGGGGCGACACCCGGTTTGTCGGGCGCCGCCATCAGGGTTTTGTGACAGCCGAACGGGGAAGCGCTCAGCCGGCCTGTTGTTCTTCACTCGCCGCAGCGGCGCCGATCCCGGTCATCTCGGCCTCTACGGCGGCGATATCGGGTTCGGCCGGGGTCTCTTCAACGACCGGCTCGATCACGCGGGCCAGGGCCGGCTCCATCGGCGCCTCAGAGGCGCCCAGGTCGACTCCAGAGGCCGCCTGGCCGGCGGCGAGGCCGTCGAGCACCGCGTCCGCCATCAGGTCGCAATAGAGCTGGATGGCGCGGGCGGCGTCGTCATTGCCCGGAATCGGGAAGGTGATGCCATCCGGATTACAGTTGGTGTCGAGGATCGCGATCACCGGGATGTTCAGCTTGCGGGCTTCCTGGATCGCGATCGCTTCCTTGTTGGTGTCGATCACGAACATCACGTCGGGGATGCCGCCCATGTCCTTGATGCCGCCCAGGCTCAGCTCAAGCTTGTCGCGCTCGCGCGTCAGCTGCAGCAGTTCCTTCTTCAGACGGCCCTGGCCGTCGCCGCCGAGCACGCCGTCGAGCTCGCGCAGGCGGGCGATCGAGCCCGACACGGTGCGCCAGTTGGTCAGGGTGCCGCCGAGCCAGCGGTGGTTCACGTAGTACTGGGCGCAGCGCTTGGCCGCAGTGGCGATCGGGTCAGAGGCCTGGCGCTTGGTGCCGACGAACAGCACGCGGCCGCCGGCAGCCGAAACCTCGCGCACCTTCAAGAGCGCCTGGTGCAGCAGCGGGATCGACTGCGACAGGTCGATAATGTGGATGTTGGACCGTGAGCCGAAGATGTACTTGTCCATCTTCGGGTTCCACCGGTGCGTCTGGTGGCCGAAGTGGGCGCCGGCTTCCAGGAGCTGGCGCATGGAAAATTCAGGCAGAGCCATCGTCTGTATCGTCTCTTTCTTCCGGTTGAACCGCCGCGGGCCACCTTCCGTTCGGAAGACCGGAACGGACCAATCGGGATGTCTCCCCGACCGACCCGCACGCCCGCGTGAGGATTGGAGCGGCGCAGATAGATGTAATGCACCGGAATATCAAGCCATTCCGGCTTAGGCCGCATCAGTGAAGAACTTCGCTAGGTGGCGCCGGCAATGGCTCAAGGAAGCTTCCCCCGAACGGAAGAGGAAACCGCTTCTTGAGCGATCCGGAGACTCGCGCGTCAGGAATGTCTAGGCTCGGACTGCCAGTTTCGATCGCAGCCTCTCTGACGAGTTTATCGACACCCGCCAGGGTGACGCGCGCCTAGTCAGGTCTTTGGGCGGCAAGGCCATCAGCGCAATAAACGAGGATAATGACCTTAGGCGACGGCAGAAAGTGCGACCGCCTCGTCAAGACCTTGAACACCGAACCCGGAGCCTACCGATCACACGCGTTGACATAGACGCTGGTCTCGCAGGGCCGCGCGCCGCGTTGGCGGCTGGGCGCTTTGGGCGCGCCATAGACCGAGCCTGAGCCATAGGGCCGGGGCCGATAGGTTTCGCCCGGCTGGATCGGCATCGCGAAGCCGCCAGAGCCGTAGCTCGGCGGGCGTGCAGGCATCGCTGGAGACGCGGCGCCATAACGCGGCGCGCGCGGCGCAAATCCCGGCGAAGCCGGGCGCGCGCCATAACCTGACTTCCAGGCGTCATTTGAACCACCGGGGTTGAACGTGCCCTGAGCCAGGACCGGGCCAGCGAGTGCGGCCAGGGCGGCCGTGATCATCAGCGTTCGCATGTTCAGTTTCACCTCCAAAACGCGATCGTCAGAAAATCACAACTCTTCCACGAACACCACACCGGGCGCAGTCTTGAGCGCACCGCGCACCGCGCCGTCCAGCGTGAAACGGCCCGGCAGCTTCATCTCCACCTCGCGGCCCGCCCCCAGAGCAGCCACCAGCACAAGTTCGCCGCCACGTGGGTTGGTCACCCCTTCCAGCCGTCGCTTCAGCGCCTCGATCTCGGCGCTATGGGGCGCCATGTGGACGCGCAGGCCCGCCACCACCGCTTCCACGGCTTTCTCCACCGGCTCCACGTCGTCGCCGAAGAAACGAACCTCGCCGTCTGCCGCCTTGGCCCGCACCTTGATGACCACCGCGCGCCCGGGCTCCAGCAACTCCCGGCACTTGCGCAGCTGTTCGGGCGGGAACAGCACCTCGAACTCGCCGGTCGGATCGGAGAAAGTGACGAAGGCGAACTTCTCGCCCGTGCGGGACGGCCGTTCCTGCTTGCGCCGCACCACCCCCGCCATGCGCAGCGCCTCGGCGCCGGCCAGCGCCTTGGCCGTGGCGTCGGTCAAGAGATCCGTCCGCCGTCGGCGCAGCGCCTCGACCATGTCCTCCAGCGGGTGTCCGGAGAGATAGAAGCCCACCGCCGCCAGTTCCTCATCCAGCCGCTCGGTCGGGGTCCAGCCCTCGGCGCGAGTCATCCGGGGGCGGTATCCGCCCGAGAGATCGTCGCCGAACAGGCTGACCTTGCCCTCCGCGCGATCCGCCGCCAGCGCCTGGCCATGGCCGACCAGCGCCTCGGACGAAGCCACCAGTTCCGCGCGGTTGGGATAGAGCGCGTCGAAGGCTCCGGCGCGCGCCAGGGTCTCGAACGTGCGCTTGTTCACCTGCCGGGGATCCACACGCTCGACGAAATCGAACACGTCTCGGAAAGGCCCGCCTTCCCGCCGCACGGCCGCCACATGCTCCATGGCCTGAAGGCCGACATTGCGGATGGCGCCCAGCGCGTAGAGCACCGCGCCCTCCTCCACCTCGAAGTCGGCCCCCGAGCGGTTCACGCAGGGCGGGCGGATCGTCACGCCGGCGCGCCGCGCGTCCTGGTAGAACACCGACAGCTTGTCGGTATTGGCCATATCCAGGCTCATCGAGGCGGCGAAGAATTCGACCGGAGCATTCGCCTTCAGCCAGGCCGTCTGGTAGGCGATCAGCGCGTAGGGCGCGGCATGGCTCTTGTTGAAGCCGTAGCCGGAGAATTTCTCCATCAGCCCGAACAGCATGTCGGCGAGCCCCGCCTCCACCCCCCGCTCGGCGGCGCCGGAGAGGAAGCGCGCCCGCTGCTTGTCCATCTCCTCCTTCTTCTTCTTGCCCATGGCGCGGCGCAGGAGATCGGCTTCGCCCAGGCTGTATCCGGCCAGGATCTGAGCGATCTTCATCACCTGTTCCTGGTAGACGATGACCCCATAGGTATCTGTCAGCACCGGCTCCAGCAGCGGATGCAGCACATCCAGCGGCCGACGGCCCATCTTGGTGTCCACATAGGCCGGGATCGATTCCATCGGACCCGGCCGATAGAGCGAGATCAGCGCCGTGACCTCCTCCAGGGACTGCGGCCGCAGCTGCCGCAGGATGTCGCGCATCCCCTGCCCTTCCATCTGGAACACGCCGACGGTCTGGGCCTGGGCCATCACCTCGTAGGCGGCCGGATCATCGAGCGCCAAGGTCTCCAGCGGGAAGTCCGCGCCGCGCCGCGCAAGGTGGCGCATGGCGCGGTCCACCACGGTCAGCGTTTTCAGACCCAGGAAGTCGAACTTCACCAGTCCCGCGCTCTCCACCCACTTCATGTTGAACTGCGTGGCCGGCAGCTCCGAACGTGGATCTCGATAGAGTGGCGAGAGTTCGGTCAGCGGCCGATCGGCGATGACGATCCCGGCGGCATGGGTCGAGGCGTTTCGGTACAGTCCCTCGAGCTGCAACGCGATCGTCAGGAGCCGGTCCACAGCCTCGTCGCGGCGCCGCTCCTCCTGCAGGCGGGGTTCGATCTCGATGGCCTGAGCCAGCGTCACCGGATTGGCGGGGTTGGCCGGCACCATCTTGGCCAGCCGATCCACCTGGCCCAGCGGCAGTTGCAGCACCCGGCCGACATCGCGCAGCACCGCCCGCGCCTGCAGCGTGCCGAAGGTGATGATCTGCGCCACCCGGTCGCGGCCATACCTCTGCTGGACGTAGGCGATGACCTCGTCCCGCCGCTCCTGGCAGAAATCGATGTCGAAGTCCGGCATCGACACCCGCTCTGGGTTCAGGAAGCGCTCGAAGATCAGCCCATACTTCAGGGGATCGAGGCCCGTGATCATCAAAGACCAGGCCACCAATGAGCCCGCGCCCGAGCCCCGCCCCGGCCCCACCGGCACGCCCTTGGCCACGGCCCACTTCATGAAGTCCGAGACAATCAGGAAGTAGCCCGAGAATCCCATCGACTGGATCACGCCGATCTCGCGCTCCAGCCTCTCGTGATAGGCCTCCAGCGGCTGGCTCGGCGAATAGACCGCAAGGCGCGCCTTCAGACCCTCCCGCGCCTGATGCGCCAGTTCCTCGGCCTCTGTCCGGCCGCCCTCGGTCGGAAAGCGTGGGAGGATGGGGTCGCGTTTCGCGACCGCGAAGGCGCAGCGCCGCGCGATTTCAATCGTATTGTCGCAGGCCTCCGGCAGGTCCGCGAACAGCGTCCGCATCTCGGCCGGCGACTTGAACCCGTGTTCGGCCGTCACCCGCCGCCGCTCGTCCTGGCCCACGAAGGCGCCGTCAGCGATGCACAAAAGAACATCGTGCGCTGCGTGGGCCTGACGCGCCTTGAAATAGACGTCGTTGGTGGCGACCAGCGGCGTATCGGTCTCGTAGGCCCAGGTCACCAGTCCGGGTTCGGCGGCGGTTTCCTCCGGCGCCTCATGCCTCTGCAGCTCTACATAGAACCGGTCGCCAAACGCCGCCTTCATCGCCGCCAGCGCCGCGCGGCCTTCGGCCGCTTTCCCTGTGGCGAACAGTGGATCGACCGGCCCGTCAGGTCCGCCTGAGAGCAGGATCAAGCCCTCGGATCGCGCCGCGACCGCGGTCCAGCTCACATGCGGAGTCTCGGCCGGATCGATGTCGAGAAACGCCGCCGAGGAGAGCGCGCAGAGGTTCAGGTACCCCTCTTCGTTCTGCGCCAGCAGCACCACCGTCGGCGTGCGCGCCCAACGCTCGGGTCGGCCCTCGCCTATCCCCTTCACAGGCAACGCACAGCCGATGATCGGCTGCACGCCCTGATCCGTGCAGGATACCGAGAATTCCAGCGCCCCAAACAGGTTGGCCCGGTCCGTCAAGGCCACGGCCGGCATGCCGTCTGAGCGCGCGAGCCCCGCGATCTTGTCCGCTTTGATGGCGCCTTCCAGCAGGGAGTAGGCCGAGCGGACCCTCAGGTGGACAAAGCCATTTCCACCGCCATCCGCCAAGGCTGCCTCCCCCATTCGCAAGGCGGTCAGCCCAACAGGCCCGCCACTGTGCAGACCAGCCAGACAAAACTCGCCACCGAGGCAAAGGCCAGCGATTCCCGAGCGACACGAACCATGTTTGATCCTTTCCAGTGGGCGGTGTGTGGAGAAAGCCAGCTCCGTTCTTTTTTCGTTCTATTCCTCTTTTGTTCCGCCCGTCAAGCAGCTATGGTCCCTTACAACTCTGGAGGGAAGCGATGCGATGGATCATCCTGGCCGCGATGGCGGGGACTTTGCTGGCCGGGCCAGCGCAGGCGGCGTGTCCGCCGGCGACCGCTGAGGGCGGAACGCCGATCTCGATCCCGTCCAGGCTGGACGAAGCGGCCCGATTGGGACTCTCTGCGATGGCCTACCTCGCCGTGGCGGATCCGGCCGGCGGCGACGCCTGGCCAAGGGCCGAGATCGCGACCGCGCCGTCCTGCCCCGCCGCCACATTCCAGGGGGAAGACCAGACCTGGAACCTGTCCACAGGTGTCGCTCCGGCGCCGATGTTCTGGGCCCAGGCGCAGGGCGACGACGAAATCTTCTACATTGCAGAGGCTCCAGCCCTGGTCGACGCCCAAGCCTGGTCGCGGGCGCGTACGCCGCTTCCGCCACAGACGGCGCCGCGGGTGCGGCTGCTTGTCGGCGAGATCGACGGCATTCACGTCGTGTATCAGGTCTATGAGGACGTGCCCGGCACCCGCCGCTTGTCTGATGACATCGTCGCGATCCAGACCGGCAAGCTGAACGCCCTCGCGGCGGTCGACCCGGCGGGCCACGCTGTCACGATCCTGCGGGAGACAGAAAGCGGCCGTGAAGCCGAGTTGTTCCGTCCGGGCTTGATAAATCGTGATGTGACCGCTCAGCTCTACGGGCCTGACGGCGCCTTCTTCCATGTGGCCGGCGCCGGCGTGATCGCCATGCGCGGATCGGGTGTCTACTGCGCCCCGTCCTACGGGGGCTTTTCCCGCAGCCACATCACGGTCATCGACAGCCGGGCGGACAGCCTAGATCTCAGCTGCCTGTTTCGAATGGGCGACAGCTGGGTCAGCGTCTTCGCCACGCGTCAGCCGAATGCGGCGGGCGACAAGGCCAGTTTCACGGCTCGGATTCGCGACATGGAACGTGAAGACAAGGCGCTAAAGACTTCAGTCCAAGCGTCCGGTGTTGGGCGCGGCTATGGGGCCGGCCGAGTTTGGGATCGCACGGACGGTCGGCAGGACGGGCTCTGGTTCCGGCGCGCAGGTGAGTTCGTCGTCGAAGTGCGCGCGACGTTCGATGACAGCGCCAAGGACGCGCTCCTGAAGCTTCTGGAGGCCTTTGCATCAAACCGGCTGCCGAGTGACGTGCGCGAGGACGCACCGGCCTGACCCCTCAAGCCTATCCGACTTGCGGGAGCGGCTTGCCGTCCGATTCGGCCGCACCGACCCTCGGACTCAGTTCGGAGGCGTCGAGCCTCCGGTCCAGGGCTCAAGATGGCCGTCGCGCAACGCCAGAACACGGTCCATGCGTCCCGCAAGTTCCAAGTTGTGGGTCGCCACCAGCGCCGCCACACCGTCGCGGCGGGCCAGATCTCTCAGGGTTTCGAACACCGTGCGTGAGGTTGCGGGATCGAGGTTTCCGGTCGGCTCGTCGGCCAGTAGCAGCCTAGGTCGGTTGGCCAGGGCGCGGGCTATCGCCACCCGCTGCTGCTCCCCGCCCGAAAGCTGTGCGGGCTGATGGGCAACCCGCTCAGCCAGACCGAGATCCTCCAGCAAGGACCGCGCCCTCGCCTCGGCTTCGCCCAGAGACACGCCGGCGATCCGCAAAGGCAGGGCGACATTTCCCAGCGCCGTGAATTCCGGCAGCAGGTGGTGGAACTGATAGACGAAGCCCAGCGTCGAAAGCCGCACCCGCGTACGCTCAGCCTCCGAAAGCTGTCCGCAGTCCGCGCCGACGACCTCGACCGTTCCGGCGTCCGGTCGCTCCAATAGACCGGCGGCGTGCAACAGGCTCGACTTTCCCGAGCCCGAAGGTCCGACCAGACCCACCAGTTCGCCCGCCGCGACCTCCAGGTCGACGCCCCTCAGAACCGGCAGCGGTCCGGCGGCAGTCACATAGGTCCGGCCGAGCCCGCGCAGGCGCAGCACCGGCTCACTCATAGCGAAGCGCCTCCACGGGATCGAGGCGTGAGGCTCGCCAAGCCGGCGGAAGAGTCCAGAGGCACGCCATCCCGAACGCGAACGCCGCGATCCCGGCCACCTCCGCCCAGTCGACCTTAGAAGGCAGCCGCGACAGGTAGTAGACCTCCGAGGCGAACACCGCTGTTCCGGTGACCCATTCCACGAAGCTCTGGATCGGCCCGATATAGATCGAAAAGAGCACGCCCAGCGTCACACCGGCGACCGTGCCGGCCGCGCCGATCCCGGCGCCCGCCATGAAGAAGATACGCAGGATCGAGCCCTGGCTCGCGCCCATGCTGCGAAGCACCGCCACGTCGCGGGTCTTGTTCTTCACCAGCATCACCAGGCCCGAGATGATGTTGAGCGACACGGTCGCCACCAGCATGCCCAGGATCAGCAGCATGGCGATGCGCTCGACCCGCAGCGCGCCCCAGAACGCCGCGTCGCGCTGAGTCCAGTCGGTGACGATAGCGCTCGGCCCGGCGGCCTTGCTGATCGCAGCCCGCATCGCCGGCGCTTCATCTGGCTTGGCCACCTTGATTTCGATCGCGTCGGCGCTGTCCTCCCGCCCGAAGAACAGCTGGGCCTGCGCCAGCGGCATGTAGAGATAGGCCTGATCGAACTGACTGACGCCTACGCTGAAGGTCGCCGCCACGACATAGGTTTTCTGCAGCGGCGTGCCGCCGAACGCCGTGGCCCCGCCGGCCGGCGAGATCAGGGTCAGCGTATCCCCAGGCCGCACGCCCAGGCTCTGGGCGAGCCGCTCGCCTACGACGACCAGATCGCCGCCGTACTCGCCGTCGCCAAAGCCGCGAAGTGAACCCTGGGTCAGATTGCCGGACACCAGCTTTGTTGCGGCCAGATCGGCCCCCGACACCCCGCGCACAAGCGCCCCGGTTATCTGGCTTGGGCCGATGGCGATGGCCTGGGCCTCTACCATCGGCGCAACCTGAACCACGCCCGGAACCTGGCGAATCCGCGCTGCGGCGGCCTCCCGTTCCGGTCCGTCGAGCACGCCGCCGGTGACGAACGCGTGGCCCTGGAAGCCCAACATCCGCCCCAGCAGTTCCGCCCGGAAACCGTTCATCACCGACATGGTGGCGATCAGCACCGCTACCGACAGCATGATCGCAACGAACGAGATGATCGAGATCAGCGCCACGCCGCCATGGCTGCGCTTGGCCCGCAGATAGCGCCAGGCCAGCGCCCGCTCCCAGGCCCCGAAGGGCGCGGCGGTCACCCGGTGATCGCTTTCAGAGCCGCTTCGAGCGGCAGGCTCTGACGCTCGCCCGTCGCACGGCGCTTCAGCTCCACCACGCCCTCGGCCAGCCCCTTGGGCCCGACGATCAGCTGCCAGGGGATGCCCACCAAGTCCGCTGCGGCGAACTTGGCGCCCGGCCGATCGTCGCGATCGTCGTAGAGCGGATCCAGCCCCGCCGCCGTCAGCGCCCGATAGGCGTCCTGGCAGGCCGCATCACAACCGGCGTCGCCGGGGCGCAGGTTCAGCACAACCGCCCCGAACGGCGCCACGCTGTCGGGCCAGATGATCCCGGCCGCGTCGTGGCTAGCCTCGATGATCGCCCCAGCCAGACGGGAGACACCAACGCCATAGGAGCCCATCTGCACTGTGGCTTCGCGCCCATCCGGGCCGGTCACCGTCGCCTTCATGGGCTTGGAGTACTTCTCACCGAAGTAGAAAATATGGCCGACTTCGATCCCCCGCGCGGTCATGCGCTTGTCTTCCGGCAGGGCGTCGAAACGCGCCGCATCGTGCATCTCGTCGGAAGCCGCATAGAGGCTCGTACGCCGGCTGACCTCGGGTTCCAGGTCCCCGTCCCAGTCGATGTCCGGCCCAGGCGCGCCCATCTCGACCAGGTCCCGATGTGCGAAAACTTCGCTCTCGCCGGTGTCGGCCAGGATCATGAACTCGTGGCTCATGTCGCCGCCGATGGGCCCGGGATCAGCCTTCACGGGCACCGCTTTCAGGCCGAGCCGCGCATAGACATTGAGATAGGCCAGGAACATCCGGTTGTAAGCGCGCCGCGCCGCCGCCTCGTCGATGTCAAACGAGTAGGCGTCCTTCATCAGGAACTCGCGGCCGCGCATCACCCCGAACCGCGGCCGGCGCTCGTCGCGGAACTTCCACTGGATGTTGTACAGATTAAGCGGCAGGTCTTTGTAAGATTTAACATAACCCCGGAAAATGTCGGTCACGACCTCTTCCGCCGTAGGACCATAGAGCAGGTCCCGGTCGTGGCGATCTCGGATGCGCAGCATCTCCTCGCCATAATCCTCGTAGCGCCCGCTTTCACGCCAAAGGTCGGCCAGCTGCAGCGTCGGCATCAGAATCTCGACAGCGCCGGCGCGGTTCATCTCCTCGCGCACGACCTGCTCGATCTTCTTCAGCACCTTCAGGCCGAGCGGCAGCCAGGCATAGATGCCCGCCGCCTCCTGCCGGATCATGCCGGCGCGCAGCATCAGCTGATGAGAAACAATCTGGGCGTCGGCGGGCGCCTCGCGCAGCGTGGGCATGAAGTAGCGCGACAGGCGCATGGCGGCTTAAGGTCCTTGGCAGCGACGGAGGGGGCTCAGATACCCCTGCCCGCCGCCTCAACGCAACGGCGGCAGCTGGATCAGCCCCAGGGCGATCACCGTCCAGAAGGCGGCGAACAGAACCGCCGCGATAGCCGTCGTCATCAGGAACTTCTGCTTCAGCTGCGGATTGACCGGCGACCCCGGATCAACCCCCGGCGCCGGCTCGACACCCGCTTCCCGATAGCTCTTCGAACCGAACGGCAGCACCGCGAACAGCACGGTCCACCAGATGGTCAGAAACAAGGCGACCGATGTGAAGAGCCCCATCAGTGCGCGCCTTTCGGAGTTTCCATCAGTTCCACCAGAACGCCGCCCATGTTTTTCGGGTGCACGAAGATCACGGGGGTCCCGTGCGCACCGATGCGGGGCTTGCCGCCATTGAGCACCGTTGCTCCCTTGGCGACCATGTCATCGCGCGCCGCCTCGATATCGGCCACCTCGAAGCAGATATGATGCTGCCCGCCGGCCGGGTTTTTCTCCAGGAAGCCTTTTAGGGGCGACGCCTCGCCGTGCGGCTCGATCAACTCGATCTGGCTGTTCGGCAGATCGACGAAGCACACCCACACACCCTGCTCGGGCATGGCGAACTTCTCGCCGATCTTGGTGGCCCCAAGAACGTCGCGATAAAGCGCGACCGAGGCTTCGATGGAGGGCGTGGCCACGCCCACATGGTTCAGCTTTCCGATCATGTCGCGGCATATACGCCGTGCGGGCCGACCTGACGAGACGCCGTTGCGTCAGGGGGCAGGCAAACCGATCAGAAGCCGTGCGCCGCGGGAATGGCCGACGGCGGACCTGCCGGCATCGCCAGAAGTTCGTCTTCCGAGGCGCCCGCCTTCCAGCGGCCGAGCAGGTTGTCCGGATCGTAGACCACGCCGATCGGATTGGCCGCAAAGGCCTCGCTGCGCATGTAGGCGTTGGCCGCCTCGACCGCACAGGCGTCGACCTGCAACTCCATCCGGTTGCCGTCAGGATCCGCGTAATACATCGAGAGGGTCGGCCCGTGATGGATGGGCCAGTAGGGCAGAATGCCTTCCGCCTTCAGCCGCTCGTAGTTGGACAGCAGATCGCCTGCGCTCGCGTAGGTGTAGGCCACATGGTTCACCCCCACTTCGGCGCGATGATCCCCGCCGTCCGGGTTCAGCACGGAGAGGTTGGCGAAAGCGAAGCGGTGATGCTCATCATCGTAGGTCAGGAACGCCAGCGCCGGATCGCGGTGCACGACGGTCGCACCGAAAACCGTCTCGTACCATGCGATCATCTCTTCATAGCGACGGGTCTGGTAGACCACGTGCGCGAACTTCACCGGCTTGGACATCGTTTGCTCCCTGAGGTCCCGACTGTGTCAGGAGGTTCGGGAGTGGGG
>NZ_JBILUK010000078.1:0-13018 GCF_044371015.1 Phenylobacterium sp.
GGTGAGCGCGCGGCTCTGGCCAGCGTCGCCGCGCGGCAGGCTGAGGCGCTGGCCCGGATCGCCGACGCCTGCGGGCGCGCCCTGCCCAGACTGGCCGAGGTGGCGCATGAACATCGGCTCGGCGCGGCCAACCTCGCCCTCGCCTGTGGCCGCGGCATCGCCGACGCCGCCCTCGACCGCTTTCCCACCGCCCCGGTCGAGGCGGCCCTCGCCGCCCTGGCGCGCGAAATCGACGCCCAACCGCGGCTGGTCATCTCCGCCGAGCCGGACCTTGCCGAAGCCTTGACCGCAACCCTCGAAGCGGCAGCTCGCAACCTTGGTTTCGAAGGCGCCGTGGTGGTGCGGCCTGACTCCACGATGGGTCCCTGCGCCTTCACTCTCGATTTCGGGGACGGCCAGGCCGCATTCGACCCGGCCGAGGCCGCCCGTCGCGTCACCGAAGCGCTCGAGTCCGCCTTGGCGGCCGAGGGCCTGCATGCCGAACCCCTGATCCCCGGATCGGAGACCTGATCCCATGGCCGAAGACGATCTGAAACTTGACGAGTTCGCCGCCGAAGACGGCGCGACGCCCGAAGCGCATGCGGAGGACAAGACGGCGGGCGATCTCGCCACGGTGTTCGACGTGCCGGTGGCGATATCCGCGGTGCTCGGGCGCTCGTCGATATCCGTCGCCCAGCTGCTGCAGCTTGGCCAGGGTTCTGTGCTCGAGCTCGACCGCAAGGTCGGCGAAGCCATCGACATCTACGTCAACAATCGCCTGGTGGCGCGCGGCGAGGTCGTGATCGTCGACGAGCGCCTGGGCGTCACCATGACTGAAATCATCAAGGACGGCGACGCGCAGGCCTGATCGGCGGCGCGACTAGGGGAGTTTGGACGATGCGACTGCTGGTCGTCGGAAAGCTGAGTGGACAGCTCTCAACCGCCGTGAAGATGGCGATGAGCGCCGGGGCCAAGGTCTCGCACGTGGAGACCATTGAAGCGGCCACCCATGCCTTGCGCGCCGGCCAGGGCGCCGACCTGTTGATGGTCGACTACGATCTGGACATCGTAGCCCTGATCGCCGCCAACGAAGCTGAGCGCATACGCGTGCCGGTGGTGGCCTGCGGGGTCGCGGCGGATCCGCGCCGCGCGGCCGACGCTATCCGCGCCGGGGCCAAGGAGTTCATCCCGCTGCCTCCGGAGGCCGAGCTGATCGCCGCCGTGCTGAAGGCGGTCGCCGACGACAATCGACCCATGGTGGTGCGCGATCCCGCCATGCAGGCGGTGATCGGGCTCGCCGATCAGGTCGCCGCCTCGGACGCCTCCATCCTGATCACCGGCGAAAGCGGCGTCGGCAAGGAAGTGATCGCCCGTTACCTGCACCAGAAGTCGCGACGAGCGGCGCGCACCTTCATCTCCGTCAACTGCGCGGCCATTCCCGACAACCTCCTGGAGAGCGAGCTGTTCGGCCACGAGAAGGGCGCGTTCACCGGCGCGCTGGCCCGCCGTATCGGCAAGTTCGAGGAGGCCAATGGCGGCACGCTGTTGCTCGACGAGATCAGCGAGATGGACGCCCGCCTCCAGGCCAAACTGCTGCGCGCCATCCAGGAGCGCGAGATCGACCGCGTCGGCGGAACGAAGCCCGTCAAGGTCGATATCCGCATCCTCGCCACCTCCAACCGCGACCTGGTTCAGGCGGTGAAGGACGGCATCTTCCGCGAAGATCTGCTCTACCGCCTCAATGTGGTGAACCTGCGTATCCCGCCGCTCCGCGAGCGCCCGGGCGACGTGATCGCCATGGCGGAGTTCTTCGCCCGCAAGTACGCCGCCGCCAATGGCGCGGCCGACCGGCCGCTCTCCGCCGAAGCCCGTCGCCGCCTCGTCGCCCACCGCTGGCCGGGCAACGTGCGCGAACTGGAAAACGCCATGCACCGCGCCGTGCTGCTGGCGACAGGTCCGGAGATCGACGAACTCGCCATCCGTCTGCCCGACGGCCAGCCGCTGGCCGGCGGCGACCCCCTCGCCCGCACCGCTCAGGCCGCCGCGGCCGCGGCCGAGCGGGCCACCCGTTCCTTCGTCGGTCAGACGGTCGCCGAGATGGAACAGCAACTGATCATCGAGACGCTGGAACACTGCCTGGGCAACCGCACCCACGCCGCCAATATCCTCGGCATCTCGATCCGCACGCTGCGCAACAAGCTGAAGGAATACAACGAGGCCGGCGTCGCTGTCCCCGCGCCGCAGATGGGAATGAGCGCGGCCTGACCGCGCGTTGACCCATGGCTGACACCGGCGCGCCCTATCGCTTTGACACCGTTCCCACGGCCGGGAACCTCTGGGGCATGCTGGCGCGTGGCGAGGTGGCGCTGGCGCTCGGGATCGTCGGGATCGTCGTCCTCCTGATCCTGCCGATCCCGGCGTTCCTGCTGGACATCCTGCTGACGGTCTCGATCGCCCTTTCGATCCTGATCCTGATGACCTCCATTCTGATCAAGAAGCCGCTGGAGTTCACCGCGTTTCCGACGGTGCTTCTGGTGGCGACGCTGTTCCGTCTGGCGCTCAATATCGCCACCACCCGCCTGATCCTGACCCACGGACACGAAGGCGCGCACGGCGCCGGCGCGGTCATCGAAACGTTCGGTCGACTGATGATGGGCGGCAACTACGTTATCGGGGTGATCGTCTTCATCATCCTGGTGATCGTGAACTTCGTGGTCATCACCAAGGGTTCCGGCCGCATCGCCGAGGTGGCTGCGAGATTCACCCTGGACAGCCTGCCCGGCAAGCAGATGGCCATCGACGCCGACCTCTCGGCAGGCCTGATCGAGCAGGACGAGGCTCGCACACGGCGTAAGGAGCTGGAGCAGGAATCGACCTTCTTCGGCGCCATGGATGGCGCATCAAAGTTCGTGCGCGGCGACGCCATCGCGGGTCTCGTGATCCTGGCGGTCAACGTTATCGGCGGCATCCTGATCGGGGTGATGCAGCACGAACTGCCGCTGGGCGAGGCCGCCTCGACCTACACCCTGATGAGCATCGGTGACGGCCTGGTCAGCCAGATTCCAGCCCTGATCATCTCGATCGCCGCCGGCTTCGTGGTTTCCAAAGCGGGCGTCGAAGGCGCCGCCGACAAGGCGCTGGTGACCCAGCTCGCCAGCAACCCGGTGAGCCTCGGCATGGTGTCCGCCGCCGCCGGCATCCTGGCGCTGGTTCCCGGCATGCCGATCATTCCGTTTGCGGTGCTCTCAGTTGGCGCGGGTCTGCTGGCCTGGGATCGATCCCGCAAGGCCGCCGCGCCGCCTCCAGTGGAGATCGCCCCCGCCCCGGCCGACGACGCCGAAGAGCCCATCGCCCAGACTCTAGCCATCGACGAGATCAAGATCGAACTCGGCTACGGCCTGCTGCCGCTGATCAACGACCTGGAAGGCCGCCGGCTCACCGACCAGATCAAGGCCCTGCGTCGAACGCTGGCCGCCGACTTCGGCTTCGTCATGCCCAGTGTCCGCATCCTCGACAACATGCGGCTTCCCTCCATGGGCTATGCGATCCGCATCAAGGAGATGGAGGCTGGCGCAGGCGAGGTGCGTATCGGCCACCTGATGGCCATGGATCCGCGCGGCGGTCAGGTCGAATTGCCCGGAGAGCACGTGAAGGAGCCGGCCTTTGGTCTGCCCGCCACCTGGATCGACGACAGCCTGCGTGAAGAGGCCAGTTTCCAGGGCTACACCATCGTCGATCCCGCGACGGTGCTGACCACGCACCTGACCGAGCTCCTTAAGGAGAACATGCCCGACCTGCTGACCTATGCGGAGGTCCAGAAGCTCATCAAGGAACTGCCGCCCGAACAGAAGAAACTGGCCGACGATCTGATCCCCGCCACGGTCAGCGCCACCACCGTCCAGCGTGTGTTGCAGGCGCTTCTGCGCGAGCGCGTCTCGATCCGTGACCTGCCCGCGATCCTGGAGGGCATCGGCGAGGCCGCCCCCCACACCACCTCGATCACGCTGCTGGTGGAACAGGTGCGCGGCCGGCTGGCCCGCCAGCTCTGCTACGCCTACCGCGGCGACGACGGCGCTCTGCCCATCGTCACCCTGTCCGGCGAGTGGGAGAGCGCCTTCTCCGAGGCCTTGATCGGATCGGGCGAAGAGAAACAGCTCGCTCTCGCTCCGTCGCGCCTGCAGGACTTCATCCGCGGCGTGCGCGAGACCTTTGAGCGCGCCGCCCTGGCCGGCGACAGCCCCATCCTCCTGACCAGTCCGGCCATCCGTCCCTACGTCCGCTCAATCATCGAACGCTTCCGCGGCCAGACGCCGGTGATGAGCCAGAACGAGGTTCATCCCCGGGCCAGGCTGAAGACGGTGGGCACCATCTAGCTCTCATCTCCCGCGCATAGCGGCGGGAGGCAAAGTCGCTTGAATGAACATTCAAGGCGTGCTTCTGTCTAGGTTGAACGCTCAACCAAGGCCCGATGCAAGACCTCCCCACCCGCGATCGCCTCGTTTTCGCCGCCATGAAGCTGTTCGGCGAGAAGGGTTACCTCTCGACCTCGGTGCAGGACATCCTGCGCGAGGCGGGCGCCAATGCGGGCAGCCTCTACCACGCGTTTCCGACCAAGCAGGACGTGCTAGTCGCCGTGCTGGACCTCTATCGTCAGGGCATTGAGCCCATGCTTCTGGCCCCCGCCTGGGCGGGCGTCGATGACCCTATCGAGAAGGTCTTCGCGCTGCTGGCCAGCTATCGCCACGCGTTGGAGATCAGCGACTGCTTCTATGGATGTCCGATCGGCTCCATCGCGCTGGAGCTGCATGAACCCGATCCGCCGGTGCGGGAACTGCTCAGCATCAACTTCACCCAATGGGTCGGTCACGTAGAGCGTTGCCTGATCGAGGCCGGTTCGCGTCTGCCTGCCGATCTGGATCGCCGGGTGCTGGCGATTCTGGTGCTCAACGTGATGGAGGGCGGCGTCATGCAGGCCCGCACCCACCGCAGCCTCGAAACCTTCGACGCCTCTGTGGTGGGACTTCGCGACTACATCGCCCGGCTGGAAAAGGCCGCCGCCGGGTCCGAGAGAACAGCGACCGCAGGAGAAACGGCATGAAGCTGGGGTCAATTCCGGCCGGTTTGGCTGCGCTCGCGCTATTCGGCGGCGCGTCGGCGCAAGCCCAGTCGATCAAGGATTTTCCGGACGTGGCCGACACCTCGTTTGTTCAGGCGAACGGCCACAAGGTCTTGCGCATCGCCGTCGACGTACCGGCCCCGCGCCATGCGGTTTGGGAGCGCTTCGCCACTACCGAGGGCTATCGCGCCTGGGCCGTTCCGGTCGCTCGCGTCGACGCCCGCCTCGGCGGCGTCATCGAAGGAAGCTATGACTTCAAGGCGCGCATCGGCGACGCCGACAACATCCGCAACGAGATCGTGGCGATGACGCCCGGGCAGATGCTGGTGATCCGCAACGTGAACGCGCCCAAGGCGCTGCCCGGTCGCGAAGCCTTCGCCGAGATCGCCACCCTGATGGTCTTTGAGGACATTACCGGCGGCACGCGGGTGACGTTGACCGCGCTCGGGTATAAGCCCGGCGAGCCCTACGACACGCTCTATCGCCACTTTGGCTGGGGCAACGCCTACTCGCTGACCAAGCTCAAGGAGAGCTTCACCAAAGGCCCTACCGACTGGGCCAAGATCGAAGCCCAGCAACAGGCGCGCGCCGCCGCCTCCACCGTCACCGGGAAGAATTGATGGCCACCCAGACCTTCGCCCGGATTACACTGCTCGCCGCTGCGGCCCAGGTCGGCATGGTGATCGCCGGTCACTACTCGGCGCCGATCCGCGACAACGTCTTCGCCCTGGGCGGCATGGGTATCTCACTGATCGCGGGCCTGTTCTATGCGCGCCTCTCCGGGGGCGGCTGGCTGAACAGCCTGTTGGGCGGTCTGCTCGCTGGCGGCGCCTGCGCTTTCCTCGGCATCGGCGCCTCGGTGCTGATGGGCGATGCGCCGCCCACCCTGCTGGCCTTCGGAACCGCCGGATCGGCGGCCGCTGGACTGATCGGGGGTGTGGCCGGACGGCTCACGGCGAACCGGGGCGACGCAGCGGGCTGAGCCGTCGGCGTTGCACCGGCGCATCGCGGCTGGTAGCGGTGCCGCTCCAGCCAGGGGAATCCGGACCAGGATGCGGCGACCACAACAGCGACGACCCGGCGACCGCGGTCAGTTCCTCTGGGACCTTCTGACCTTTGATCGCCTTGTCACCGGCACTCTCGTGCACCTCGTCTATTGGGCAGGGCTGGGCATCATCGGGGTCATGGCTTTCGGCGTGCTGGGCGCGACGCTGGGCGTGGCGATCCGTGAAGGCAGCATTTGGGGTGTACTGCTGGCCCTCGGGGTGCTCGCCGTGGGAATTCTGGGCGTCTTTATCGCCGCCCTGCTGTGGCGCGCCTTCTGCGAATTCTATGTGACGGTCTTCAAGATCAGCGAAGATCTGGCTGTCCTGCGCCAGGATGTCGAAGCCGAACGGGCGCGCCAGAGCAAGTCGCTCTAGCCCGCTGATCGTCGTCTCAGACCCAGCTCATCCAGCGCGGCGGTCTCGCGGCGTCCGGCCTCCTTGCGCGCGGCGAGGCGCATGCCCTCGGCGACGTGTTCGTACTTCTTCTGCGCCTCGAACGCCTCGGCCAGAGCGTCTCGCGCGCCCTGCTCCTCGATGAGCACGAGGTCGATAGCGGTTTGGGCCGCCGCTTTCCGCAGCCGCAACCCCTCAAGGAAGCCCGCCCGATAGAACCCGGCCCGAGCGTCCTCCTCGGCGAACCGCGCCTCGGCCTCGCCCTCCGCCTCGAGCATCGCCAGCTTCAGCTCCGCTGCAATCCGCCGCTCGACCACCTCGGCCAGGCGCTTCTGCAGCACCTCGGCCTCATAGGCTGACAGCTTGATCAGGGAGTCGGCCCAGCTCACTGGGGCGTATCCTGAAGAATGCCGGCCAGCTCGCTGAAGCTCGCCTCAAGGCTGGTGGCGTCGTCCTTGTCCTGCCCCAGGAACGCCTCCACCGCCGGATTGAGCTGGATCGCCCGGTCGATCACCGGGTCCGCACCCGCGCGATAGGCCCCGATGCGGATCAGTTCTTCCATGTTGGCGTAGGCGGACAGGCTCTCGCGCGCCTGGCGCACGACCTCGCGTTCATGCGGCAGCTGGCATCCGGGCATGGTCCGGCTGATCGACTTCAGTACATTGATCGCCGGGAACCGGCCCCGCTCGGCGATGGCCCGTTCCATCACGATGTGGCCGTCCAGGATGCCGCGCACGGCGTCCGCGATCGGTTCATTGTGATCATCACCGTCCACCAGCACCGTGAACAGCCCGGTGATCGGCCCGGCCCGCGTGCCGTCCGGCCGGATCGGGCCAGGACCGGCGCGTTCAAGTAGTTTCGGCAGTTCCGTGAAAACCGTGGGCGTGTAGCCCTTGGTGGTCGGCGGCTCGCCCGCCGCCAGGCCGATCTCGCGCTGCGCCATGGCGAAACGGGTTACCGAGTCCATCAGGCACAGCACCTCCATGTCCTGGTCGCGCAGAAACTCGGCCACAGCGAGCGTCATGTAGGCCGCCTGGCGTCGCTTCAGCGCCGGCTCGTCGGAGGTCGCAACCACAACCACCGCGCGGCGCAGCCCTTCCTCACCCAGCGTCTCCTCGATGAACTCCCGGACCTCGCGGCCTCGCTCGCCGATCAGGCCCACCACCACCGCGTCGCACTCCGCGTTGCGCGCCAGCATCGACAGCAGCACCGACTTACCGACGCCTGAGCCCGCGAACACACCGAGCCGCTGGCCCCGGCAGCAGGTTGTGAAGACATTCATGGCCCGCACGCCGAGGTCCAGGCGTTCGCCGACGCGAGCCCGCGCGTGCGCAGGAGGCGGCGGAGCGCGAAGCGGATAGGCCGCCAGCCCCTGAGAAAGAGGTCCCTTGCCGTCGATTGGCTGGCCGAATGCGTCAATGATCCGGCCCAGCCAGGCCTTGGTCGGTCGCACCGCGGAGCCCAAGGGCTGGATGCGGATCTCGGCGCCGGGCGCCACGCCCTCCACCGGGCCGAACGGCATCAAGAGCGCCCGGTTCTCGCGAAACCCCACGACCTCGGCCGCCACCGGCGCGGCGGCGAGCCGGCTGATTTCCGCCCTTGCGCCGACCGGCAGACGCGAAAGGCCGCCCCGCGCCTCGATCAGGAGACCGCTCACCGCGGCCACGCGGCCGGACACCGTCAATGGTTGGAGCCGCTCAACCGCGGCCGTCAGGCTCTGCACGCACGCCCCTCGAAGCACATGGAACGGATTTCGCGCGCGCGCGCTTAAGAGGGGATGAAGACAAGGACTGAAGATGCGCCGCCGCCCTGCTTCGGCGCCGGTGTCTAATCACGAAAGATTCATCGCCCAGGACCCGCTCGGGGGCCCCAGCACGCCTTGAGCCCGATTCTCAAATCGGATTAACGCTTCAATCCGAGGGGTCAGGGTCATTAACCGGTCTTAAAGGACGGCAAGGCAGGTTAACGATCAGCCATAGGCGGATTCATCAGAATTCGCGGGGACGACGTGGCCGCGGGCAGGAGAGGCTGATGCGGGTTTTGTTGATCGAAGACGATAGCGCCACGGCGCAAAGCATCGAGTTGATGCTTAAGTCGGAAGGATTCAACGTTTATACGACCGATCTAGGTGAAGAAGGCGTCGATCTGGGCAAGATCTACGACTACGACCTGATCCTGCTCGACCTCAATCTTCCGGACATGAGCGGCATGGACGTGCTTCGCACGCTGCGCGTGGGCAAGATCAACACCCCAATCATGATCCTGTCGGGCACGGCCGAGATCGAGACCAAGGTGAAGACCTTCTCGGGCGGCGCCGACGACTACATGACCAAGCCGTTCCACAAGGACGAGCTGGTCGCCCGCATCCACGCCGTGGTCCGCCGCTCCAAGGGCCATGCCCAGTCGGTGATCCGCACCGGTGATATCGTGGTCAATCTCGACGCCAAGACGGTCGAGGTCGGCGGTCTTCGGGTTCACCTGACCGGCAAGGAATACCAGATGCTGGAGCTGCTTTCGCTCCGCAAGGGCACCACCCTGACCAAGGAGATGTTCCTCAATCATCTCTACGGCGGCATGGACGAGCCCGAACTCAAGATCATTGATGTCTTCATCTGCAAGCTTCGCAAGAAGCTCGCGGCCGCCGCCGACGGCAAACACCACATCGAGACCGTCTGGGGCCGCGGATACGTGTTGCGCGACCCGCAGGAGACTGCGGTCGCCGCATGATCCCGGGCGCGACCAACTGACGCTGGAGACGCCCGCCCTATGGCGGGCGTTTTCGTTTCTTGCGACACAGGCTAGCGTTCGAGCCGATCGCGCGGAGGAGTAGGTTTGGGGCGGTACCTGGCGCTGCTCTTGGCGCTGATGCTCGGATCTTGGATCGCGTTCGCCGACCAGCTTTTGCCGGACTCGGTTCCCGCTGGCGCGCCTGCCACCGAATTCTCAGCCGACCGCGCCTTCTCCGACGTCACGCTCTTGGGAGCGACGCCGCACCCGATCGGCTCGCCGGCCAACGCTCGCGTGCGAGACGCCCTCGTCGCGCGGATGACCGAGCTTGGCCTTGAGGTTCAGGTCCGACCGGGCGTCGGCGTATGGACGCGACACACCGCCTCCGGGCGACTCGCCGGCGGACCGGTCGAAAATGTGATCGGCATCCTGCCGGGCCGGGATCGCGGCAAGCCGGCGCTCGGCCTTATGGCCCACTACGACAGCGTTCCCGGCTCTCCCGGGGCGGCCGACAACATCATGGGCGTCGCCACCGCGCTCGAAACAGTTCGCGCCATCAAGGCGCGCGGCTCGCCCGCCCGCGATGTCATGCTGATCATGACCGATGGCGAAGAGACCGGTCTGCTCGGCGCCAACCACTTCTTTCAGCGGGATCCGCTCGCAAGGCGCCTCGGCCTGGTGATGAATCTCGAGGCGCGCGGCTCTTCCGGCCGGGTGCAGATGTTCCAGACCAGCCCGGACAACGGCGAGCTCATCCGCCTCTTCCAGTCCACGGCCAAGCGCCCCGCCACGAGCTCCCTGGCCTCGCTGGTTTATGAGGTCATGCCCAACGATACCGACCTCACCGAAGCCCTGGCGGTCGGCTTGCCGGGCCTCAACTACGCCATTACCGGCCGGGCGTTTGACTACCATTCCCCGACAGCGACTCCGGAGAACCTGGATCGCCGATCGCTGCAGGATATGGGAACCCAGGCCCTGTCGTTCGCGTCGGAAGCCGCCTTCGCCCCAGAGCTTCCCGGCCCGGCCCCTTCGCCGGTCTACGCCAACCTGTTCGGCGACATCGTGATCGCCTACCCGGTCTGGCTGGGCTGGCTGCTGATCGCCGTGATCGTCGTCCTACTGGCCTTCGCGGTGCGTTGGGCCCGCCTCTCGGGCGAGTTCCCGGCCATCGACATCCTGCACGGCGCGGGCGCCCTGGCGTTCGGGGCCATCGGGTCGGTTGCGGCGATCCAGTTCGCCCGCCGTCTGACCGGCGCCGAATTCGGATTCCTCGAACAGCGCTTCCTGCTGGCGCACGTGGTGCCGTGGGAGTGGGCGATCATGCTCATTTCGCTGGGCTTCATGATGCTGGCGGCCGGCGATCTGGCCCGAGGCCGGCGCTGGATGGCCGCGGTTCCACTGGCGTTGGGCCTGGGCTGCTCGGCGTTCGGTGCGTTTGATCCGATCGGCGCCATCTGCGGCGTCGTGGCCGCGATCCTGGGCTGGTTTGTCTATCGCCGCCGCACCGGTCGCAAGGGCGCCTGGGCCGGCGTGCTTTTGCTTACCCTGGCCATGGCCATACTGCTGCAGGCCTTCGCGCCGGCGGCCTCATTCGTACTGGTATGGCCACTTCTGATCGCAGCGTTCTCCGCGGCGGCCACATCGCTGGCCGCGCGCCGCGGCCTGCTCCCGCTGCTTGCCATGGTGATCCTGGCGGCGCTGGCCCTCGGTTGGGAGGGCGGCATCAGCCACGCGGCGTTCGAGGCGATGGACTTCATGCCCATATTCGGCTTGCAGATGGTCACCGTAGGCGTCGTGCTCTGGCCGCTCGCCCAGCCCGACAATGGCGCTCAGAAGGGCTTGGTCGTCGGCATGATCCTGCTGTTCGGCGGCTTCGCGCTCACAGCGTTCATCCGTTCTGAGGAGCCATGGAGCCCGCGCTACCCGCAGGTCAGCTATGTCGGCTATCAGGTGGATCAGGACACCCGCCGGGCCTGGCTATTCAGCCCGAAGGCGGATGAGAGCGGCTGGACAATGCGGCTCCTGGGCCCGGAAGCCCGCGACCTCTCGCACTGGGCCTGGCCTCAACCGATGCGCGCCACCGACGCGCGGTACGTGGAGGCGTCCGCGCCGACCATCAACCTCATCCGCCTGTCCAACGGCATGCTGCGCCTCACCGCCGCGGCCCCGCCCGGCGCCCGGACCCTGACGCTGCGCCTTCGGACCGCAACACCCAGCCGGGTCACCACCATGTCCGGCATTCCGGTCGACATGAACCTGCCCCCGGCCCAGTGGGTGCGCGTGGATTGGGCCGCGCCCGGCCAGGGCCTGACTCTTGATTTCCGACCCACTGGCTCAGGGCGTATCGAGGTGCGCTACACGGCCGGCTTCGACGCTTGGCCCACCGGCGTCGAACCGTTGCCGACGCGTCCCGCCGACGTCATGCCGTGGGACAACTCCGACTCGACCTTTGTGTCCGGAACCCGCGCCTTCACTTGGTGATCGGTGCGCCAGCCGCTATCGGAGCCGCATGAGCGACGTCGTAATCTATCACAACCCCGCCTGTGGAACCTCCCGCAACACCCTGGCCCTGCTGCGGGACCGCGGGATTGAACCTCGCGTGGTGGAGTACCTGAAGGTCGGCTGGACCGCCGATCTTCTGGCCGATTTGGTCGCCCGAACCGGCGGCGCGGCGCACGACCTGCTGCGCAAGCAGGGGACCGACGCCGAAGCCCTTGGCCTCACTGAGCCCGGCATTTCGGACGCGACCCTGATCGCCGCCATGGTCAAGTCGCCAATTCTCGTCAACCGTCCCATTGTCGTGTCTCAAAAGGGCGCGGCCCTATGCCGACCGGCCGAGCGCGTGCTGGATCTCATCTGATCATGAGCGTCACCCGCGAGATCGCCCGCCGAACCCGTGAGATGGTCGCCGCCTGGCCCCCCGAACCCGGTCCGGATCCGCTCTACATCCTCCTCCGCCTTCTCGGCCGTTGGCGCTCGATCATGTTGGCCAACACCTTCGTCAGCCGCCAGGGCGTCCGCATCTGGAGCGGGCCGTTCGAAGGCATGGAGTACGTCAAGGAAGCCACCGAGGGCGCTCTGATCCCCCGGTTGCTTGGCACCTACGAGTCTGAGCTTCATCCGCATCTCGCCGCCTTCGCCGCAGAAGGCCTCGACGCCGTGATCGATATCGGATGCGCCGAGGGCTACTATGCTGTCGGCCTCGCTCGGATGATGCCGGGCGTGCCGGTGTACGCCTACGACATTGCCGAGGTGGCGCGCCGCTACTGCACCGATCTGGCGAGCAAGAACGGCGTCCTGGGTCAGGTGCGCATCGGCGGCGAATTCAAGCCGGAGGACTTCCAGAACTTCGCCGGACAGCGCGTGCTGGTGATGGTCGATACCGAAGGCGCCGAGGTCGACATCTTGCGCCCCGAGCTGGCCCCCGCGCTCGCCGGCATGAACCTGATCGTCGAGACCCACGACGTCTATCGCCAGGACGCCCTGGCGACGATCGTGGCGCGCTTCTCCCCCACACACGACATCACCCGCGTCGACGAGGGCCCCAAGGTCTTCAAGGCGCCGCCCTGGCTCGCCGAATTGCCGCCGCTCGACAAACTGCTGGCCGTCTGGGAGTGGCGCCAGCGTCCGACCCCTTGGCTTGTGATGCGACCTAAGGCCCAGGCCGATTGACATCCATCAAAGCGCGGCCGCCAGCTTGGCCCAGGCTTCAGGCATGCAACGCGCCCTTCTACTTGTCCTGACGATCTCGGGAACG
>NZ_JBILUK010000079.1:0-13008 GCF_044371015.1 Phenylobacterium sp.
CACCCAAAGCAACAGGCCCGTGGTGGCGATGACCACATCGACCGGGGAAGCCATACCCACGAGCGCCGTGGCCGGGGCTGCCGCGATGAGGGCCACGGGGAAGGCGGTCCAGCCCAGCCAGGCCGGGAGTCCCTTGTCCTTCAGGATTACGGCCCCGGCGACGGCGAGCCAGAGGGCGGCGAACATTGAAACGCCGAGGTCCTCGCCCACCGACCCGCCGTAGGCATTGAGCGCCATCTGTGTGGTTTCGATCGCGATGCGCTCCGGAGAGCCGACCGGGGCGGCGGCGTAGGCGTCGGCTAGGGCGCTGGAGCCCGTCAGCCAGCGAACGATGCCGATGGCGCGGGCCAGGGCGGAGGCCACTCCTAACCCGACGGCCAGGGCGGCGAGAACGCTCAGGGGGCGATCTCCCCGGGCGAGACCCACGATCAGGGCGGCGCTGGCGGCGAAGGTGAGAGACCATGCGAGATAGACGCCATAGCCCAGTCGTACCTGTCCTTCCTGGGCCTGGATCAGCGGAAGCACCTGGGCGGCGGGGAAGTCCAGACTCTGGGGCCAGTCGATGGCGGCGCCCAAGATCTGCATAGGCAGGAAAATACCGAAAGCCTGAAACAGCAGCAGGGCGGCGCCTGCCAGATAGAGAGGGCGCATAGGGCGTCTAGCTCCTGTGTTGATCGGTCCTGTGCGGGCGGCCGTGGCGCCACCGACATATGGTTTAGAGATAAACTAATATCCAACCCTGTCGTGGTGTCAAGTTGGTCTCGTGGGTTGCACCAAGCGGTCGCCTCCCGGGCCCACTGGGCGCGCCGCGATCTTGGCGGTTCGCCAAGGAAGCGCCGCGTCACTTGAGCGGCTTGAGCACCTGGACCCGAGACCCCACTTAAGATGGAGCGGGACGCATCCGTCAGGCCGGGGGGCGATGTGGAGTGCGAGTGCGGGTTCAAGGACTGATGATCGCCTGTGCGCTGGGGGTTGCGCCGCCGGCCTGGGCGCAAGGTCCGGGCGGGGGTGCGAAGCCGGACGGCTGGCAGGTTCAGGTTGGAGGCGGGGGGCTGGTCACGCCCGACTTCCGGGGCTCGGCCGACTACCGCGTACGCGCACTGCCTTACGTCTCAGTCAAGTTTGGCGATGAACTGGAGGCGTCGGTCCAGGAGGGCGTGTCCTTCGCCCTGGTCGAGCGCAATGGTTTTTCCGCCGGGCCGCTGGCCAGATTCCGGTTCGGGCAGGAAGAGGATGACAATCGGGCGCTGATCGGCCTGGGCGAGGTTGATCCGTCGCTCGAGGCCGGTGGATTCCTGGGCTATCGACGGGGACCCCTTTCCCTGCGGCTCACGGCCGGACAGGACGTGATCGGCGGTCATGGCGGGGGCGTCACCGAACTGGGCGCAGCGCTCACGGCGCCGATCATGCGCACGGCGGCAGGGCCGGTCCTGGCGTCGGCCGGGCCCAAGATGACGTTTGTGACCTCAAGGGTGAACCGCGCTTATTTCGGCGTGGATGGTTCGCAAGCGGCAGCCACGGGGCTGCCGGTCTTTCGGCCCTCCGGGGGACTGCAGGCGGCAGGTTTGAACATGATGCTGATCGCGCCGATCGCCCCCAAGCTATCGGTGGTCGGTTTCGTTGGCTTCGAGCGCCTGCTCGGCGACGCGGCGGACAGTCCGAGGGTGCAACAGCGAGGTTCCCGCGACCAGGCCTCCGGCGGGATCTTCATCACCTACAGGCTGTTCTGACCTGCCTGCGTCAGAGCCGCTTGGCCATCCAGATGTCGGGCTTCCCCCGACCATTGGCGTCTGGGATCAGGCCGACGATCTCGTAGCCTAGCTTCTGGTAGAAGGCGAAGGGGTGGCCGCGCGAGCTTTCGCGCACACCGGCGATGTGACCGGCGACATTGGGGAACAGATCGACGCCGGCCAGGCTGGTGCCGCCGAAGTCGTCATCCGTGCCGAGATAGAGGGTGAGCACGCCATCGGCCTTCACCCGGGCCTCCAGCTCAGCGACCAGCGCCGCGCCAATCCCGCGTCGCTGGCAGGCCGGATCGACGACCAAAGGGTGCAGTTCCCAGGCGTGATCGTAGGTCTCAATGCGGCCGATCCAGCCCAGCAGGGTCTCACCACTGAAGGCGGCGAACGCCTCGCGATCCTCATCATCGAAGAAGCCGTCGACCTCTGCGTCGAATTCGCCGTCGAACGCGTCGGGCATGTGGGCGAAGGCGTCGCGGAGCACACGAGCGGCATCCGCCCGCTGTTCGGCGGTGAGGTCCCGGAAGTCGACGAAGCGGAGTGTCATCCGCGCCATTCTAGCTCAGAGCTGGTCGAGCCCGTACGCCGCGTGCAGCGCCCGCACGGCGAGCTCGGTGTAGGCCGCGTCGATCAGCACGCTGATCTTGATCTCCGAGGTCGAGATCACCTGGATGTTGACGCCCTTGGACGCCAGCGCCTCGAACATCAGCTTGGCGACGCCGGTATGGCTGCGCATGCCGACGCCGATCACCGAGACCTTGGCCACGTCGTCATTGACCGCCACGCCCTCGAAGCCGACCTGGCCCTGCACAGAGCGGACGATCTCGACCGCGCGCTGGGCGTCTCGCTTGCCGACGGTGAACTCCATGTTGGCCACGTCGGCGGCGCGGGCCTTGGACTGGACGATCATGTCCACATTGACGTTGGCGTCGGCCAGAGCGCCGAAGATGGTCGACGACACGCCCGGATGGTCAGGCAGGCCGAAGAGGCTGATCTTCGCCTCGTCGCGGCTGTAGGCCACGCCGCTCACGATCCGCTTCTCCACGATCTCCTCCTCGTCGCACACGATGGTGCCCTGACCCGGCGCTTCGCCCGGCTCGACAAAACTGGAAAGCACCCGGACGGGCACATGATAGGCCATGGCCAGCTCGACCGAGCGGGTCTGCAGCACCTTGGCGCCCAGCGACGCCATCTCGAGCATCTCCTCATAGGAGACCTTGGCCAGCTTGCGGGCCTTCTGCTCGATACGCGGGTCGGTCGTATAGACCCCGTCCACGTCGGTGTAGATGTCGCAGGCCGCGCCCAGGGCGGCGGCGATGGCGACGGCCGAAGTGTCAGATCCACCGCGGCCCAGCGTGGCGATGCGGTTGTCGCGGGTCACGCCCTGGAAGCCCGCGATCACCGCGATCTCGCCGGCGTCCAAGGCGGCGCCGAGCTTCTCCGGCGGGATGTCGTCGATCCGCGCCTTGCCGTGTGCGTCGTCGGCGATGATGGGGATCTGCCAGCCCATCCAGGAACGGGCGGGGAGGTCCATGTTGCGCAGGGTCATAGCCAGAAGGCCGGCGGTGACCTGCTCACCGGAAGCCACGACGACGTCGTACTCGTCATCTGAAGGCGGGAGACCCTCGGCGGCCGGGCCGGCGCCGTCGGTCCAGGCGACCAGCTCGTTGGTCTTGCCGGCCATGGCGGAGACCACGACGGCGACCTGATGGCCGGCCGCGACCTCGGCCGCGACCAGCCGGCCCACGCGCCGGATGCGCTCCAGATCGGCCACCGACGTGCCGCCGAACTTCATCACCAGCCGCGACACGAGCGGGCCCACCCCTCTGAAACGAAAGCGCGCCGTTCTAACGACGGTGTGGGGCGCACACAACGGGGTTGCGACGGGAGAGGCCGGAACTGGACCTTGGGGTGGAAGTCGTGCTGATACGCTGACCCATGGCCCTCACCGCCCAATCTTCCATAGACCCCGCCGAGGTGGAGCGCTTTTCCCGCATCGCCGCGGAATGGTGGGACCCCAAGGGGAAGTTCGCGCCGCTGCATCGATTCAACCCCGTGCGGCTGGCCTTCATCCGCGACCAGGCGCTCTACCGATTCCGGCGCGATGGCGCCGCGCGGCGGCCGTTCGAAGGGCTGCGGCTGCTCGACATTGGCTGTGGCGGCGGGTTGTTGTCCGAGCCGATGACGCGGCTGGGCTTTCAGGTGACCGGCGTGGACGCCTCGGAGCGCAACATCGGCACGGCGCGGGCGCACGCCGCCGAGCAGGGGCTGGAGATCGACTATCGCGCCTCGACCGCCGAGGCTCTGCTGGCGGCGGGCGAGCCGGCCTTTGACGTGATCCTCAACATGGAGGTGATCGAGCACGTGGCCGATCCGGGCGCGTTTCTGCGCGACTGCGCGGCGTTGCTGGCGCCGGGCGGCCTGATGATTGTCGCCACGCTCAATCGCACGCTGAAGGCCTTCGCTCTCGCCAAGGTGGGTGCGGAGTATGTGCTGCGCTGGCTGCCGGCGGGCACCCATGACTGGTCGAAGTTTCTGACGCCGGACGAATTGCGCGGGTTCCTCGCGGAGACGCCGGTGACGATGGACGGACCGTTCGGGGTGGTGTTCAACCCGCTCAGCGGTCGATGGACGGAATCGGCTGATACCGACGTGAACTACATGATGACGGTGCTGCGCGACGCCGCGTGACCGGCGCCGTCCGCACGGGAGATCCGATGCCTTCGCTTCGCGTCCTGGCCCATGCGTTCCGCGCCTGGCGACGCAACCGGACCTGGGCCAAGCATGAGCCCGAGACGCCGTATCTGGCCGATCTGCTGACAGGCGCGCCGGTCTGTCTGCATGTGGGCGCGAGCGACGGACGGCACACCTATGTGATGACGCGCGTCGCGCCGGGCGCGCGGGTCACGGCCTTCGAGCCCTCGGCGTTCGCCTTCGAGGTGCTGACCACCTGCATCGCCTGGCACCG
The DNA here is from genome assembly GCF_044371015.1 of Phenylobacterium sp. Classification (GTDB taxonomy): domain Bacteria; phylum Pseudomonadota; class Alphaproteobacteria; order Caulobacterales; family Caulobacteraceae; genus Phenylobacterium. Next base: position 4,708 of record NZ_JBILUK010000079.1, read on the forward strand.
GATGGGCGGTCAGGTGACCGCGGTGCACGCCGCGGTCGCGGATCGGCCGGGTGAGTTGCTGCTGGTGACCCCGCGCAAGACCTCCGGCCGGATGGGGCGGGCCTATGCCTACGTGGCCGAGACGCGACCAAACGGCCCGGCGCGACCGGATCTGGACGACCGTGGCGCCGACTTGCAGCCGACGCCGGTGCTGACGCTCGACGCCTATTGCCGCGATGCGGGTATCGAGCGGGTGGACTTCATCCGCATGGATATCGAAGGCGCCGAGCAGAAGGCCCTGGAGGGCGCGGCCGGCCTGATCGACCGGGACCATCCGCACGTGCTGCTCGAAATCCATCCCGACATGCTGCAGGCGCGGTTCGGCGGCTCCGGCGAGGCGGTGGTGGCGCTGTTTCGGCGGCGCGGGTACCGCATGTTCGCGCTGAACGCCGACCGACTGGAGGAGCGCACCACCCTGGTCGAGGGGCTGCCCTGGAAGGATTACTTCTTCATCCATCCAAGCCGTGCGGGCGATCTGCCCGACGGGGTTTTCAAAGCCCGAATGGGAGCCTAGGCGTGGCGGGTTCAAAGTCCCGTAGCTACGGCGCGCAGTCCCGCGAACTCATCCTTCAGGCCGCTCAGGCCCTTTTCGCCGAACGGGGTCTGCACGAGACCTCGATGGCCGACATCGCCCGGGCCGCAGGGCTCTCCCGGGCGACCGTTTTCAATCAGTTCGGCTCCAAGGCGTTGGTGCTGGACGCCATCACCGCCCGGTCTCTGAACAACTACAGGGACCTACTGGACCGGGCCCTGAAGGACGAGACCACGGCCACGGCGGACCTCCTGCGACGTCTCTTCCGTCAGATGGGCCATGGTCTTGAAGCGAACCGGGCGATCTATCGGGAAGTCTTCGGCGAGATACGCAAGGTCTCGATGGGCCTGGACGCCGAGGGCGAAGCGCCCAACCTGCGGCGTGAAGCCCTTGCCGGTCTGGTTCGCTTGATGCGTCGCGGACAGTCTCGGGGCGAGTTCACCGCCGAGCGTCCGGCCGAGGTCCTCGCCACGGCTTTCGATAGTCTGCTGGCGGGGGCTGCGACCCACTGGCTTCACAATCCGCAGGGTGTCCCGCTCGCCGAGCTTCTCGGCGACCTCGCCGAGGTGCTTCTCGAGGGGATTTCCGTCTCGACCGCGCGGGTTGACGAGTCCGCCAGGATTTAGACTATGGTCTAATTCATGGAATCGGATGTGACGCATTTTGATGGATGGCGGCGCGGTTGCGCCGTCCTGGTCGCCGCCACCGTACTGGGCCTGCCTTGCGTGGCGTCCGCCCAGCCTGGCTCGCCGGAGGAACCGCAAGCCCGGGCCGCAAGCTACGGTCCTGACTTCTTCGCCCCATTCAATCCGGTGACGGCCGAAGATGTGGTCCGGCGCGTGCCGGGCTTCACGCTCGACAACGGTCTGGAACGCCGCGGGTTCGCGGGCGCGGCGGGCAACGTCCTGATCAACGGCGAGCGTCCCAGTTCCAAGACGCCGATCTCGGAGCAACTCTCCCGGATCTCGGCGCGCGACGTGCTCCGAGTCGACGTGCACGCAGGCGGTGCGGTGGACCTTCGCGGATATGCGCTGGTCGTCGACGTGCAGCTGCGACCGCGACAGGCGGGCGCCACCAACACCTACGTCGTCCAGGCCGGCGTGCTTGAGCCGGGTGAGAGCGTCAATCCGGTGGTGGTGGCGACAAGCGCCTTCCGAGTCGGATCCACCGACGTCAGCCTGACGATCCAGGCCCAGCCGGCGCGTCGCGGGCGGGTGGAATTCGCGAAGGACCTCCTGGCTGCGAACGACCAGGTGATCGAGACCGGCCGGGAGTACCTCCAGGGCAGCTACTACGAGTACAAGCTCAGCGGCAGGCTGGGCTGGCGGCCGACGGCGGATGATGTGGTCAACCTCACGGCCCAGCTAACGCCGAGCCGGGATGGGCGTCACACATTTTCGGAGGTCTTCAGCCCAACCGGCATCCCGCTCCGCACGGAAGACAGCAAGGTGGTTGGGGATTCGGTCCTGGCCTACGAGCTGGGCGCGGACTGGGAACGCCGACTGACGGCCCGCAGTTCGGTCAAGCTGCTGGCTCTGGCATCGCGCCGCGAGACCGGGTCGGACGAGCGTTACACGACACGGCCGTTCGCCGGCGGCGCGCGCAGCACGCTCATCCAGAGAGCGTCTGACAGCGGAGAGTACATCGGCCGCGCCGTCTGGACCTACCGGGCCGGGACAGCGCACACTTTCGACATCGGCGTCGAAGGCGCCTTCAATGCGCTCGATAGCGCGCTCGACATCGCCGTCGATACGGGTGCGGGACCCCGGCCGACGCCACTGCCGGTCGCCAATACCCGGGTGGAGGAACGAAGGGGCGAGGCCTACGTCACCGACGTCTGGCGCGTGTCGCCTGACCTGTCTGTAGAGGCCGGTGTTACGGTGGAGACGTCCCGCATCCGCCAGTCCGGCGATGCAGAACAGGCGCGCAGTTTCACCTTTGTGAAGCCGCGGATGGTCGCGACATGGAATCGGTCGCCGGGCGACCAGCTGCGACTGCGCCTCGAGCGCGATGTGGCGCAACTGGACTTCACCGAGTTCGCCAGCGCCGTCTCCCTGTTCGACGGCACCGTCGACCTCGGCAATCCCGACCTGGCCCCGGAGCGGACCTGGCGGGCGCAGCTTGACTGGGAGCGTCGGCTGGGACCCAAGGCCTTGGTTACGCTCAGCGCCTTCTACGAACGGGTGGAGGACGTCCAGGATCAGATCCCTGTCGCCGGCCAGTTCGACGCCCCCGGAAACATCGGCGACGGCCGTCGCTATGGTGTGAAGTTGGATGTCCTGGCTCCGCTGGATCGGGTTGGCCTGCCGCGCGGCGAATTGCGGGTCCGGACCCTGCTGCAGGACACGCGCGTTGAAGACCCCGTCACCGGACGCAGCCGCCGCTTTTCGGATGAAACCGAGTGGAGCTACTCGGTTGATCTGCGACAGCCCCTTCCGTCGCTGAAGTTGGCCTGGGGCGCCATCCTGGAGCGCGCAGACGAGGTCCGGCTCTTTCGCCTGCGGGAGCTACGCGAAACGGGCTGGGACCGGCCCAACCTGGACGCCTATGTGGAGACGACCGCCATACCGCGCATGGTGATACGCTTCACCGTCGCCGATATTCTGCTTCCGAAGGAAATCCGCGAACGGGCGTTCTACGCGCCGGACCGAAGTTTAGATCGCAACCTTGGCCGCCTGGAGACCCGCCGGGCCATCGGCGGCTTTGGCACACGATCATACACGCTTCGTATCGCGGGCCGTTTCTGAGCGGCGCTGCTCCGCCGCCTCGGCGGAAGCAGGTTCGCGCGGCGCCCGGTTCGAGGATGGGACGCCCCTGGTGACGGGCCCACCGGATTGACCCGCCAAGTAATTGCCTGTGCGCGCAGAAGGCCGGAACCTCAGCGAGATCACTGAAGCCGGGAGCAGATCCGTGACCACCGCAAGCTCAACCCCGATGTCCGTCGTCCTGCAGTTCATGAAGCTGATGGAGCCGCTGGACTATGACGCGGCCTTGAAGCTGGTCTCGGCCGACTGTCAGTACCTGAACCCGCCGCCGATCGGCTTGAATGTCGGTCCCGCCGGCATCCGCGCGGTGTTGGAACCCTTCTTCGCCCCCACCAAGGAAAACGAGTTCAAGGTGCTCCGGGCGGCGGAAGCGGGTCCGGTGGTGATCTTGGAGCGGCTCGATCGGCACCTCTACGGCGACAAATGGGTCGAGCTGCCTGTGACCGGCGTCTACGAAGTCCACAACGGGCTGATCACCTACTGGCGCGACTATTTCGACTATCCCACCATCGCGTCGCAGTTGGGCTGAGGCGCGAGCGACCCTTCAAGCCTAGCCGGCCCTGGCGTCGGCCTCGGCCTGGGCTTTGGCGGCCGCGGCCATCAACTTGGCGAAGGTTCCGTTGCGGATCATCTCGCGGCGTTCTTCCAGGCCGCGGTGGAGTTCGACCAAGACGCGCGCCGCGTGTTCGTTCTTCTGGATCGCGGACCAGTAGGCGGCGACGTTGGCGCGCTTTGGGATCGGGTCCTCAACGCCGACGGTCGGAAGAACGTTTTCGATCATGAACAGGGCCGGGACCAGCGCGCAGTCGGCCATGGTGACGCGGCCGGAACAGGCGAAGCCGTCCCTCCCGATCATCTGGTCAAGCGCCTTGATGTTGCGCACGACCTGACCGCCCAGCAATTCGACAATGCCCTCGTTGCGGGTCGCGGCCCGGCTCTGGGCGGACAGCATAAACATGTTGTTCATCAGATAGATATCGCCAATCCGGGCGAGCGTGCGGATGTGGGCGGTCTCGCGCGGCGTGGCGCCCAGCATCGAAGGCGTGGGATAAATCTCTTCAAGATATTCCGCGATCACATCGGATTCCGGCATCCGGTCGCCATCGATATCGAGCACCGGGATGCGGCCGATGGGATTCTCGTCCCGAAAGGCGGGCATGCCGAAGTTCGGTGGCCGCTCCAAGGTGATGTCGGTGATGCCCTTGGCGTAGATCTGCATCCGAACCCGGGCGGAGTAGGGGCTGAGGTCGCCTGAGTAGAGCTTCATTTTCATTTGGATTTGGGTTCCGCAGTCTCGGCCTGAAGTTGCAAGGCTATCGTGACGCCGGCGGGTTCACAACGCAGGCGCCGGTAAACCTGGAGTGGAAACCGGAAATCAAACGGCGTGGCTCGGCGCCTCGAACGCGTCCAGCCGCACCCAGTCGTTGAGTTCGAAGTTCCAGGCCGCCAGTTCGACATAACCGACCCGGCCCGTCCTCATGAACGTCGGAATCTGAGCGCGCAGCATCGCCAGGTCGTGGCCCGCAAGCTCTTCCGGGGCGCCGGCCTTGGTCGCGTCACGCCAGCCGCGCAGGGCGAAGGCCGCGTCGTATCCTTTCAGTGGTTCGATGACGCCAGCCTCCAGCGCAAGGATCCCTTCACTCGGTCACTAACGGAAATCGAGCGATCAATCAGCAGATCGAGCAAACTGGTTTCCCCGACGCCTCTCCACCGGCTAGCCTGAAGCGAACCACCTTTTTGAGGCCGCCTATGCACGCGTTGATGATGGATCGCCCGCTGACGCTGCCTTCGATCCTGGAGCATGCGGCGCTCTATCACGGCGACACCGAGGTGGTGACCCGCACGGTGGAGGGGCCGATCCATCGCTACGGCTATCGCGACGCGCTCATCCGCGCCAAGCGGATGGCCAAGGCGCTCTTGGCTCTGGGCGTGAAACCCGGCGATCGAGTGGCGACTCTGGCCTGGAGCACGCATCGGCATTTCGAACTCTATTTCGCGGTCACCGGGATCGGGGCGGTGCTGCACACGATCAATCCGCGCCTGCACGACGACCAGATCGTCTGGGTGGCCAATCACGCCGAAGACAGCTTTCTGCTGTTCGATATCAGCTTTGCCGAGCAGGTGGCGACGTTGGCGCCCCGTATGACGACTGTGAAGGCCGTGGTCGCGATGACCGACGCGGCCCATGCGCCGGCGGGCGTGGCGAACTACGAAGACCTGCTCGCGGCGCAGAACGCGGACTTCGATTGGCCGGAGCTGGACGAGCGGCAGGCTTCGGGCCTCTGCTACACCTCGGGCACCACGGGCAACCCCAAGGGCGTGCTCTATGGCCACCGCTCGACGGTGATCCATGCGCTGGCGCTGGCCCTGCCGGACGCCTTCGACCTGTCGGCGCGGGATACAGTGTTGCCCTGCGCCCAGATGTACCACGCCAACGCCTGGTGCACGCCCTATGCGGCGCCGCTGGTGGGAGCCAAGCTGGTGCTGCCGGGCCGGTTGCTGGATGGGCCTTCGATCTGTGAGCTGGCGGTGGCCGAACAGGCGACCTTCCTGCTGGGCGTGCCGACGATCTGGGTGGGCGTGCTGGATCACCTGGACAAGACCGGCGGCAAGCTGACCACGGTGCGCAACGTGGCCATCGGCGGCTCGGCGCCGACCGCATCCCTGATCGACCGGGTGGAGGAGAAGCTGGGCGCCCAGGTGCGTCAGATCTGGGGCATGACCGAGATGAGTCCGCTGGGGGTCATCAACACTGGACTGTCCAGACACGGCGGCGAGGACAGGGCGGCGGCGACCCGCCGCAAACTCAAGCAGGGCCGGGGCCTCTGGGGCGTGGATCTTCGCATTGTCGGCGAAGACGGCGCGGAACTGCCGCGTGACGGATCCAGCACGGGCGCCCTGCAGGTGCGCGGCCCTTGGACGGCCAGCGCCTACTTCAAGCAGGACGGCGCCGCGGCGTTCACAGACGATGGATGGTTCGATACCGGCGATATCGCCACGATCGACCCGGAGGGCTATCTGCGCCTGACCGACCGGGCCAAGGACGTGATCAAGTCGGGCGGGGAGTGGATCTCGACGTTGGACCTGGAAGATGCGGTCTGTTCTCACCCGGCGGTGGCCATGGCCGCGGCGATCGGCGTGCCCCACCCAAAATGGGATGAACGGCCGCTGCTGCTGGTGACGCTCCGCAGCGGGCAAACGGTCGACCCTGAAACGCTGAAGGCGCACGTGGCCGAACGCGTCGCCAAGTGGTGGACGCCGGACGAGGTGCGGATCGTCGAGACCCTGCCTATCGGCCCTACCGGCAAAGTCTTGAAGCGGGAGTTGCGCGGCGCGGTGTGACGCTACGGCCGGTTTTGGCGGGTTAGGGCTTCCCACGCGCTTCTGAACGGCGATAAGTTTCTTCCAGAGGCAACGACACCAAGGGGAACGCCATGAAAGCCGCTGTGCTGCGCGAAGTGGGGAAGCCGCTCTCGATCGAGGACGTGCGAATCAACAAGCCGGGACCGCGCGAGGTGCTGATCCGCACCGCCGCCGCCGGGGTCTGCCACTCAGACCTGCACTTCATCGAAGGCAAGTACCCGCATCCGATGCCGGCCGTGCTGGGCCATGAAAGCGCCGGCGTGGTCGAGGCTGTGGGCTCTGAAGTCCGCAGCGTGAAGCCGGGCGATCATGTGATCACCTGCCTGTCGGCCTTCTGCGGCCATTGCGACCACTGCGTCACCGGCCACATGGCCCGCTGCGTTTCGCCGGAGACCAAGCGCCGCGAGGACGACGAGCCCAGGCTGAGCTCGGCCACGGGGCCGATGCTGCAGTATCTGAACCTCTCGTCCTTCGCCGAGCAGATGCTGATCCACGAGAACGCCTGCGTGGCGATCCGCAAGGACATGCCGCTTGACCGCGCGGCGCTGATCGGCTGCGGCGTGATGACCGGCGTGGGCGCGGTTATCCACACCTCCAACGTGCGGCCGGGCGACACCGTGGCCGTCATCGGCTGCGGCGGCGTGGGGCTGGCGGCGGTGAACGGCGCGGCGCTGGCCGGCGCCGGCCGGATTATCGCCATCGACATGGCGCCCGGTAAGGAGAACCTGGCCAAGTCGATGGGCGCCACCGACTTCGTGCTGGGCGGCCCCGATGCCGTGAAGACCGTGCTGGAGATGACCCGTGGCGGCGTGCAGCACAGCTTCGAGGCCATCGGTCTTGCAGTGACCGCGGAGCAGTCGTTCAACATGCTGGCGCGCGGCGGCACCGCCAACGTGATCGGCATGATCCCGGTGGGCCAGACCATCAGCCTGATGGGCGCGGCGTTCCTCGGCGAAAAGCGCATCCAGGGGTCGCTGATGGGTTCCAACCGCTTCCCGGTGGACATGCCCCGCCTGGTTGACGCCTACATGGCCGGCAAGCTGCACCTGGACGACATGATCAGCCGCCGCATTCAGCTCGAGCAGGTCAACGAAGCGTTCGAGGAAATGAAGACCGGCGCGGTGGCCCGCTCGGTCATCGTCTTCAACTAAGGCCAGATAAGATCCGGCCCGTCAGCCCGGCTGGCGGGTCTGGATCGATTTCAGGTAGCGGATGATCGCTTTCCCGTCTTCGGGCGGGAACCGGAACTCGGGCATCATAGGGTGCCCGGTTAGCAGGCCTTCAGCCAAGGCTTCCTGCAGCTGTTCGGGATCATAGCGGCGTCCGATCTCGCGGAACGGCAGGGCGGCGGGCTCCTTGCTGGCGCCCGACACGCCCACCGCGTGGCACGAGGCGCAATGGCGGGTGACCAGTATCTGGCCGCGCCGCTCGGCGGTTTCAGCGGCAGCGGACGTGGCGGCTGCGAGCGTTCCGGACATCGTCAGGACAAGTAGAAGGGCGCGTTGCATGCCTGAAGCCTGGGCCAAGCTGGCGGCCGCGCTTTGATGGATGTCAATCGGCCTGGGCCTTAGGTCGCATCACAAGCCAAGGGGTCGGACGCTG
>NZ_JBILUK010000288.1:0-3586 GCF_044371015.1 Phenylobacterium sp.
CCAACATGTTGCGTCCGAAGATGCTTAGCTCCCAATCACCACGCGTGAGCGAGATGTTGCCGTTGAGAATGAAGCTGTCGCCGGCCCAGTTGAGGTTGTCGACCTGGGAGTAGCGCTTGCTCTCGTAGGCCAGATCGCCACGGACCCGCAGCGTCAGATCGTCGGCGATCTCATGGGTGGTCTCGCCGGTGATCGTGTACTGATGCTTGGGCGTCTGGGGCAGCTGGTTACCGCTGACATCGCCGCCATCAAGCGAGTCCACGTCCAGCGGATTGCGCACGCCGCCCCGCAGGAAGGGTCCGCGACCGTCGGTATCGTAGATCTCCTGAGTGGTATCGTCGAAGAAGCGGGTGAACGTCGCATCCACATAGCTGTAGGCCGCGCGCAGATATAGCCACTCGACCGGGCGGCCCGAGAAGTCGACCTCGAAGCCCTTGATCTCCGACTCGCCCGCGTTCTGGATGATCACCACGCTGTTCGGCGTGCCATTGACCCGTGTGTAAGCCTCGCCGCGGCTGAGCTGCTGGCTCTTCCATTCGGTGTAGAAGGCGGCGACGGAGTAGTCGATCCAGCCCATCAGCCGCCCCTTGGCGCCGATCTCGTAGCTCCAGGCGGACTCTTCATCGAACAGGTCGAAGCCCTGAGTGTCAAAGAACGCCGCGTCGGCTGGGCTGATATCCGCAGGATAACCATTGAAGCCACCCGGCTTGTTGCCTTTGGCCGCCGAGACATGAAGCGTCAGGTCTGGATTGACCTTCCAACGCGCGGTCGCCCTGGGCAGGAAGTTGTCAAACTTGGCTTCGCGGATGGCGATGGGCGCGGGGGCGGGAAGGCCGGCGGTTCCCAGCACGCCAGTCGAACCGATGATCTTCTCTTTCTGGTACCGACCCTCAGCGCTGAGGGTCACAGACTCAGTCAAATCGCCTTCGATCATGGCGAAGATCGACCGGCTGCGAACGCCGTCCGCATAGTCAATCGGGCGGACGCTGGTGTTCGTGTTGGAGATCTGGAAACCTTCGCCCCGGTTCTCACGGTAGTAATAGCCGCCGACCAATCCGCGGATGCGCTGGTCCTGCGGCGTCATGAACCGCAGTTCCTGGCTGAAGTCGGAGTTGCGGTCCCGCGTGATGAGAAACGCCGGATTGGCGCTGGGCAGCAGGGTGTTGTCCTGGCCCGTGGTGCTCTTGTTGGTGTTGTAGGCGGTCACCGAGGTCAGGCTGTAGCCGCTGTCGGTGGTGTAGACGGCGTTGACGCTGGAGCGAACGAACTCCCGGTCGAGCCCGTTGTAGCCCAAGGCCTCAATGGCGTCGTTGTTGTAGGCGTAACGGGAGAGCGTCTTGACCTCGCCGCAGTAGAAGCCGCGACGGCTGGTCAGGGTGCGCGGGAACGGGCCGACTTGGGGCGTGACCAATGGCGCCGGGAAGCAGTTGTTCAGGGCGGAGCCCTGGAAGTTGTAGATGTAGCCCTTGTCTCGATCCTTGCTGTAGCCGACCGAACCGAGAATCTCGAGGTTCTCCATCGGGGTGAACAGCAGTCGCCCGCCGATGTTCGTGCTTCGCTGGTCGCCTAGGTCGCGCTTGCCGGAATCCGAGTTCACGTAGTCGCCGCCGAACACGTAGCGGCGGGCGTTCAATTCACCCAGCAGGATGTCGGGAATGATCGGGCCCGACACAAACCCTGACACCTCGTAGGAGTCATATTCAGCGACCTGCGCGCGCACGCGACCGATGAACTCGTTGCTGGGCTTGCGCGTCACGTAGTTGATGGCGCCCGAGAACGTCTGCCGGCCGAACAGAGCAGACTGGGGCCCCTTGATCACTTCAACGCGCTCAAGGTTGTCCAGCTGGTAGCTGGCGATGTTGTCCGAGACAAAGACCCCGTCGACGAAGAAGGCCGCGTTCGGCGCGCCGACTACCGACGACATGCCCCGGATGGAGGGGCGGACGCCCGCGCCGCCGCCGCCGCCTGTGCGGCCAAATCCCTGGCGGTATGAGAAGCCTGGTGTCTGCATGGCCAGATCGGAGACGTTCACCGCGTTCGAACGCGCAATCGCCTCGCTCCCCACCACCGAGATGGTGATCGGCACGTCCTGCAGCTTCTCTTCGCGCTTCCGGGCCGTCACGAGGATCTCTTCGACCGACGTGCCTTCATCGGCGGAGGTCGTCTGGGCGCCCTGAGCCAGCGCCGGCGTGGACGCGCTCATCATGAGGATCGCCATCGGCGTCCAGATCATCTTTCGCATAAATGCTCCCCCGGAGATGGCCAGATTGGATCTTAGGCCGACGTTGGGGAAAGGTTCTCAAATTTGTCCGGACAACACAAGTCGTCCCGGACGATTCCGCACCACCTGCGGCCCCGAGGCCACAATTGACAGTGGACGAGGTCCCTCGCAGGTTGTCCGGACAAATCCGAACTGTGTGTTTGGGGGGAGAGCCTTCGGATGATCGACGTGCGCACGCACCGGATCCTCTGGACGATCCACAAGTATGCGGGCCTCACCGCCTGCGTCTGGTTGTTCGTTCTGGCCGTCACCGGCGTGCTGCTAGACCATCATGAGTGGCGCTGGCAGAGCCAGGTCAGTGTTCCGTCGAGCTGGACATCCGAGCGGATCGACCGCCTCGTCCCCGGTACGGTCATGCGCTACATCGCCGCGACACCGAAGGCCGTATTTGGCGCATCCGAACGCGGCGCCTGGCGCTCCACAGACCAGGGCAAGACCTGGCGCAAGGTCAACTTCGATGGCCTTGACCATCAGCCTCAGGTGGAAGGGATTATCGGCTCCGCCGGCGCCACATTCGCCGGTGTTCATTTGACTACGGACGACGGAGTCTGGGCCCTGACCCCGGACGGGCTCTCCGCCCGGCGCGTGGCGCTAGCAGGCCAGCACCTCAGCGCCGGCAGCCTGGGTCATGAGCCGGGTGAGATCGTGGTGGTGCGTGATCACACCGAGCTGATCCGCGTGCGCCTGGCCGACGGCGCGGCGACGCCCATCGCCCGCGGCGATCAAGTCGAGGGCGTGGGCGACGAGGTGGCCTTCAACACCTTCATTCGCGAACTTCACTTCGGTCGTGGCCTGCTCCAGGGACGCGGGTCGATCTGGCTGAACGACCTCGGCGGGATCGCCATGGCGGTGCTGGCGTTATCCGGCCTGGCCTATTGGGCCATGAAGCGGTTCGGTAAATCGATCCGTTGGCCTGTCCCGGTCCGGCGCGAGACCATGCGCTGGCTCTACCGCACCCACGCCCCGATCCTCGGCCTGCTGGGCGCGATACCGATCCTCTACCTCGCCCTAACGGCGTTCCCGATGAACCACATCTACGGGTTCCTGGACGTGACCAAGGGCTGGACGGTGTCGCGCGCCTCGTTGCCGCCGGCCTATCAGCCGACCAGCCTGAATCACGAAGTCGACGGCATCGTCGCCTGGCCCAACCAGCCGGGGCGACTCTCCATCACCACGCGGTTCGGCATTCTGGAAAGCCGCGATGGCGGCCGCTCCTGGAAACTCGATGACAGCGTTCCGGACGCCGGCGCTGGGGGTAATCTGTTCCGCGCCGAGAACGCGGTGTTCATCGGTCGGGGTGGCGGC
>NZ_JBILUK010000289.1:0-3575 GCF_044371015.1 Phenylobacterium sp.
CTGGAGACCTATCAGGGCAACGTCATCCTGCTGATTGTCGGCGGCAACGACACCACCCGGAACACCATCTCCAGCAGCGTCTATTCCCTGAACAAGAACCCCGATCAGTACGCCAAGCTGCGGGCCAACCCGGACTTGATCCTTTCGATGGTCTCCGAAACCATCCGTTGGCAGACCCCGCTGGCCCACATGGCGCGCGTCGCGACCCGTGATGTGGAGATCGGCGGCAAGACCATTCGCGCCGGCGAGCGGGTGGCCATGTGGTACATCTCGGGCAACCGGGACGAAGACGTCATCGACCGCCCGAACGAGTTCATCATCGACCGCGAACGCCCGCGCCAGCACATGTCGTTCGGCTTCGGCGTCCACCGCTGCGTGGGCAACCGCGTGGCCGAGATGCAGCTCACCATCATCTGGGAGGAGATCCTCAAGCGCTTCCCGGAGATCCGCGTCGTCGGCGAGCCGGTCCTGAACTGGTCGTCATTCGTGCACGGCTTCGAGACCCTGCCGGTGGTGATCCCCAGCCGGATCTAAGGCGGCTTTTTCCACGGCGCACACGAAAACGGCCCCGGAACGCGAGTTCCGGGGCCGTCGTCGTTCCGGGGCTGTCCCCTACTGAGCGGCGAGAACCGCCAGCAGCAGAAGCGCCACGATGTTGGTGATCTTGATCATCGGGTTCACGGCGGGACCCGACGTGTCCTTGTAGGGGTCGCCGACGGTATCGCCCGTCACGGCCGCCTTGTGGGCCTCAGACCCCTTGGCGTGCAGCACGCCGTCCCGGTCGGTGAAGCCCTCTTCGATCACCTTCTTGGCGTTGTCCCAGGCGCCGCCGCCCGAGGTCATCGAGATGGCGACGAACAGGCCGGTGACGATCACCCCCATCAGCATGGCGCCGACGGCGGCGAAGGCGTCGACCTTGCCGGCGATCGCATTGATCGCGAAGAACAGCACGACCGGGCTGACCACCGGGAGCAGCGACGGCACGATCATCTCGCGGATCGCCGCTTTGGTCAGGATGTCCACGGCGCGGCCGTATTCGGGCTTGACCTCGCCGGTCATGATCCCGGGGTTCTCCCGGAACTGACGGCGGACTTCCACCACCACCGACTGAGCCGCACGGCCCACCGCGGTCATCGACATGCCGCCGAACAGGAAGGGCAGCAGGCCGCCGAACAGCAGGCCGACCACCACGTAGGGGTTCGACAGGTCGAACCGCACTTCACCCATTTCGTAGAAGAATGAGCCCGGCGCGGCGCTGGTCGCGAAGTACTTCAGGTCTTCGGTGTAGGCGGCGAAGAGCACCAGGGCGCCCAGGCCGGCCGATCCGATGGCGTAGCCCTTGGTGACCGCCTTGGTGGTGTTGCCCACGGCGTCGAGCGCGTCGGTGGTGACGCGCACTTCCGGCGGCAGGCCCGCCATTTCCGCGATGCCGCCGGCGTTGTCCGTCACCGGGCCGAAGGCGTCGAGGGCCACGATGAAGCCCGCCAGCGAAAGCATGGCGGTCGTGGCGATGGCGATGCCGAACAGGCCCGCCAGGTTGTAGGTCACAATGATGCCGAAGATGATCACGATGGCCGGGGCCGCGCAGGCCTCCAGGCTCATGGCCAGGCCCTGGATCACGTTGGTCCCGTGACCCGAGACCGAGGCCTGGGCCACCGACTTCACCGGTCGGAAGTTGGTGCCGGTGTAGTACTCGGTGATCATCACGATCAGTGCGGTGATCACCAGGCCGGCCATCGAGCACCAGAACAGCGCCATGGCGTCGAAAGTCTTCTCGAACGGCGTGCCGACGTTGACCGTCAACGGCTCGGTGATGAGCGACGGGATCAGGAACCAGAGCGCGATAGCCGACAACACGCCGGTGACGATCAGGCCCTGGTAGAGGGCGCCCATGATCGAGCCAGACTTGCCAAGCCGCACCGCGAAGGTCCCCAGGATCGAGGTGATGATGCAGACGCCGCAGATCGCCAACGGCAGCAGCATTACGCTGCCCAGCATGGCCGAGCCGCCGAAGAAGATCGCCGCCAGAACCATGGTGGCGACCGTGGTCACCGCATAGGTCTCGAACAGGTCGGCGGCCATGCCGGCGCAGTCGCCGACATTGTCGCCCACGTTGTCAGCGATGGTTGCGGCGTTGCGCGGGTCATCCTCGGGGATGCCGGCCTCGACCTTGCCCACCATGTCGCCGCCGACGTCAGCGCCCTTGGTGAAGATGCCCCCGCCCAGACGGGCGAAGATGGAGATCAGCGAGGCGCCGAAGCCCAGCGAGACCAGCCCGTCGATGACGTGACGATCCGACGGAGCCAAACCGGCCACATCGGTCAGGTAGGCGTAGTAGCCCGCCACGCCGATCAGGGCGAAACCCGCCACCAGGAGTCCGGTGATGGCGCCCGAGGTGAAGGCGAGGCTCAGGCCCTTGGCCAGGCTCTCGGAGGCCGCCTGGGCGGTGCGCACATTGGCCCGCACCGAGATCAGCATGCCCACAAAGCCCGCCGCGCCCGAAAGCACCGCGCCGATCAGGAAGCCGATCGCGGCATAGGCGCCCAGCAGAACCCAGAGGGCGACCAGAACCACCACCCCGACGATCGAGATCGCGGTGTACTGACGCTTCAGATAGGCCTGCGCGCCCTCTTGGATCGCCGCGGCGATTTCCTGCATCCGGGCGTTGCCCGGCGATTGACGCATCAGCGCCGCTGTCTGCACGGCGCCATACAGCACCGCCAGTAAGCCCGCGCCGATGACCAGCAATAGAACCGAATTCATAGGTGGATCGCCCCTCTGCGACTTTGTGCGCGGGCCGGATTCGGCGATCACCGTTCGTGATCGTCGGGCGGCGCCCAGCCCCTCGCGTGTTCCCCAAAACCCCGCCGGAATAGGATGCCCGGACGGAAAGAGGGCGGAAGCTACTCGGGTTTCCCCTGCGGACGCAACCGGGAGCGACGAGGAGATCGTCTTGCGTCAGGCGCGCGGCGTCGACATCCGCCGCTGAGGGGCCTGGGAGGTCACAACGACAGAGCGAATCTGCCCCGGGCCGGCGATGCGATTGGCGTCCTTTGTCAGGGTGGCGGTCAGCCGCGCTGCATCGATCTTGCCAAGATCGGAAGGCAGCGTGAACGGACTGCGATGCCCTGCCCGCACCAGGGCGTCACGAAAGAAGGGCTCCATCTCGCGCAACTTTGCGGCGTTGGCCCCGTCGGTGAGGTTGATCCGGATATTGACGAAGACGTAGTTCACCACCCGGCGGTCGGCCACGATCGGCAGACCGATCGGCTGCAGGTCCACATATTGCCCGACATCGCTCTTGCCCTCCTTCTTGGGGGCCGCCAGCGCAGGGCCGGCGAGGAGCGCGAAAGCGATTGCAAGTCCGAACCGGATCATGGAACCGCATGTGACAGAAAACCCTTTCCGTCCGGTTTCCAGGCCGCCGCCCCCCTGACAGAACCCTTCCAACGATGCTACTAACCGCTCTGCACATGGGGATGTGTCCACCTTGCGGAGGAACGCCCGAACATGACCACGACCCGCCGAGAGGCCGCACTGGGCCTGATGGCCGCCGGCGCCGCGGCAGCCCCCCT
>NZ_JBILUK010000290.1:0-3559 GCF_044371015.1 Phenylobacterium sp.
CCCGAACCTCAACTGGAACCTGAGCGGGGCGCATCAGCCCGCCGACATCGACGAGACCATCGCCATCGCCGCCGAGGCCTTCGCCGAGACACCGGGGCCCGGCTGAGCTCAGACGCCGGATCTCAGGACGCCGTCCGGCGGCGCTGGTAGGCCTGACCGGCATAGAGCAGGAGGCCGAGGGCCAGCCCCGCAGCCAGGGCGACGCCCTGCGTCAGGGTCATGGTCGCCAGGATGCCGCCGCAACCCGCCAGAACCACGCCCACCATCAGCGGCGCCAGGGGCATCCGAAACCGCGCGGCGGGGGCGGCGCCGTATCCGTCGCGGGCGCGCAGCCGGACGACCGACAGCGCGACGCTGGCATAGACCAGCACGCGCGTCCCCACCGCCAGGACCACCAGCGACTGGAAGGTCCCCGAGAGCGCCAGGGCCGCCACCAGCGCCGAACTGACCACCACCGCCGTCGCCGGCGTGCCGTAGCGCTTGGAGCGCCCGCCGAACCAGGCGGCGATATCCCCCTGGTCGGCCAGGCCCTGAAGCAGTCGGGAGTTGGCCAGCAGCGACCCCGCCTTGCTGCCCACTACCGCCAGGATCGCCGTCACCGCGATCATCCACCAGCCGGCCGGGCCCATCACCACCTGGGCGGCGTCGGCCAGCGCGAGTTTGCTGTCGCTGAGCCCGTTGACCAGCCCGATCGCGACGGCATTGGCGCCCACCAGCAGCACCACGCCGGCCGCCAGCGAGATGACCAGGGCGCGGGGCACGTCCCGTTGCGGATTGCTGGCCTCGCCGGCCGGGATCGCCAGGTTCTCAAAGCCCGCATAGGAGAACATCGCCATGGTGGCCGCCGCGCCCAGCGCACTCCAGCCCGGCGCAGGACCCGGCGCAAGCGCCGCCGTGTCGAGCACGGGCGCCGCGAGCGCGATCAGCAGCACCACCGGCGCGACCTTGATCACCGCCAGCGCTGTGACCAGCCCGGCGTTGGCCCGCCCGCCGACGATCGAAAAGGCCGCGACCACGACGGTCATGACGCCGATGACCACGGCGCTGGGGCCCAGCCCCCATTCCAGGCCGGTCGTCACCTTCAGGAGCATGATCAGGGCGGAGAACATCGCCGCGGTCGACACCAGCCGCGACAGATAGAGCACCCAGCCCACCTCGAACCCCGCCAGCGGCCCATAGGCCGCGCGCACGTAAAGATAGGCCCCGCCGCTAACCTCGAACCGACTACCGACCTCCGCGAAGCAGAGCGCGATGGCGAACATCAGCACGCCCACCGCCAGCAGGACGAGCGGCGCCCAAGGGCCCACAACCGCGAAGTACTGCGCCGGCAGCAGGTAGAACCCCGCCCCGATGATGCTGTTGACGCCCACCGCCGCCAGGGCGATCGGCCCCATGGCGCGCCGCGGCGCAGGTGCGTCCGGGGTCACAACCGGGTCCGGTCCGCCAGCTCGGCGATCAGGTCAGGCATCTTCGCTGCCGGGCGGCATGCCATAGCGGTGATCGACTTTACCCAGCTGGAACGCCTCGCGCGACGCCAGGTGAAACTCTCGCTGGATCCGCGCCGTCCAGCGCAGGCGCGACTCGTCATCAAGGCCGTCGGATTCCTCGATCCAGCGGATCAGGGTCTCGATGAAGGGGCCGACATTGAGCCTGGAGGCGTAGTCCGCGCGGGCCTCGGCGCCCGGCGGCGCGTCCGGGCCCGGTGCGAACCAGCGCTCCCGCGTGTAGCCGGCGATGGCGGATGTGACCGCCGCGCCCCAATCGAGCGCCTCGACTCCGGCCTGGCTGTAGCGGAACACCAGCAGATAGGGCTCGGGCTGGACCCGCGCGGCCAACGCCATGCTGTAGAGCCGCGAGCCGTAGAAGTAGGTCGGCTCCCGCCAGACCTCGTGGATCTTGGTGAGCACCTTGTCGCGGATGGCGTCCAGCAGCGCCTGCTTCGAGGGAAACACGCGATAGACCAGGATTTTCGGCACGCCCGCCGCATCGGCCACGTCCTGCATGGTCGCCGTGCCGACGCCGCGCTCCAGAAAGACGCGACAGGCCGCCAGCAGAAAGGCTTCGCGACGCTCCACGATATTGACGCGCGGCTTGGACCCCCGGCCGGTCTTGGGGCGGGTTCCTGGAGTCAGGGCCGTATCGGTCAATTGTTTCTCCGTTGGGCGGATCCGAACGCCCGGTCGACTCAGCCCCCAGAACACGCCGGAGTCCACCTGAAGCCCGAATGAAACCACACCGTAGCATAAATTGACAGACGCTTCGGCCGCGCGCATCGTGACCCAGGGAAACAAGGGGTCGAAAGGCCTGAAGCCTTAGGGGAGGAGCCCACCATGGGACGTCGCAGACTGTTCGTGTCGGTCGCAATGCTGGCGCTCGCCGCGCCGATGAGCGCCATGGCGCAAGCCTCCGAGGATGTGGGCATCGCGGAGGTGGTGGTCACCGCCCAGAAGCGGGCTGAGAACGTTCAGGACGTGCCGATTTCGGTGACCGCCTTCAGCGGCGAAACGCTGAAGGCCGCGGGCGTGCAGGACATCCGCGATCTCCGCCGCCTGACCCCCAGCCTCTACCTGGCCACCTCGTCCAACACGAGCAACACGCGGATCATGATGCGCGGCATCGGCACCAGCGGGAACACCGCCGTGGAGCCCAGCGTCGCCGCCTTCGTGGATGGCGTCTACGTGCCCCGGATCGGCTCGCTTCTGGCAGGTCTGAACGACATCGGCTCCGTGGAAGTGCTGCGCGGTCCGCAGGGCACGCTGTTCGGCCGTAACGCCTCCATGGGCGCGGTGCTGATCCGCACCACAGCGCCGGGCGACGCCTTTGGCGGCGAAGCCACCGCCTCGATTGGCAACTATGGCCGCCAGCGGCTGGCGGTCTCCGCAGATCTGCCGGTGACCGAGGGCTTTCGGACCCGCATTTCGGCGCTCGCCTATACCAACGACGGTTATGACCGCAACGACCTGACCGGCAAGCGCATGGGCCGCAACGATGGCTTCTCGCTGCGCGGCACGACGGTCTGGGACATTACGCCTGAGGTCACCTGGTCGCTGCGCGGCGACTACCAGAACCTGAGCGGCGACGGCTACAACACCATCACGGTGGTCACCCGCTCGGTGACTCCAACGACGCTGGCCAACTGGATGACGCGCCTTGATCCGGACGGCGCGGGACCTGGCGTCGGCCTTCTCCCCTACACGTCCGACACCTACTCGCGGCGAGTTCGCCAGTCGACCGAGGGCGACCTTATTGACTACCAGACCGGCGTCGCCAGCGAACTGACCTGGAACATGGCCAACGGCTATCAGCTCAAGCTGATCAGCGGCTACCGCGACTGGAAAAACGTCCAGTACCAGGCCTCGAACGGCAACGTCCCGCTGGAACTCCAGCGCCGGACCACCAACGCCGACAGCCAGAACCACTCCCAGGAGCTGCAGCTGCTGTCGCCTGAGACCCTGCTGGACAACCGCCTGAGCTATGTGGCTGGGCTCTACTACTACGAGGAAGCCTACGACCTGGGGCAGAACATCGACCTGACGCGTGACTATTGCGAGGTGTTCAT
>NZ_JBILUK010000081.1:0-12834 GCF_044371015.1 Phenylobacterium sp.
CAAATCGGATTTTCCGAAATCCTTTGACCTGGTGACGCCTTTACGCCTGACGGAGGTCTGGCCCGTTCGTAGTGCCTAGGGGGTTACGTGGCCGCTAGGGCCCATAGCATCGCGCGGTGGTCGGCTGCGCAGGGCGCTGGCAGCGAGACCTTTATCTTCGACGGTCGCGATTCAAGCGGCGCAGAACGACTCTACCTCAAAATCGGCCGAACAAGGCGGGTCGGTTCGATCCGAACCGCGGCGGACCAGCGCTTAAACGAGTCGCCGTGCCTGTGCGGCACAGATGGTGCGCTCGTCCGCGAAACGGGGACCGACGGCGCAGGCGTTAGCCCAAGAAGATGCTGTCGGCCCTCAGGCTCGACATGGATATCCCCACCAGGATCACCTGGCCGCCAGTCATTGTGATCACCGTGTCGCCGCCGATCTGGGCGACGGAGAAGGTGGTTCCGACGTCCAGTATGACCCGGTCGCCCTGAGCGACGTTGAAGTCGAGCACGCGATCGACGCCGGCGTCGGCGAAGGAATGGAATAGATCAGCGCCGGCCCCGCCGGTCATGGTGTCGTCGCCGCGATCGCCGGAAACATAGTCGTTGCCTGCGCCGCCCATGAGAGAGTCGTTGCCCTGGCCGCCGCGCATGGTGTCGGCGCCGTTTCCAGCGTCCAACGTGTCGTCGCCAAGGTTGCCGTAGACGAGGTCGACCCCGTCGTCGCCAAAGATCAGATCGTTGTCTCGACCGCCCACGACCCAGTCGTCACCGAGGCCGCCGGAGACCGTGTCGGAGCCCATGTTGCCGTTGATGTCATCGAAACCTGAGCCGCCGACCAGATTGTCGTCGCCCTCGTCGCCGCGCAGATAGTTTGACCCGCCGGGATCTGTGATGATGTCGTTGCCCGTGCCGCCATAGACGTCGTCGTCGCCGTCGCCGCCGTCGAGGAAATCGGCGCCCGCGCCGCCGGTCATGGTGTCGTCGCCTCCGAAACCGCGAAGACGGTCATCGACGCCCGAGCCGATGATCTGGTCGGCGCCGCCGAAGATGCCGGCCTTGGCGGAGACATTGTCGCCTGCGGCCACCCACCCTCTGAATGTCGCGGCCGACAGCGAGAGACCGGTGATGTCGTAGACGAGGCCCGCGTCCACCCCGACAATGATGCGGTTGATCGTTCCCGCCGTGGGCGGGCCGGCGGCGGCGAAAGCGAAACCCGAGCCAAAGATCTGGGTGGTCGAGCCGAGCAGTGTGAGCCCGACGGATGTCGGCGTCGCCGAGGCGGGCGGCGCCAAGATCAATGGGCCGAGGTCCACGAGATCGAAATCGACGCCCAGGGCGCCGGCGGTGAAGACAGCCATCCGACCTCCATTCGGCCCCCATGCTAGGGCCGCATCATGTTCGTGCAATCCGACGCTCGACGGAATGCAACCGCGCAGACGTTTAAACGGTACCTTATCCGAACTCCGTCACCATTTGGTGGACATATGCCGATACGGTGGCCAAGCTCAGAAAGACGAAAGGGACGTTAGCTTTGGGGGATTCGATGCCGCGCAGGCCATTGCGTTGGCTGGCCATCCTGGCGGCCCTGACGGTTGCCGCCTGCAGCGGCGTGCGTGGAACAGGAAATGGCGGCGCGGCGCCGACAAGCGCGGAAGCAGCCCGGTTCCTGGCTCAGACGACCTACGGGGCGACCGAATCCTCGATCACCGTGGTGCAGGCCAGCGGCTACTCCCAGTGGATCGATCAGCAGATGGTGACGCCGGCTCCGCCGGGCCATCAAGCGGATGTCGATGCGCGGCTGGTGCAACTTCGTCTGGCCAACCCGACCGCAACCCTGAACCCAGTGGACTTCTATTATTCGTTCTGGGACCAGGCGGTCACGGGGCCCGACCAGCTCCGCCAGAGGATGAAGCTCGCGCTGTCGGAGATTTTCGTGATCTCGCTCACGGACTCCAACATCGATACCCGTGGCGCGGCATCCTACTACGACATGCTTGGCGCCAACGCGTTCGGCAACTATCGAACATTGCTGGAGCAAGTGACGCTGCATCCCATGATGGGCGTCTATCTCACGTGGTTGGGTAACCAACGGGAGGATCCCGCGACGGGTCGCAATCCGGATGAAAACTATGCGCGGGAAGTGATGCAGCTGATGTCGATCGGGCTGCACCAGCTGAACCCTGACGGCACGGTTCGCACCGACAGCTCCGGACGGCCGATCCCGAGCTATACGGACGCCGACATCAGCGGTCTGGCCAAGGTCTTCACCGGATATAGCTATTTCCATCCCAATCCGACTGCGGGCACGTTCCGAGGCGGCAGTCGAAACGTGGACGCCACCGTGCGGTCGATGATCCCCTATCCAGCGTTTCATTCGATCAGCGCCAAGTCGTTCCTTGGGGTGACCATCCCGGCGTCGACGGTGTCCGATCCGGCTGGCGACCTGAAAATCGCGCTGGATACGATCTTCAATCACCCCAACGTCGGGCCGTTTATCGGGAAGCAGCTGATCCAGCGGCTGGTGACCAGCAATCCAAGCCCGGCCTATGTGGCGCGGGTGACGGCCGTGTTCAACAACAACGGGCGCGGCGTGCGAGGCGATATGTCGGCCGTCGTGCGCGCGATCCTGCTGGATGAAGAAGCGCGCAGCGCTTCGGTTGCGGACGGCGTAAATGCCGGAAAGCTCCGCGAGCCGATGATCCGGCTGGCCAACTGGGCGCGGGCGTTCGGCGCCACTTCGGCGAGCGGGGAGTGGCTAATCGGTTCGACCAGCGCCAACACGTCGTTGGGCCAGTCGCCTTTGACCTCGCCGTCGGTGTTCAATTTCTATCGACCAGGATACTCGCCGCCGAACACGCGGGTGGGAACGGCCGGGCTGGTCGCGCCGGAGTTCCAGATCGTCGATGAGGTGACTGTCTCTGGCTATCTCAACACCTTGCAGACGACAGTGGACGGCGGCATTGGCGTCACCAGCAACGGCGTGCGTGATGTGCGAAGCGCCTATGCGGCGGAGATTGCGATCGCGAACAATCCGGCCGCATTGGTGGAGCGGATGAACCTCCTGCTGCTGAACGGGCGCATGTCACCCGCCTTGCGGACAAGGATCACCGAAGCGGTGCAGGGCGTGGCGCTTCCAGCCACGAACCAGACCGCAGCCCTGACCAACCGCGCCAAGCTGGCGGTCTACATGACCATGGCGTCGGCCGAGTATCTGGTGCAGCGATGAGCGGGAACATGGACCGGCGTCACCTTCTGAAGGTTGGCGGCGCTTTCGGAGCCCTGGGGGTCGGCGCGCCGTTCGCCTTGCAACTGGCCGCGGCCGGCTCGGCAGCGGGACAATCAGCGCCCGACTACAAGGCGCTGGTCTGCGTGTTTCTGTTCGGCGGCAACGATTCCCACAACACTGTGCTGGCGACGGACGACGACAGCTGGGGCCGCTACTTCGCCACCCGCAATACAGGGGTCGACCCGATCGCGCTGATGCCGGTTGGCACAGCGCCGACGCCAGTGGGGCAGACAAGCTCGGTGACCGGTCGCGTTGCGGAAGCAGACTCGCCGGAGGCCTGGGGCGGCGTGCTGCCGATCTCGCCCCGGACGCCGCAGCCGATACCGGCCGGCACGAACGCGTCGACCCGCACCTTTGGCCTGCATCCGTTCATGGGGCCGATGCAGACCCTGTTCAATCAGAACCGGCTGGCGATCCTGGCCAATGTCGGCACGCTGATCCAGCCGACCACAAAGCAGCAGTATCAGACCCGGTCGGCGGCCCTACCTGCCAGCCTGTTCTCCCACAATGACCAGCAGTCCACCTGGCAGGCGCTTTCAACCGAGGGCGCACGCACCGGGTGGGGCGGGCGCTTCGCCGACCTGATGGCCAGCATGAATGGCTCGAACACCCTGTTCACGGCGGTCTCGGCGTCGGGCAACGCGGTGTTCCTGTCTGGCCAGTCGGTGGTGCAGTATCAGCTCTCGACCGGCGCCCAACCGGCGGTGGTGATTAACGGCGCGCAAGGAACCAGCCTGTTCGGCTCGACGGCGGCGCCGTCTCGCGTGCGCGACCTGATCAGCGACACCAACGTCGCTGGGAATTTCGCCGCCGACTATGCGAGCGTTGTCGGCCGGTCGCTCAACGCTGCGACGACCGTGAATTCGGCCTTCACCCAGTCGGTTGTCACCAGCGTTGCGACCGCACCCGCTTACACCAATCAGATCCTGAATCGGGTGGAGACCAACACTCTTGCGCTTCAGCTCCAGACTGTGGCCCGCATGATCGCGGCGAGTTCGGTCCTGGGCGTGCGCCGGCAGGTGTTCTTCGTCAGCCTCGGCGGCTGGGACACGCACGACTTCCAGAATACCGCCCAGCCGAACCTGTTGGCCAAGGTGGCGCATGCGTTGTCCTATTTTGACAGTGCGCTTTCCAACATCGGCGGCGTTGATCGCCGATCGCAGGTGACGACCTTCACCGCATCAGACTTCTCGCGAACCTTCGCCACCAATGGCGACGGCACCGACCACGCCTGGGGCGGCCACCACTTCATCCTGGGCGGCGCGGTGAACGGCGGGAACATCTACGGCCAGTATCCGACGCTGGGCTTGGATGTGAACGGGTTCAACAACCCGGACAATGTGACCGGCTATCTGATCCCGACCACGTCGGTGGATCAGTATGGCGCGACGCTCGGTCGGTGGTTCGGGGTTTCAGACGCGGACATCGACGTGATCTTCCCGCGCGTGCGGAACTTCCAGACGAAGTACCTGGGCTTCGTCTGAAACGTTCAGCCGCCAAGGCCGGGTCGTAGCGCGACCCAGGCTTCACGGGCTGGGGCGAGCCGCGGTTCGTCCAGAGTTTCCAGCACGTGGCGACGCTCAAAGGAGGCGCCGGCCAGGTCGCCGCGTCGCCACTTCAGGATCACCTCAAAGGCGACACCGGCCTGAAAGTGCACCAGCACGAACCGTGGCGGCAGCTTGTAGAAGTGGGAGATCTCGAGCTTGGCGCCGGCGGCGCTGATGTCCTTGATGGTGCAGTCAGCCCAAAGGGCGAGGCGATCACCGTGAAGGATGCGCGCGGGCGCACACACAGGCGCGCGCGGTTCTTCGCGGCGCTCGACGTATTGGGTAGCGAGTCTTTCTGACATTCGGGGGTGATAGCCCGGGCGTGGTTTAGGATGTGTGTGCGCGACCGAGGAAATCAGCGTGGATTGAACCGAACCTCGCTGACGCGGCGCACGCCATCAACACGGTCGAGCTGGATAACGACGTCTATGACCCGCTCGACATAGGTCTGGACCTTGTCCCAACCGAGATCGACGCCGGAGGTCAACGCGAGCAAAGCGATCTGGTCAAGCGCGCCTGCCGGGCTGTCGGCGTGGATGGTGGTCAGCGAGCCCGGGTGGCCGGAGTTGACCGCGCGCAGGAAGGCAAAGGCCTCAGCGCCGCGCAATTCGCCCAGCAGGATGCGATCGGGACGAAGGCGAAGCGAAGCAGCCAGCAAGCTGTCGGCGTCGACCCGGGCCTCTCCGAGGTCGCCGCGCACGGCGATCAAGCCCACGCTGTTGGGGTGGTCGAGCCGGACCTCGGCGGCGTCCTCGATCACCACCAGGCGTTCCGTACGGTCGATCTCCTTGACGAGCGCGTTGAGCAGCGTGGTCTTGCCCGAGCCGGTGCCTCCGGAGATCACAATGGTCTTGCGGCGCCGGACGGCTTCCTGAAGGAAGCGCTGGACCTGGCCCTCGGCGAGCAGCGCTTCGAGTTCGGCGTCTGCAGCTCGGCGCGCGGCGTCGTCGGCCCTGTGGGCCGCGGCGAACAGGCCGTCGCGCCCGAGATCGTCCACTGAGAGATCGGAAATCAGATGCTTGCGTACGGCGATCGCCACGCCGCCGCGCGTGGCGGGCGGCGCGACGACCTGGACGCGGGCGCCGTCGGGCAGTGTGGCGGAGAGCAGGGGTTGCTCGCGGTTGACACCCTGGTGGCTGGCGGCGGCGATCTGGCGAACGAGGCGCTGGAGGGCGACTTCGTCCAACTGGTCGGCCGGCTCACGGCCCATGACCCCATCGGTGGTCTCGACCCACACCTCGCCCGGCCGGTTTATCAGAACGTCGGTGACATCAGGCCGCGTCAGCCAGGGCGCCAGCGGCGCCAGATAGGCCGACAGGTAGACGTTTGCGCTCACCGCACGACCGCCGAGAAGTCGAGGTCGCGGGCCACGAACACCTGCACCGGCACGCCCTGGGCCACCTTGATGGTGTCCGGGATATTCATCTGAGACTGGAGCACGGTCGAGGCCGCCTGGGTGGCCTGAGTGGTCGAACCGATGACCAGGGTGGCGCTGTCGCCATCGGAGAGCGCCGTGCCGGCGGCGGAGATCACCGACAGCAGGATGGCGCCGCCGAAGCGCTGGAAGAAGTGACGGTCCACCTCACCGCCGAGTCCGCCGCGCCCCAGCCGATCGGTGGCCGGGGAGCCGATTTCGATCGTGACGCCGGTCGGGCTGATGATCCGCTCCCAAACCACGAAGGCGCGGGTCTGGCCCTGAGCCGCGGCGCTCTTGTACTGGCCGACCAACTTGGAACCTCGCGGGATTAGCACACGGCTGCCGTCGAAGCTGCGCACGTCCCGACTGACGACGCCGCGCACCGAGCCCGGCAGATCGGAGTTGATCGCGGTCTCCAGGACGGCGGCGACCACTGTGCCCTGAGGCACAGTGCGGCCAAGATCGCGCATCTGTCCGGCGCGAGCGGTGTCACCGAGCGAGCCGGATAGACGCGCGGCGAAACGTTCCTCCGCCGTCCCTGCGGCGGCGCCCGATGCGACCGGGGCCGCAGCGGTGGCGGACTGAACTTGGGGGGCGGTCGCGGCGGCCGGATCGCCGCCCGTGAAATCGACCACCACCGTGGGCGCGCGCCAATGGGCGGCTTCCGGATCTGCAGGTGGCGCCACCCCGGCCTGGACGGGAGGGGCCGGTGAAGCCTGAGGCGGTGGCGGAGCGGCCTGGACTGGGGCCGGAACCGGGGTTGCCGGAACCTGCGCGGGGCGGGCGGCCGTCGGGGGTGTCTGGGCCTGGGCTTCTCGACCGGCGGAGAGACCGTTGAACACCAGCAGGCCTAGCAGCGCGGCGCCGCCGACGCCGGCCCAGACCGCGATCGGCGAGTCAGGCGCCTGAACGCGCGGTCGCGAGGCCGCGCCGCGTGCAAAGACCGGGCTGACATCCGCAGGAGCGGGAGATTTGCGCGTCATCGGCGCCACCAGGGATCCTTCTTGCGCTCACGGAGCATGCTGGCTTCCTCGACTCGGAAGCCGTCGTTGTGGACACGGGTCACTTCGCTCCCGCGCCGGAGTACGAAGCCCCGCGCGATGCGGTCGACGACGAAGTAGCCATCGCGCTCGCGGGTGTTGACCACCGCCTCACCGCCATCCGGATCGACGGCGTAGATGGCGGGCAGGTCCTCTTCGCGCCGGAAGCTGAAATAGGTGTCCTGGCCGTCGTCGAAGACCTTGATCGGCAGCGTGCGGGTGGAGCCTTCGTAGGAGTAGGCGACATTGCGTTCAACCGGCGGCGGTGGCGGCGGCGGTGGGGCGATGTAGGCCACAACGGGCGCGGGATAGAGGAAGCGGACCGTGAAGGGAGCGTTGCGCGAGGCCGAACGTGGGCGAAGCGACAGCTCGAATGTGTAGCGCCGCAGATTGGTGATCACCGTCATATTGGTGGCCGGGCGCGGCGCCATGGGCTTGAGGAACAGCAGGTTCGCCCGGCGATTGGGCGTCACCTGCCAGCCCAGGGAATCCCCGATGGCGACGTTCTCGATCCGCTCGGCCGGATCAAACTCGAGGGAGAGCTGGTAGCCGAGCGCGACCCGGAGCTCGACAACGGCCTCGGGATCATAGTCGACGACATGGATTCGCGGATCGCCGGGGCCGGGACGCGGCGTGACGGCCTGAGCCGAGCTCGCGGCGAAGGCGAGGGTGAGCGCCAGGAGAAGCGGCGCGGCGCGGATCATCGGGCGGCTCCGGAACGGCGGGACGTGGCCGGGTTGCGGCGGTAGGTTTCGCCCAGCCGGCGGGCGGCGTCGAGGCGGACAGAAATCTGGCGGGAGGGGGCTGCGCCGGCGGCGACGGCGGCCTCCGCCACGCGGGAGCGAGCGGCCGCTTGGGCGTGGTCCCGCTGGAGATCGAAGGCGAGGCGTTCGGCGCGGGAAGGTGTGGCGATGACCCCTGCGGCTGCGGGCGTCTGACCTGGCGCGCCGATGGGTCCGCGCAGGTCGCGCCGCGCGGAGAGATCTGGCAGGCGGAAGCCCATGGCGACCACCACGGCGCCGATGATCAGCGCCAACTGTCCGAAGGCGAAAACAAAAACCAGCGCGCCAGCGCTCATGGCTGTCTGCGGATCGAGACGTTGGCCGAGGCGCTGGGCGTTCAGTGTCGCCACCCAGGGATCGATGACCGACAGCATGAGGACGACGAGGAGCCAAGCGACAAGCTGGACCAAGGCCACAGCGGCGAGGGCGCGCACCCAACCCATGAACAGGCCGCGAGTCACCGCCATCAGCGCGAAGGCGATGAAAATCGGGCCGAGCGCGGTCAGCACGCCGATAGCCAGGGTTGAGGCCGAGATCACGCCGGCGGTCATGAAGAACAGAACGCCGGAGGCGGCGGCCGTGGTTTCGGCGGCTGCGGCCTGGGGGCTGGAATAGCCCTTGGCGTCAGGACCGGCGATGCGCCCGTACGCGGCGCCGGTGTTTGAGAACTCGTCATAGGCGGCTTGCAGCCCATCGACGGGTCTGGCGGCCAGACCTGAGCCCGATTCCTGAAGCGGGGCGGAAACAATGGCGGCGATCTCGATCGGCGCCCGGTCGGCGAGATCGAAGACCATGGTCTGGAACGTGGCCCAGCTGGTCACCAGAGCCAGGATGATGCCGATCTTCAGTGCGATCAGTGGGGCGTCGGAGATCCGCGCGTCGCCCTGGGCGAAGAGCAGGCGGTAGCCGACGAGCGCGATGTAGATCGTGAGCAGCGCGGTAAGCGCTGATTGAAACACCGAAGAGCCGGTGGTGAGTGCTACGTAGCCCCCCTCGGCATAGGCGCGGGTCTGGCACTGGACGGTGGCCAGGACGCCCCGGACGATCCCATCGTCCACCAGGGTGGCGCAGGGCGTGCTCATGCCGCATTCCGCCCTTCGCGTGGCGGGGGCGCCATGAAGGTGGGCAGCCAGGCGGCCGGCTCATCACCCACCTGTTCGCGCAGCGCGTCGAGCCGGCGGACCGCACGCTCCGTGCCGGCCAGGACCTGGAGTTCGCCGGACATGCCGGAGAGGTCGAGGCGAGCGACGACGCTGTGATCGCCGCGCTTGATCAGGAAGCAACGCGAGGTGTCGGGCAGGGTGCGGACCAGCTCGAACTCGTGCTCGGACAGTCCGAAGCCATCGATGTAGTCGGCTGGCTTGGCGCGGGCGTTGGGGAAGAAGATCTGGGTGGCGGCCTGCTCGATGATCGCCGAGGCGATACGGCTGTCGAGCGCGTCCGACGCGCTCTGAGTGCAGAAACCGACCACGCCGTTCCGCTTGCGGATGGTCTTTTCCCAATCCTTGATCCGCCGGACGAAAACCGGATCGTCCAGCACCTTCCAGCCCTCATCGACCACGATCAGAGCGGGATTGCCGTCGAGCCGCTGCTCCAGCCGGTGGAACAGGTACATCATCGTCGGGATACGGATGGCCGGCGCGTCCAGCAGGCGGGTCATGTCGAAGCCCAGAATGCGGGTCTCGATGTCGAGTTGGTCCACCGGGTTGTCGAAGAGCCAGGCGTGGTCGCCTTCGTCGACCCAGGCGGCGAGACGCGCCGCGAGGTCGCCGGCTTGCGGACGACGTGCGCCGCGGAAGAGTTCGCGCAGATAGCGCAGGCGCCGATGGGTGGGCGGCTGGGCGAAGTTGGCGTCGATGGCGTCAGCGATCATCAGCCGGTCTTCGGCGTCGAGTTGGCCGCCGTCGGTGGTCAGGAGTTGGGCGACCCACTCGGCCAAAAAGGCGCGATTGGCGGGCGTATCGGCGAGAGCCAGCGGATTGAAGCCCGTGGGCTCGCCAGGCGAGATGACGTCATATCGGCCGCCGATGGCCCGTATGAAGGGCTCGGCCCCCCGGTCCTTGTCGAAATAGGCGATGCGCGGCTTCAGTCGCTCAGCCTGGGCCAGGAGAAAGGTGAGCAGCACGGTCTTGCCGGTGCCAGAGGGCCCAATGACGGTGAAGTTGCCCAGATCGTTATTGTGGAAATTGAAGTGATAGGGGCCGAAGGCGGTGGTTTCCAGCACGGCGATGGCCGGGCCCCAATGGTTGCCGTCCGCCTGACCAGTTGGGTGGTTGTGGAAGCTGGCGAGACCGGCAAAGGCGCCGGCCGAGATCAGCGCCTTGCGGGCGATGAACTTGAGGTTTCCAGGGAATTGGGCCCAGAAGGCCGGCTCGAGATTGACCTCCTCGCGG
Organism: Phenylobacterium sp.; assembly: GCF_044371015.1. Taxonomy (GTDB): domain Bacteria; phylum Pseudomonadota; class Alphaproteobacteria; order Caulobacterales; family Caulobacteraceae; genus Phenylobacterium. Next base: position 10,453 of record NZ_JBILUK010000081.1, read on the forward strand.
ACGGCCACGGCGCCTGTTTCGGCCAGTGCGGAGAGCAGATCGGCGACGTTTGCGTCGAGGTCCTCAAGCGTGTCGGCGCGGGCCAGCACGGTAAGATGGTGTTCGCCGTAGGCGGCGCGCCCGGCGCCGACATCGTCGCGAGCCTGTGCGAGATCCGCGCGCAGGCTGAAGGCGTCGTCTTCGGCCGCTTTGAGACGACGGAGCGCAAGGCCCATGCGGTCCAGCGCCGCCTGGCGGTCGACGAAGGCGAAGGTCTCGGTGAGCACCAGTTCCATGGGCAGCCGCAGCACGCCGTCCAGCAGGCCGGGCGCGGTGCGGGCCGGATAGTCCTTTAGCGAGACCATGGCCCCGAACGACGGCGCGCCGAGGCCGGCGCCGAGCTCCAGCGCGTCGAGCCCGAAGCTGAGGCGGCGGGTGGGCAGCGCCTGACCGAGATCGCCGGACGGAGCCAGTACAGGTCGAGCCTCGCCATTTAGCAGCAGGCTCAACATCTCGGCCGGTTCGGACCGCTGGGCGCCCCCCGGGCCGGCATAGCGACCGAGCGTGCGCGCGCCGTAGGGGGCGAGGGCGGCGGCGAAGGCCTCGCGCGCGGCGTGGAGCTCGCGCAGGTCGCGGGTGAGGTCGGCGTCCCGGGCGCGGGGGCCGCGCAGCAGACGCTCAAGGATGCCAGCGCCGCCCTGTGTCGGTCGGAACACCAGGGTAAGGAAGATGTCGTTGACGAACAGGCGCCGGCTGGCGAGCTGCTCACGCCAGCGGGCGTCGAGGTTGGCGCAGAAGGGTTCTTCGGGCGGCGGCGGATAGTCAGGCTCCACACGCCGGCGAACGACATGGTGATAGACCGCGAGGCGCGAACTGGCGGCGCCGCGCAGAACGGTTTCGCGGATCGTCTTGCGGTAGTTGAGTTCTTCGTCCGGCGCGGTCTCGAAGGGGAAACCGGCCAAATGGAGGGTCTGAATGAGCAGGCCGTCGCGGGTGCGCAGGGTCACGTCGTCGATGTGGCCAAGATAAGGCAGGCGGTCGCCGACCCGGGCCTCGCGGGGCGCCAGGACCTTTGCGGCCCCCGTTGTGAGGTAGGTCTGGCTCATGGCTGGTAGGAATTGCCCCGCCAGAAGGCGAAATTGCGGATCCGCGGGCAGGTCGACAGGCGCGTGACCCACAGATCGAAGAACCGCGGCTCCCTCAGGGATCCGACATAACCAATCGCATGAACCACCACGGCGACCAGCAGCGCCCAGAACGAACGGGTGATCAGGAACGCCTCGGCGGTGACCACGAGGTTCAGAACGGCATAGGGATAGGTGACGCCGCCGATCATCTGCGGTCGCGTAAGCGCCGGGAACACAGGATCGGAAGCGAGGCGGCTCATGGCGTTTAGAACCCCTGGGCCAGCGAGCGGATGCCGGCCACGATGGTGACGGCGCCGAAGATGATGAAGATGCCGACCAGGGTGACCACGCCGCGCCGCCAGTCAAAGCGGCCGACAAGCATCAGATAGCCGATGATCGCCACGGCAATGACCGCCGCGGTAGTTGCGAGGTTGCCCAGCAGCGTTCCCTGGACCCAGTTCAGCGCCGCCAGAAGGGGAGAAGAACCTGCGGGATCGGCCGCAGCCTGCGCCCAGGCGGGTCCGGCGAGGAGGGCGGCCGCGGCCGTGATTGAGAGGTGGCGTTTCATCATTCTCACTCGGAGCGCAGGCCCACGGCTGAGGCGCTGGCCAGGCGCGCGAGGATCGCGCGCACATAGGTTTGGGTTTCTGCGTAGGGCGGTACGCCGCGATGTCGATCCACCGCCCCGGGCCCGGCGTTGTAGGCAGCCAGGGCGAGGCGCAGGTCGCCGCCATAGCGGCGAAGCTGTTGGGCGAGATAGGCGACGCCGCCTTCGATATTGCCTCGCAGGTCGGAGGGATCCACGCCGAGGTCGCTAGCGGTCGAAGGTAACAGTTGCATGACACCCAGGGCGCCCTTGGGCGAGACCGCCATCTGATTGTAACGCGACTCCTGCCAGGCGACGGCTTCGACGATGGCGGGCGCGACGGCGTGCCGAGCCGAGGCTTCATGGATGAGCCGCACCACTTCGGCCGGCGGCGCGGGGGAAAGCGCCGCCGGCGGCGTAGGCGGCAGGATCGGCGCGGCGCCCTCCAAAGTGTGGACCTGGGGGCCGGCATAGGTCGTGACCGCCCCATCCTCGCCGATGGCCAGAACTTGCGCGCGCGCGGGCGCGCCCGCGCCGAACAGAACGGCAGAGGCCAGAAACGCGAGGATTTGGGCCAAAGGCGCCATAACTCTCCCCCTAAACGCCCACAGACTAGCCCATCCGTCCCGCCCGGTGCGAGTCGGGATCGCGGATGCGTTGCGGTGCAACATACCGCAACAGATTTGTCAC
>NZ_JBILUK010000307.1:0-3168 GCF_044371015.1 Phenylobacterium sp.
GACTTCGCGCTTGTCCTTCGAATAGCGGCCCTCGACCTCCAGATCGAACTGCTCGTTCACCTTGTAGCCCAGCGACCCATAGACACCGGCCGACCGGATCGTGGCGAACGTCGGCGTGAAGGTGCCGGTCGAACGGTTGGCGGCCGTCGGCGTGCGGTTCACGGTGTTGAGCTGGTTCTGCTTGATCTGCAGAAGTTCGAAACCAGCCAGCCAGGTGAGGCCGTTGACCTCGGCGCCGGTGAGATGGATGTCCTGGTAGAGCGACTCGGCCAGGTTGTTATTGACTGTGCCGGCGTTGGTGTCGGTCAGCAGCAGCTGGTTGCCCCGCGCCCGCTGCACGGCGAAGGCAACCGGATTGGTCGCGTCGCCGTCGAAACTCGATTGCGACTTGCGCTTCCGGTACATCGACGTCGAGTCGATCGAAGCCCAGCCCAAATCGTAGCTGACGGACAGGTGGACGGTGCCGACGTTCTGCTTGGCGCCGGGCGGCGTATTCCAGTCGCTCCGATAGTTGTCGCCGAACAGCCCCAAAGGATAGCCCGCCGCGACATTCGGCTCGATCGCATAGGTGTAGAAGAGGCCCGGGGTGCGTGCGATCTGGTTCTCAGCCAGGAGGTTGATGACAAGGCCGTCCTTGTCGTAGCGAATCTGCCCGCGCAGCAGCGAGCTCTCTTCGTCGTCGTGGTACTGGTCGACGAAGGGCGCGTAAAAGAAGCCCTTCTTCTGGGTGACGCCGTTGGCGCCCAGGCGGATGGCCACGCTGTCGGACAGCGGCACATTGGCGACCAGTTGCAGCTGAGCGCGATCGTTCTCAAAGCCGTACTTCAGGTCCGCAAACCCGGAGAAGGTCTGGGTCGGGGCGGCGGAGATCACGTTGATCGACCCGCCCACCGCGTTGCGCCCGTTCAGCGCCCCCTGCGTGCCGCGGAGCACTTCGACCCGCCCGATATCGAACAGGTCAGCGGTCGTGAAATTCCGGCCGCCCAGGTTGCCGCCCCCGCCGACATAGGCGCCGTTGCGATAGAGACCGACAGCGGCCTCCGCCGGCGTGCCCCGGCTGGTGCCGGCGCCCCGCAGCGAGATCTCGGAGTTCGCCGGGGTGCTGGTGTTGAAGTAGCGAAGGCCCGGGACCGTGGCCAGGAGGGTCTGGATGTCGCTGACGCCGCCGCGCGCCTGCAGGCTCTCTACGTCCAGAACCGAAGCCGCCACAGGCACATCGCGGAGCCGCTCTTCACGCTTGCGGGCGGTCACCAGGACCTCTCCCACCTCGGTGTCGTCTGCCGAAGCGGCGGTCTGGGCGAAGGCGGCGGGCGCCGGCCCGATCGCCATCAGCGCAATCGACAAGGGTACGAGGCGCGTTGCGGTCCGACCATGCGTCTTGCGGTGGCTACGGTTCATCAGATCCTCCCCAGGCTCTCTTTTTTTGAGTCCGCCCGGCCGGTCGGCAAGCCGACGCGGGGCGGATAATCTCACCCATTGATAGCCCAGTCGGACCTTGCGTCAAGGTGACAGACCTACCGGTCGGTCGGTCTGCTCGGTGGCTTAGACCGACCCCTGGGCTCACCGGACTCGGCCCAGTTCAAGCGGGCGAGATTCAATATGCCGGCGCCGTTCTCAGGCCAGAACGCCCAGTCGCGACAATTGGCTTATCATGGCGTGGCCCATGGCCTGGGCCCGACTCTCCGCGGCCCGCCTCAGTCCGGTGGCGTCGCCGATTGCCCCCCCACCGGACCGGATCACCTGCCCCGCGGCCTGAACCCGTCGCCAGGCCGCGTCGAAGTCTCCCTCCAGCAGCGCCAACAGGGCGAGGCGATCTTGCGGAGGCAACAGGACCTGCGTCCCTGCCACCGGAGAGGCGAAAGGCACGGGACCGGGGGATTCGATCCGACCGGCCAGCACCTCGGCATTGAGCGCCGAGGCCATGCGCGGGGCGCTCCCAGACCCGGGGCGATAGGGCTCGCGCAGGAAGTGCACGAGCTTCAGCGCCGCCAACCGCTGCACCGCGAGGGTGTTCTCCCGGGTGTCGCAAAACTCCGCCAGAGGCGCCGCCCGACCCTCCAGACGCCGGAGAACGCCCGTATAGACGGGTGACATCAGATCCACGCGGGCGCGCTCGCCCAGCTTGCGTCGCGCCTCCGAGAGATCACCGCGCGTGAGCCGGTCAACCCAGATCCCCGGCGGCTCCATAGCCGCCCGGCCATCCGTTCGCTGCAACACGTCCATTCGGCTGTGCGGGTCGCGCACGGCGTCCATCAGCATCTCGCGCGTGACCGGCTCCCGGGCCGAGAGGTCGGCGCGCAAGGCGTCCGGCGCGGTCAGGTCCAGGTCGTTCAATTCGATCTGGGCGTTGGCGACGAACCGAAGGCCCGCTCGCTCGGCTTCGTCTGCCGCGTCACGCGCCGAGAGGCTCGCGCGTTGCGCGTTCAGCACTTCGTGCGCCATGGCGGCGGGGTCCTCGCGGTCCAACTGATCGAGCCAGGCCGCCGCCTGCGGATTGGCGCTAAAAAAGCGCCCGCCCGCCGCCTTCACCGCGCGCACCGCCGCCGCGGCGGTCCGGAACCGCGCCACGCTGTCGCCGTCGAGGCCCCGCGCCGCCTCGCGGATCAGGGCGTAGAGCGCATCGATCTGGGCGTTGCCGGGCAGAGCGCCGTAGTGGAGGAACACCAGGCCCTGCGGCGTCAGGCGACGCGCCGCGAAGTCGAGACAGGCCGCGCGCAGCGGCGGAGAAAGCCAGGAATAGACCCCGCTCAAACCCACGAAGTCCACGTCGAAGGCCGGCAATCGGTCCAGGTCCGCGAAGCCGACATGGTGGAACGTCACGTTGGAGAGCCCGGCTCGCGCCGCCAGCTCGCGTCCCAGTCGGATGTGATCCGGATTGAGGTCGACCCCGTGAATCCGCGCGGCGGGGTAGCAATCGGCCAGCACGCAGGCCGTCAGGCCCGCGCCGCAGCCCAGATCCACATAGGTGAACGGCGCGGTTAGCGATGGACCGCCGGCGCCGCCCAGCCAAGCGGCGTGCACCAGATGGATCGGGCTCTGGAAGGCGCCGAAGGCGGAGGGATAGACCACGTCGGTGGTATAGGCGTCAGGCGAGCCGGAGGGTGTCATGCGCCCATCCTAGCCCGCGCTGTCGGCGGTTCGAAAAGGTCCGGCGCGGCCTGTCTTCGA
>NZ_JBILUK010000082.1:0-12712 GCF_044371015.1 Phenylobacterium sp.
CAACGACTCGACCTGCGCCTCGGTGTGCCCGCCAAGCAGCAGCCGGCGCCGCAGTCCGGCCACATCGGTGGTCTGGCGCTGACCAGGGGTGTGATCCATGACCGAAAGCAGTTTGAGCCTTGGGTGGTCCGCATGCGGCTCAAGGAGGTCGAGCAGTTCCGGGTTCGTCACTTCGCAACGCAGGTGGAGCAGGTGGTCGGCCCGCAGCACGCCGTCGGCGGATGCCGTGTCCATCGCGGCGATCATGGGGCCTAGCGAGGTCTTTCGGTCCAGACCGTCCTTCATCCCGTGCAGGCTCAAGCTATCGAAAACGGTGGTGATTCCAGCCGCAGCGCACTGGCCGTCATGCGCCAGGGAGGCGCCATATGCGTCCCAGAGGGCGCCCGGCCTAGGCTGATAGTGGCGCTCCAGATTGTCGGTGTGGATGTCGACCAGGCCGGGGATCAGCCAGTCCGCGCCCCAGTCCTCGGCGCTCAAGGAGGGTCCCGCCGCCGGTTCGACGGCCAGGATCTCGCCGTCTCGGATCGTGACCTCGGCCCGAAGACGCCCCTCGGGGGTCACCACGTTTTCGCTGAAGATCCGGATTTCCATGGCTCACGCCGCCGTCTTGAATTCGCTGACCGAGAACAACCGCGTGGCGACGGCGTCACGAACATCTTGATCGTGGAAGATGCCGATCATCGCGGCGCCGGCCCCGAGCGCCTCACGGATCAGTCCGACCACGACTCCCCGGTTCTCGGCGTCGAGGGAGGCGGTCGGCTCATCTAGAAGCAGCACCGGATAGTTGCGAACGAAGCTGCGGGCGATGTTCACGCGCTGCTGTTCGCCGCCCGAGAAGGTCGCCGGCGGCAGGTCCCAGTGCGCCCGCGGGAGGCGCAGCGCGGTGAGAAGCGTCTCCGCCCGTTCTCGGGCCTCGTCGGTATCGACACCGTTTTCGAGTAAGGGCTCCATGACGAGTTGGAGCGTCGGAATCCGGGGGATGACGCGCAGGAACTGGCTGACATAGCCCAGCGTGCGCCGTCGGATGTCGATGACCTGGTGCGCCGCCGCCTGCGTTATATCCACATAAGCGCCGTCATGGAGCACGCGGACGGCGCCGGCGCTGGGCAGGTAGTTGCCGTAGATGGCGCGCATAAGGGTGGACTTGCCCACCCCGGACTCCCCGGCGAGCACGACGCATTCGCCCGGCGCGACCTCCAGCCGCAGATCGGAGAATACGGGGATCGCTGCCGATTCGGCGTTGTGCAGCACGAACGTCTTGGAGAGGTCCTCGACGACGATCAGAGGCGGTTGGCTCATGGGCGACCTAGATCTGGAGCACGGAGGAGACGAGAAGTTGTGAGTAGGGGTGCTGGGGATCGTCCAGCACCTGGTCGGTGAGGCCGCTCTCGACCACCCTGCCGTCCTTCATCACCATGAGACGATCGGCCATAAGGCGGGCGACCGCCATGTCATGGGTGACGATGATCACGGCGAGGTCGAGGTCGCGCACCAGTTCGCGCAGCAGGTCCAGCAATCGGGCCTGAACCGAGACGTCGAGCCCCCCCGTGGGCTCGTCCATGAACACCAGTCTGGGTCCATGGATCAGATTGCGGGCCACCTGGATCCGCTGCTGCATGCCGCCGGAGAAGCGACGCGGCTTGTCGTCGATCCGGCGGGTGTCGAGCTCGACCCGCTCCAGCCATTCGATGGTGGCCTGGCGCATCCGACCATAGTGACGCCCGCCCAGGTTCATCAGGGGCTCGGCCACGTTGGCTCCGCCAGAGGCCCGCATCCGAAGGCCGTCGCGCGGGTTCTGATGCACGAAACCCCATTCTTCGCGCTGGATACGTCGCCGATCGGGTTCGGCGAGGCCGTAGATGTCGGTCAGGCCAAAGCGGACGGTGTCGAACTCCACCTGTCCGGATGTCGGCGGCAGTCGGCCGGAAATGCAGTTGAGCAGTGTCGTCTTGCCCGATCCGCTTTCGCCGACCACCCCCAGCACTTCGCCTGGACGCAGCTCGAATGACACGTCGCGACAGCCGAGAATGTGGCCGTACCACCGGGTAAGGTTGGTGACGCGCAGGACCGGAGCGGCCTGGATGGTCCGGGGCAAAGCGTTCATTGCGCGGGCTCCGGTTCGGCCAGTTGGTGTCCCGCCATCGGGCCGACATGGCCCGCGGCGCGCCGCTCGGCGCAATGATGGCTGTCGGAGCAGACGAACATCCGCTCGCCGGCGTCATCCAGAACCACCTCGTCGAGATAGGAATCCTCGGCGCCGCAGAGGGCGCAGTTCTCTTCCCAGGTCTGGGTTTCGAAGGGGTAGTCCTCGAAGTCCAGGCTGCGGACCCGGGTGTGCGGCGGCACGGCGTAGATGCGCTTTTCCCGCCCGGCGCCGAACAGCAGGATCGCTTCGTTCTCGTTGAGCTTCGGGTTGTCGAACTTCGGGATCGGAGAGGGATTCATCAGGTAGCGCTCGTCGACCAAGGTGGGGTAGCCGACGGTGGAGGCGATACGGCCATAGGTGGCGACGCTCTCGTAGAGCGACACATACTGCAGACCGTACTCTTCGTAGGCGTGCATCGCCCGGGTCTCGGTCTCGCGCGGCTCAAGTCCTCGTAGCGGCTCGGGTTGCGGCACCTGAAACACCAGCACCTGGCCAGCTTTGAGCGGCTTTTCAGGAATTCGATGGCGCGTCTGGATAATGGTCGCTTCGCCGGTGTCTTCAGTAACGGCGACATCGGCCACTTGGGCGAAGAAGCGACGGATCGAAACTGCGTTGGTCGTATCGTCGGCGCCTTGGTCGATGCACTTGTAAACGTCGTCCGGGCCGATGATCGCCGCGGTCAACTGGATTCCGCCGGTACCCCAGCCGTACGGCACCGGCATTTCGCGCGAACCGAAGGGGACCTGATACCCCGGGATCGCCAGGGCCTTCAGGATGGCGCGGCGGATCATCCGCTTGGTCTGCTCGTCGAGATAGGCGTAGTTGTAGTAGCGCTCCGGCGCGTTGGGGACGGCGCTCATTCGGCGGCTTCCTTCAGGGCGGCCTCGCGGTCGAACCACTCCTGCCGCAGTCGGCGGATGAGCTGAAGATCGGCCTGGAAGTCGACATAGTGCGGCAGCTTGAGGTGCTGGACGAAGCCCGACGCCTCCACGTTGTCGGAGTGGTAGAGCACGAACTCCTGGTCCTGCACCGGCGCGACGGCTTCGCCGTCCTCGGCGTCGCGCAGCGCGCGGTCGACGATCGCCATAGACATGGCCTTGCGCTCATTGTGGCCGAAAGTGAGCCCGTATCCTGCGGCGAACTGCGGAGCCGTCTCCATGCCGCCCGCCCCGGTTGAGATCATGTGGCACTCGGTCAGAGTCAGCTCGGCGATCTCGATCGGAAAGCCCAGCTCGTCGGGGACGAATTCGACCGCGGTCTCGCCGACGCGGATCTCGGCGCACAGAGGGTGCGTGTTGCCCCATCCCCGCTGCGAGGAATAGGCGAGGCTGAGCAGGAAGCCTTCGTCGCCGCGGGCCAGCGCCTGCAGCCGTTGGTCGCGGCCGGCCGGAAAGGCCATCGGCTCGCGGGTCAGGTCGAAGGGCTCGGCGTCGCCGCCGCTCGGGAGGTCCGTCTGGAGGAGGCCTTCACGGTTGAAGATGCTGGCCACGGTGGCCATCGGATGGGGCGGCGGTTCAACGGCCTCGACCGCCTCGGCGGGCAGACCCCCGTCGGCTGCCAGGGTGAAGTCCAGCAGGCGGTGGGTGTAGTCGAACGTCGGTCCGAGCACCTGTCCGCCCGGAATGTCCTTGAAGGCCGCGGAAATGCGCCGCCGAACGGCCATTTCCCCGGTCTCCACGGGCTGGGAATAGCCCAGGCGAGGCAGGGTTGTGCGATAGGCCCGCATCAGGAAGATGGCTTCGGGCAGGTCGCCCCGCGCCTGCTTGATCGCGAGAGCGGCCAGGTCGCGATCGTAGCAGGACCCCTCGCTCATCACGCGATCCACCGCCAACGAGAGCTGCTCGCGAACCTGGTCAACGCCCAGCTCGGGAACCGAAGGGTCGCCGCGACGGTCCTCCGCGAGCCAGCGATGGGCGTTGCTGATGGCGGCTTCCCCGCCTTTGACGGCCACATAGGCCATGCTCAGTCTCCCTTAACGGTGATGCGCGTGGTGCGCGGCACGGCGGCGATGAGGTCGCCAGCTGCGAAGATCAGATCCACGCCGAACTGGAAGCGATCATGGTTAGCTTGCATCTGTTCCCAGAAGCCGGTGGTGACCCCGGCCGGGGCGAGGGCCCCGCGTCCCTTTATGCCGGGCCCTTCAAGTACGGTCCGAGGGCCGCCGACCAGCGCTGCGACCTGGACGATCAGGGTGGTGGAGCGATCGGGATACTTGGCGTCCCCAAGATTGAAGCTGGAGAGGGGCGGGCAGTTTGCGACGTCCACCACGATCGCGAAGGCCGCCTTCTCCGGTTCCTCGGTCAGTGGACAGGCGCAATGAAAACGCAGCCAGCTGGTGGCGAGACCCGTGCGCAGCGCGGGGTCGAGCCAGACCGGAGTCTCGAAGTCGAACAACGTCAGCGCGAGCGCTGCGGCCGCGCGTCCCAAGCCATGCGGAGGTTCCGGGGCGAACGAAAGATCGTGAATCGTGCCCGGTCGAGCGACCGCGTCCATCGCGCGGCGGAAGACGGCCTGCGAATCGCGCGTCGGATCGGAGAATCCGGGCGCAACCTCGTTCAGATCAAGCGCGGGGGCGAGATGTGCGTTCATGCCTGCGGCCCTCGGGTGCGAACCATCGTGAAGAAGTCGACCTTCGTCGCGGCGGCCTTGCGCCCAGCGACCTGTCGCCGTTGGAGTTGCGCGGCAGCCAAGGGTTCGACGACGGACTCGGCTGCGGGACGCAGCGTCGGCGACTGCATCATGGCGTCAAGGATGGCGGCGATCTCGGCGTGGCGACGGTCACGACCGGCGACATAGCCAATGCCCGTGGGGCCATCGTCGAGCCGAACGGCCGCCCGCGTCACGGTCATTTCACCGAGGTTGAATGCGTCGCCCGCTCCGCCCATCCGTCCGCGGACCATCACCATGCCGATCTCGGGCGGCCGCAGAAGCCGGTAGGAGGGACGGAGGTCCTGTTGATCCCAGGCGGCTGATACTTCTGCCGGGCGGGCCTTCGCGAGCACCGAGAGCCAGCGTCGCCGCTCGTCGGCGGCATCGACAACCGTTGGAGCGGGCATCCCTGTCCTCCCAGAAAAGTATTCTACAATTGCGATTTCAAGTACACTGATAGTCCAATTTCAGTTACTCGCTACCCTTTGCGTCGTGAAATTTCTGCGACAACAGTAAAACTTGTCTAGTTGGGTGTCTCAGAATTGATAAGCATCGCTGCTATGGCTCGCAGCCATGACCCTCTGGCGAGAGATTTCGCATTCCCTCGAGCGCAGGATCCTCAGCCGAGAGCTGACGCCTGGCGACAAGCTACCGACAGAGTTCGAGCTGTCGCGAGAGTTCATGGTCAACCGTCACACGGTGCGCCGCGCCCTGTCAGATCTTCAGGAGAAGGGCATTGTGGAGTCGACCCAGGGCCGTGGCAGCTATGTCCGGCGGCCCTCGACTCCCATGCGGCTGAATCGCAGGCCGCGCTTCACCGAAGCCGTACGCGAGCGGGGGCGTACACCGAAGACTGAGACCCTCAAACTGGCGGTGCGACCGGCCGACGCTAAGGTAGCGGCGCGGCTCGGCCTGCGAGCGGGCGAGCCTGTGATCTATCTGGAGCGCCGTCGGTTTATTGATGGCGAACCCACCGGACTATCGCAGCACCACCTGAGCCACGCCCGGTTTCCGACCTTCGTCGAGACCTACCGGGCCCGCGGCACCATCACCCAGTCGCTCATTGACCTCGGCGTCCCCGACTACACCCGCAGCGTGACCTGGATCGCTGCGCGGTTGCCGACCGGCCACGAGGCCAGCCTGCTGCGCATTCCCCGCCATGTGCCGCTGCTCGTGCAGCGCTACGTCAATATCGACGGGCTCGGCCGACCTCTGGAGTACGGCGTCAGCCGCGCGGCCAACGAGGTCGAGATCGACTTTCCGGGTCCCGCCTAATCCACCAGGAGTCTCTTTTGGACATCGCCTTTCGCAACGCCCGCGTGATTACGGCCGATGAGGCCTTCCTGGGGTCAGTCCGGGTGCGGGACGGCCGCATCGCGGCGGTCGATCGCGGTCCGTCGGAGGTCGGCGAAGATCTGGGCGGCGACGTCCTGATGCCCGGCGTCATCGACCTGCACACCGACAATCTGGAGCGACACTTCTTTCCGCGGCCGAAGATCGATTGGGATCCGGTGTCGGCGGCCGTGACCCATGACGGCTGCTGCCTTTCGGTGGGGGTCACCACCATCTTCGACAGTCTGTCGATCGGATCGTTCAACGCCGCCGCCTCCCGGGATCATGAGAACCTGGCCCGCCTCGCGACCGGTCTTTCGACCGCCCATCAGGCCGGGATGCTCAAGGCCGACCACCACATCCACTGGCGCTGTGAGACGCCCGCCGACGATCTCCCCATGGAATTGGAGATGTTCGCACGGCACCCCATGACCGCCCTTTTCTCGGTCATGGATCACACTCCGGGCCAACGCCAGTATCGCGACGCCGAGAAGCACTTCGCCATGTGGCGGGAAGGCGGGATGGACGACGCCGCGATCAGAGCGCGCATGGACGGTATCCGCGAGCGGCAGGCGCGCAACGCCGACAACCATCGTCGGCTGGTCGCCGAAGTCGCCCGCTCAAGGGGTGCGCCGCTCGCCAGTCACGACGATGAGGACATTGAGCACGTGGACGCCGCCGCCGATCTCGGCGCGACGGTCTGCGAATTTCCGGTGACGCTTGAGGCCGCACGGCGAGCGCGCGAGCGCGGCATGGTCGTGGTGATGGGGGGCCCGAACCTCATGCGGGGCGGATCTTACTCCGGCAACGTGCGCGCCGCTGATTTGGCAGGGGAGGGTCTGTTGGATGTCTTCGCCTCGGACTATGTGCCGCGCAGCCTTATCGAATGCGCCTTCGCGCTCACCCGGCCGGAGTTCGGATGGAGCCTCCCGGCGGCGGCCGGCGTTGTGACGTCAGGTCCCGCACGTGCGGCGCGGCTCGACGACCGAGGCCTGATCGAACCAGGCCGCCGTGCAGATCTCGTCCGTGTCCGCGTGATCGAGGGGTTGCCGGTTGTGCGCGGCGTGTGGGTCGGGGGTCAGCGAGCCGCCTGAGGTCGCCGATGCGGATCGTCTCTCTCAATACCTGGAAGAATGAAGGTGACTACCCGCGACGACTTCGGCTGATGGGCGACGGGCTTGCTGCGCTCCAGCCGGACGTTGTCTGTCTTCAGGAATGCTTCGTCGGCGCGGGCTGGGACACAGCCGGCGTACTGGCCAACCGACTGGGACTTGTCCTCCACGCGGCGCCCGCGCGGCGGAAGCCGCGGTTTCATCAGGGCGAACTTGTGAGAAGCTCTTCTGGTCTCGCGATCCTCACGCGCCAACTCGGAGCGTCGGAGGCGATCGACCTGCCGGAAGACCCGAACGACGGCCAACGCATCGCCCAGAGGCTGGCTCTCGCGCTCGACGGGCCACCCCTGAGCTTCCTGAACCTGCACATGACTCACCTGCGAGGCCCGACCGCGGCCGCGCTTCGAGCGAGGCAATTGGACCTTGCACTGGACTGGGCGGAGGAGAATTTGGCCGGCGGCCTCGTTGTCGCCGGGGATCTCAACGCAGGTGCGGAAGATGTTGAGCTGGCACGGCTCGGCCTGACCTGCGGGCCGTCCACGCTGCAGCCCGCGAGGCTGGGCGACCCGGTCCACGCCGGCCCCGCGATCGATCACTGCCATCTGTGGCGGGCCGGCGGCTGGCGGGCCCAATCCATCGTCCAGGCCATGGGTGACGCGGACGAAGACGGTTTTCGGCCCAGCGATCACAAGGCCGTCGTGTTGGACCTGCACCCCGCCTGATGCGGCGGCGAGACCGCACTGTCCGCGGTTCGAAACGGCGCTCCGAAGCGTGCTGCACTGCAATACGGACAACCTTCAGCGGCGTCACTAAACTATTATCCCGTTGATGCGGTTCGGTGTCTCGCGCCTCCTAAGGGTGCCCCCAGTTTTCAGGGGGTCCCGCTCATGTCATCCACCCGCCGCCGTGTCGACCTGAACAGCGTCGCCGCCACCACCATCGCCGTGTCGCTCGCCTGTGCGCCCTCAGCCTGGGCGCAGGCCCAGACCTCCGCCGACAACGAGGTGGAGGAACTGGTGGTCACCGCCACGCCGATCCGCGACTCCATCGTCAAGTCGCTTGAGGTCCAGCGGGCGGCCGACAATATCGTTTCCGTCGTCGCGGCCGACACCATCGGCCGGTTTCCGGATCAGACGGCGGCTGCGGCGCTGTCCCGACTGCCGGCGACGGGAGTGCAACGCGACCAGGGCCAGGAACGCTACATCCAGGTTCGTGGCGCGCCGGCGCGCTGGACCAACGTGGCGTTCGACGGGGTCAACGTCCTGGGAGCTGAAGACCGGATCTTCCGATTCGACAGCGTCCCGGCCTCGGTGATCGGCCAGCTTGAGCTCAACAAGACCCTGACCCCCGACATGCCGGGCGAGGCCTTGGCGGGACGGGTCAACATCCTCACCTTCTCACCGCTTTCCCAGCAGGGTTTTCACGTCAACCTTGACGTCGGCCGCGGATATGTCGACCTCGGTGACGACGTTGAGAGCTATGGCGGCCGGATGTCGTGGTCGAATGACACGATCGGTGTTGTGCTCGGCGCCTCGCAGTTCAGCTTCATTCAGGATACCGACAACTACGAGCCCCGGTTCGACGCCATTGGCATGCGGGAGGTCCGCTTCGCGAAGTACAGCATCAAGAGAAAGACCAGCGCCTACAACGCCAAGGTCGAGTGGCGGATGGACGATCAGAACAGCATCCGATTCTCTGCGCTCCGCAGTGAGTTCATCGATATTGAAGAGCGCAACCAATACACTTTCAATTTTGCTGGCGCAGCCTCCGGAACGCGCACCGCGACATCGGGAAACTTGGTGTCTGTGCCCGTCGCAGGCCTTTTTGAGGATGGGGACTACGCCACCAAGAACACCTTGTTCATCCTCCACGGCGATCACGAGTTCTCCGGCTGGAAACTCAACTGGGACGTGGGTCGGTCCGAGGCGTCGTTCCGCCAGAATCTCCCGCTGACCGCGACGTCTGCGTCCACGACGGGCAACACGACCGGCGCCCTGCTGCGCCCCTCGCTGACGTTCACGGCGGGCGAGGCCGGCACGCCGGTGATCTCGTTGTTTGAGACGGTTCGAAACACGGCCGGGGTGCTTGAGCGCGGGGCCGCCCGCACGAGCCTCAATCAATCGGCTTTCAACACGGAAGTCCTGGCGGTCTTCCGCCAGTTCAATGAGCAGGAAGACAACTTCGCCAAGGCCGACCTCACACGGACCTGGGAGAGCTTCGGCGCGGAGGCCACGTTCAAGACCGGCTTCCAGTATAACGCCCGGAAGTTCGATGACCCCGGCAACTGGGCGGTCCTGCGGCCTAATGGTACGGCCGGAACGCTGGTGCTGGGCACGACAGCGGCTCAGCTGGGCGTGCCGTGGACGCCCTACGCGTTCCTGACCGACCGTTCAGCGATCGGGGAAGTCAATGTCGGGTTCCAGGCGAACTTCATCAATAACGTTGCTCTCAACAAGCAGCTGGAAGCCGTTATCGCCGCAGCGACAGCGGCCAACACGGCCGGCGGAACCTTCCCCGTGCCGCGGCCCAACCCTGCGCTGGCCAACACGGTCGATGAAAAGATCCTGTCGGTCTACGCTCAGAACACCTGGGCCTGGGAGCGTCACAAGCTGCTGGCGGGTCTACGGATCGAGCGGTCAAAGGTGGACGCCGCAGGTAGCGCTCAGGTCGGCGCTGCGCTTCTGCCCCTCAAACTGGAGTCTGACGACACCCAGATCCTGCCGAGCCTGCATTACACCTACGACCTCAATGACGAGGTCAAACTGCGAGCCGCCTTCATAACCGGCGCCGCCCGCCCGAGCTTCACCGATCAGCGCGCCACGGTCTCGATCAACGATGCGCCGGGCGTCCAGAGCATCATTGGCGGCAATCCGAACCTGAAGCCCGAGACGGCCTATGGCGTGGATCTCAGCGCCGAGTGGTACTTTGACGCCGCCGGTCTGCTTTCGGCCAGCTACTTCCGCCGGGAAGTGAAGGACGTTCTGTTCGACGCGACGGAAACGGTCGGCGACGCGCGCTTTGACAGCGGCGGCGTCAGCCGCGCGGCCTACACCTACTCCACCACGCTCAATGGCGGCGACGGGTTCCTCCAGGGGGTCGAGTTCTCCTACTACCATCCCTGGGAGTTCTTGCCGGGCCCGTTGTCCGGCTTGGGCATCCAGGCCAGCGTCGCCTTCCTTGATGGCGAGTTCGACATCGGCACCGGTCGCAAGGCGCCGTTCCCCGGCACATCGGATCGCATCACCCAGGCGGCCTTGTTTTATGAAAAGTATGGCTTCTCGCTTCGCCTGGCCTGGCAGCATCGGACCAGCTGGATCGACGAAGTCTCTCCGGGCGCGACCTCAGCCGGCGACCTGGTCTGGGACGCCCAGCAGCGGGTGGAGTTCTCCGGGCGCTATCAGGTCAACGACTATGTGACGCTGTACGCCGACATCAACAACCTGACGAACGAACGCGGCCTGCGTTTCCAGGGCACGCGGGACCGGCCCTACGAACTCGAGTATTTCGGCCGCCGGTTTCTCTTCGGCGTCCGCGCGCGCTTCTGAAGCCGCCGCGAGCGACCGTCCCCGTTCAGACGGCTCGGTCTGAGCGGGGATAACCCTGGGTCGCCAGTTCCCAAGCGTTGACTAATTGGCTCGTGAGTCCGCCGGTCGGCGTCGCCGCAGCGCCGCTTGGATCAGGTCGCCGAGGCGTTCGGCGATCCAGCTCAGGGGGTTCTCGCCGGGCCGCTTCCGGCCGAGCAGGAAAGCGACCACACAGGCGAACGCGAAGATGACAATCGGCCCGCCCTGGGCTTCCAAGGCTGAGAGCCGACCAGTGGCCACCAGCCCTTGATTGAACACCAGGGAGGTCTGGAGCGCGAAGATCAGGATACCGGCGACCGCGATGCCCGGCGAGGCTCCGGCGCGCTTGGCGGTCAGGGCGAAGGGCAGCGCCAACAGGGGCATGAGTGGAAGGGCGACCGCGCGAGCGAGGCGGGAGTAAAGCTCGGCCAGCAGCACCTGACGCGGCAGGCTCGGTTCCGGTGCGCCGAACCCCTGGTCCGCAAGTTCTAACAGGGTCAGCTCGTTTTCCTGGCCGCCCCGCGAACGCAGCAGACGGGCCGGCGCCACCAACGGCAAACGAACGGTGAGGCTCTCGAACGTGAGCAACTGGGGTCGGCCGGAGGCCGATATCCGGTACTGCTGTCCGTTCACCAGCTCCAACCTCACCGCGGTTCCTCCGTCCTCCCTCTGCAGACGGGCGTACTGAGCCGTGAAGACGTCCTCGCCGCCGCCTGCTCCGACGCGCCGGATGAAGACCCTGGTGAGAACCCGGCCGCTCTGGTCCGAGCCGTCGGCCGTAAGGGATAGGGACGGCGTCGGTGTGAGCACCGCGAAGGGTCTGACCTCACCATTCCACCCGGCGTCGCGCGCTGCGTGCATCACGGCACGATAGCCGTAACGGGCATACGGCTGGGCGAAGCCGTAGAGCGCCAAACTGAAAAGCATGAAGACCAGGCCGAGAACGACCAGGGGCGCCATGATGCGGCTCAACGAAACCCCACCGGCCAGCAGGGCGTCGATCTCGGAGCCATTGTTGAGCCGGTTGATCGCCACGAAAAGGCCGATGAAGAAGCCGGCCGGAAGCACGAGGCCTGCATAGTGCGGGGTCAGATTGATGGCGAGTTGGAGGAGGAAATCGAAACCCCGCTCGGTCTGGGCGAGGATATCCAAGGACCGCAGTAGCCGTTCGAGCAGAAACACGATCATTGTCGCCGCGAGAGTTCCACCCATCGGGGCAAGCGCGCAACGCAGGATGTAGCGGTCGATTTGGCGGGGGATCACCATCCTCCAGCCAGGGCGTCCAGCGTTGGCTCGGCCGAAAGGCGGGCGCTTGGCCCGGCTGCTGCTTCTACGCCCCTGCCATGCCTGAGCTCGCAGGCTTCACGATAGACCTCGGCGATGGACTGAAGGATTTCCGGCCAGCGGTAGGCAGCGCTCCGGGCCAGGGCCTCGTGTTGCAGAACGCTGAGCAGCCCCGGGTCGTCGTGGAGTTCGTTCAACGCGCGGCAGAAGGCGTCGGGATCGGCGGCTTCACAAAGCCGCGCGCTGGTGGAGGAGAGGATCGACCGCGTGTTGGGTGCGTCCGCGCAGACCAGAGCCAGCCCGGCTGACATGGCTTCCAGATTGACGTTGCCGAAGGTCTCAGTCGCGCTGGGATTGAACAGGATGTCACCGCTGGCGAGCGCCCTGGCCAGGTCGTGGCCCGTCAGGAGGCCAGTGAACACCGCGCCGGGGAGGCGTTCGGCGAACCATGATCGGGCCGGCCCATCGCCCACAACCAGCACCTGCACCGGCCCTTGCCGCAGTTCGAGTCTCCGGATCGTCTCGGCGAAGACACCCAGGCCCTTCTCCAGCACGACGCGGCCCATGAACACGATCACCGGCCGATCCGCAGCAAAGCCTTGCGCCCGGCGCCACGCCTCGCACCT
>NZ_JBILUK010000291.1:0-3495 GCF_044371015.1 Phenylobacterium sp.
AGGAGAACGCCGAGTTGATCGGACCGGCCTCGTCGATGGGATCGCCGATCACGTTCATGATGCGGCCAAGGCAGGCCGGGCCGACGGGCACGATGATCGCCTTACCGGTGTCGACCACCGGCTGGCCACGGGTCAGGCCTTCGGTGGTGTCCATGGCGATGGCGCGCACGGTATTCTCGCCCAGATGCTGGGCGACTTCGAGCACAAGGCGGAAGGTCTCGCCCGTCCGCTGATCGACGTTGGTGGTCTCCAGCGCGTTCTGGATCGCGGGCAGGGCGCCCTCGAACTCCACGTCGACGACGGCGCCGATAATCTGCACCAGCTTGCCGGTGGCGACGGCTTTGGCTGCGGTCGCCTTGGGCGCGGCGGCGGCCTTTGCAGGGGCCTTCTTCGCGGGAGCCTTCGCGGCTGGCTTCTTGGCGGCGGTGGTGGTGGCCATCATTCTCTCTCGTATGTTCGGTCTAGATCGCTTCGGCGCCGGAGATGATCTCGATCAGCTCCTTGGTGATCTGCGCCTGGCGGGCTCGGTTCATTTGAAGGGTCAGCGCCGAGATCATGTCGCCGGCGTTGCGGGTTGCGTTGTCCATGGCGGTCATTTGGGCGGCGTAGAAGCCGGCCTGATTTTCCAGCATGGCTGAGAAGATCTGCGTGGTGATGTTGCGCGGCAGCAGGTCGGCGAGGATGGTCTCCTCGTCCGGCTCGTACTCGTAGGATGCGCCCTTCAGGTCGATCGTGGGGGCGCCCGCGATCACCTCGGCCGGGATTAGTTGGCGCGCGGTGGGAGTCTGAGTGACCACCGACTTGAACTGGCTGAAATACAGCGTGACGACGTCAACCTCGCCAGCCTCAAACATCGCCTGCACCTTGGCGGAGACTTCTTCAGCCACCGAAAGCGAAGGATTGCCGCCCACTTCGAAGCTGTCGACTAGGCGCTGGGCATGCAGTCGGCGCAGCTGGTCGCGGGCCTTGCGGCCGGCGGTGATGATCTTGACGTCCTTGCCCGCATTCAGCAGCCCGTCGATGTGTTGGCGAGCGGCCCGTACAATCGAGGTGTTGAACCCCCCGGCGAGGCCGCGATCAGAGGTCGCAATGACCACCAGATGCCGCTGATCCGAGCCGGTGCCGACCAGCAGCTTGGGCGCGCCGTCGCCGGAGACGCCGGCCGCCAGATTGGCGATCACCGCAGCCATGCGCGCGGCGTAGGGCCGGCTGCTCTGAGCGGCGTTCTGGGCGCGGCGCAGCTTCGCCGCCGCCACCATTTGCATCGCCTTCGTGATCTTCTGGGTGGACTTCACCGCAGCGATCCGAGTGCGCATTTCCTTGACGGTGGCCATGGCCGGCTATCTGCTCCTGTCGGCCGTACGCTTACGCGAAGGTTTCGTTGAAGGCGGAGAGCGCCGCCTTCAGACGGTCTTCCACCGGGCCGAGGTCCTTTTTGGTGCGGATCTCGTCCAGGAGGTCCTGGTGCTTGGCGTGCAGGAAGCTCAGGAGATCGCGCTCCCAGCGGCCGACATTCGCTGTCGGCACCCGGTCCAGATAGCCGCGCGTGCCGCCATAGATCACGGCTACCTGTTCTTCGACCGAGAGCGGGGCGTACTGCGGCTGCTTAAGTAGCTCGGTCAGGCGCTCTCCACGGGCCAGCATCCGCTGGGTGGCGGCGTCGAGGTCGGAGCCGAATTTCGCGAAGGCGGCCATTTCCCTGTACTGGGCGAGCTCGCCCTTGATAGGGCCGGACGCGGCCTTCATCGCCTTGATCTGGGCTGAGGAGCCCACCCGGCTGACCGAGATGCCGACGTTCACCGCCGGGCGGATGCCCTGGAAGAACAGGTCGGTTTCGAGGAAGATCTGGCCGTCGGTGATCGAGATCACATTGGTCGGGATATAGGCAGAGACGTCGTTGGCCTGGGTCTCGATCAGCGGCAGCGCCGTCAGCGATCCCGAGCCATTGTCCTCGTTGAGTTTCGCGGCCCGCTCCAGCAGGCGGCTATGCAGATAGAACACGTCGCCGGGATAGGCTTCGCGGCCCGGTGGACGGCGCAGCAACAGAGACATCTGACGGTAAGCGACGGCCTGCTTGGAAAGGTCGTCATAAATGATCACGGCATGCATGCCGTTGTCGCGGAACCACTCGCCCATGGCGCAGCCAGCGAAGGGCGCCAGGAACTGCAGTGGTGCCGGCTCCGAGGCGGTGGCGGAGACCACGATGGTGTAGTCGAGCGCGCCGCGCTCCTCGAGCGTCTTAACGATCTGGGCGACGGTCGAGCGCTTCTGGCCGATGGCGACATAGATGCAATAGAGCTTGGCGCTCTCATCCGTGCCGGCGTTGACTGATTTTTGGTTCAGGATGGTGTCGATCGCCACGGCGGTTTTGCCAGTCTGGCGGTCGCCGATGATCAGCTCGCGCTGGCCGCGCCCGATCGGGATCAGCGTGTCGATGGCCTTTAGGCCCGTCTGCACCGGCTCATGCACGCTCTTCCGAGGGATGATGCCAGGCGCCTTTACGTCAACCCGGCGGCGCTCGGCCACGTTGGTGATCGGGCCCTTTCCATCGATGGGCTCGCCCAGAGGGTTTACGACGCGGCCGAGCAGGCCCTTGCCCACCGGAACGTCCACGATCTCGCCCAGACGACGAACCTCGTCGCCCTCCTTGATGGCGCGGTCTTCGCCGAAGATCACGACACCGACGTTGTCGCGCTCGAGGTTAAGCGCCATGCCCTTCACGCCGGCCGATGGGAACTCGACCATCTCGCCCGCCTGGACGTTGTCCAGGCCGTAGACCCGTGCGATGCCGTCGCCCACCGACAGGACCGAGCCGACGTCGGAGACGTCGGCTTCCTCGCCGAAGTTGGCGATCTGGGACTTCAGAATGGCCGAGATTTCGGCTGCGCGGATATCCATGGGCTTTACGCTCTCTTGAGGGCGAATTTCAGGGAGTCGAGCTTCGACTTCAGCGAAGCGTCAAACAGGCGGGAGCCGACCTTCACCTTGAGACCGCCGAGGATGGCGGGATCAACGCGGGTCGTGATTTCTGGGTCCTTGCCAAGCGCCTGGCGCAGCGCGGCTGCGAGGCCCTTGGCCTGGGCGGCGCTGAGCGGCGTGGCGGTGATCACCTCGGCTGAGACCGCGCCGCGCGCTGCGGCGGACAGTTTCGCGAAGGCGGTAATGACCTCGGGCAGGGCGGCAGCGCGGCCGTTGGTGGCCAGCAGGCCCAGGAACTTGGCCGTCGTAGGATTGAACTTGGCCTTGGCGGCGATGCCGGCGAGGCCTCTGGCCTTGTCCTCGACCCCGAATGCCGGGGAGGACAACAGCACGCGCAGGTCGCGCGAATCGGCGATCGCGGTGCGGAGCGAGCTCAGGTCTGCCTCGACGGCGGGAATCCGCTTCTCGTCGCCGGCTAGATCAAACAGAGCCTGGGCGTATCGGGCGCCCACATTCGATAGATTGGAGTCTTCCGCCACTCTTGTCCGCCCGGGTCGCGTTTCACATGCCGCGCGC
>NZ_JBILUK010000292.1:0-3487 GCF_044371015.1 Phenylobacterium sp.
GTTGGGCGGCGTGTTCGCATCTCGGCAAGCACACCGGGTCACATACCAAAGCCAGTCCAACGATGAGGTCAGCCGATTGCGCGAGAAAGCTTCCAAGCTGGAGAAGCGACTTTGGGCGAAAGACGGTAAACCAAAGCCGCGTGGAGCTCGACGAGAACGGCTCATTGAGGCATGGGACCAAACCGACAGCGAATTCGAAGCCCGCTTTGCAATCGAAAAACTTCGTCGATTCGGCGGCCGTTCATGACCTTTCCGGGTCGGAGCCGTTCCGGGCGCGACGGGTATCGGACCTTGTTTCGCGGCACCTCATGGGCCTGATGGCACGACATGCCGCGTCACGCTCGGGTCGGTTCCAGGCCTCGCTCCGCTCGAGGCGCCACCGATAGAGAACCAGTTCGAGTTCATGTTTTCCGGAATTCGAATGACGATGATCTTTGGTCAGGAGGCAAGCCTAGGCGGAAACCGCTGCCCTTTTCCGACAAGTTCCCCATACAGTTGTTTTTGCGCGCGAAGTTCGCGAACTCGCGTTAGGTTGCAGCGTCGGGGTGACGTCGCGCGCCCACTGGGGCTCTGGGGTTTGAAGACCAAATGCCGGACACGCTGACCGCGACTTCGCGGCCGGATCAGATTCTCATTCGGGCCGACCCTTCGTCGGCCGATCACGGCCGCGCTCTCGCCGCCGTCGGCGGCCGCGTGATTCAAGTCATCAACTCTGGCGAAGATGGCGTCTGGCAGCGGGTGCAACTCGGTCAGGGCGTAACGATCGAGGCGGCCCTTGAGATCCTCTCCAAGCATCCCGGGATCGACTTCGCCGAGCGCGACTGGCAGGTGGCTGGCCAGGATCTCAGCAACGACACCGCCTTCCTTGCAGGTCAGACCTGGGGTCTCTACGGCGACCTGAGCACGCCGGCGAACGCCTTCGGGAGCCAGGCCGCCGAAGTCTGGGCGGCGGGGAACACGGGTAGCAGCAAGGTGGCCGTGGGGGTCATCGACTCGGGAGTCGATTATACGCACCCTGACCTCTACCTGAACATCTGGCTCAATTTCGCCGAAATCCCGACCGCCTTCCGTTCGTTGCTGGTCGACGTGGACGCGGACGGCGTGATTGGATTCCGCGATCTGAATGACGGTCGCAACAGCGCCTATGTGTCGGACCTCAACGCCAATGGCCGCATCGACGCAGGCGACCTTCTGCAGGATTCGCGTTGGGAGAATGGGGTCGACAACGACGCCAACGGCTATATCGACGACCTGATCGGCTGGGATTTTGTCAATAACGACAACGACCCGATGGATGATCGCGGTCATGGCACGCACGTGGCCGGAACCATCGGCGCCGTCGGCGGCAATGGGACCGGCGTCGCCGGCGTCGCCTGGAACGTGCAGATCGTCGCGCTCAAGTTCCTGAATTCGGCGAACCAGGGCTTTACCTCTGACGCCGTGCGGGCCGCAGATTACTTCACCAACGCCGGGCGCGCCTCGACCGTCATTGATTTTGTCGCCACCAACAACAGCTGGGGCGGCGGCGGCTACTCCCAGGCCTTGCTGGATGCGATCACCCGGGGTGCCCAGGAGGAGATCCTGTTTGTTGCAGCCGCCGGCAACAACGGGACCAACAACGACGTTACGGCCTTCTACCCTGCGAGTTACTCGACACAATCGACGGTCGGTTTCGACGCCGTCATCGCTGTGGCGGCCATCGGCTCAACGGGCTCGCTGGCCAGCTGGTCGAATTTCGGCATGACCAGTGTCGACATCGCGGCGCCCGGGGCCAGCATCTATTCGACGACCCTGGGCGGCGGCTACGGCACGATGAGCGGCACGTCGATGGCCGCGCCGCACGTGACGGGGTCTATAGCGCTGTATGTGGCCGGCAATCCCAACGCCACGCCCGCCGACATACGGGCCGCGCTCCTAGGTTCGGCAATCACGTCGGCGGCGTTGAATGACAGGGTTGCAACCGATGGTCGCCTGGATGCTGCCACATTCGTGGGCGCGTCGCCACCGCCCCCGCCGCCACCACCGCCACCCGTGGGTCAAGGCGTTTCGGTGGTGGGCACAGACGCAGCCGACTCCATTACCCCGACAAGCGCCCCTGCAGGACAACCGTTCCCTGGGCAATACGCTGACACCATTCAGGCCGGAGGTGGCACTGACACTCTGGACGGCGGCGCAGGCGCGGACAGCCTGGTCGGAGGATCAGGCAGCGACCGATACTTCGTCGACAATGTCGGTGATGTGGTGCTTGAGCTTTCTGGAGGCGGCACAGCTGACAGCATCTTCACGTCGGTAACCTACACCTTGCCTGCCGAAGTCGAACGGATGACCATAGCGTCTGACGGCGCGGTCAATGGCACAGGCAATGGCTTAGCCAACATCATGTACGGTGGCGCCGGTAACAACCTGCTGGACGGCGGGGCCGGCAACGACCTGCTTTCGGCGAACGGGGGCGCGGACACCCTCCTGGGCGGCCAGGGCTCGGATACGCTGAATGGCGGATCGGGCAGTGACTCGCTGGATGGCGGCGCGGGTGCCGACACACTTGCCGGCGGGTCTGGAAATGACGTTATGGCGTTCCGCCGCGGCGAAGCCGGCGGCGACGTGGTCAGCGACTTCGCAGCGGGCGATCAGGTTCGACTGATCGGCTTTGCTGCGGGCTCAACATTCGTGAAGGCTTCGGGCAGCACCACCGACTGGATCGTCACCGACGCCGTCACCGGCGTGGCCGAGACCATCCGTTTCACCAACGCCTACGCATTGTCTTCCAGCGACTTCCTGTTCGAAAGTCCGCCGCCGTCTCCACCTCCGCCTCCGCCGCCGCCGCCGCCTCCGACGTTGGGTGTTCTCGTGGTGGGCACGGCCGCAGCGGAAGCGATCACGCCGTCCAGTACACCTGTTGGACAACCGTTTCCCGGTCAGTATTCCGACACCATCCAGGCCAGCGGTGGCGGCGATACGTTGGACGGTGGGACCGGCGCCGACAGCCTGGTCGGCGGGACGGGCAGCGACAATTACTATGTCGATGACGCCGGTGATTTGATCCTTGAGCTTCCTGGCGAAGGTGACGACCAGGTCTTCAGTAGTCTGACCTTCGCCCTACCCTCGGAGGTCGAGCGTCTGACGCTGACGTCCGCTGGCGCTGTCAACGGCGCGGGCAACGGGCTGGCCAACGTGATCACCGGCGGTTCCGGCGACAACTGGCTGGAGGGAGCGGGCGGGAACGACTCTCTTTCGGGCATTGGCGGCGCAGATACGCTGTTGGGTGGGACGGGCAGCGATACCCTGGATGGCGGGTCCGGAGCGGACAGTCTGGCCGGTGGCGCGGAGGACGACGTCTACCTTGTTGACGACGCCGGCGATGTCGTCCTGGAACTCGCCGGTGAAGGCGATGACCTGGTCCTGAGCGCGGTGACCTACTCGCTTCCCAGCGAGGTCGAGCGCTTGACTCTGACGTCGGCCGGGACGGTCAACGGCGGAGGCAACGGGC
>NZ_JBILUK010000293.1:0-3479 GCF_044371015.1 Phenylobacterium sp.
ACGCCTGGATGATCCGCGCGACGCTTGGTTAAGGCCTACGAGCGGTCGCGGACGGCGTGGTCGCTATCGGCCGGGAATACGCTCGCCTGGTCCGGGTCGAGCCGAACCTCGACCGTCGCGCCCAGAGGCGGCGGAGCCATGGCGACGCGCAGCCGGAGCCGTTGACCCGCGCGTTCGAGTTCGAGTTCATGAAATGCGCCGCCGAACCCGTGGCCGACAACCCGGGCCTGGACACCGGATCCGCCTAGGATCGCGGCTTCGGGGCGTATCGCCCCCTGAGCCGGGCCGTCCGGCAGCCCCGGCGCCGGGAGGTCTCCAAACACCGTTGCGACAACACCGCCCGAGACCTGTCCCGGCAACAGGCTGACTTCGCCCAGAAGCCGCGCGGCCTGCGGCGAGGCCGGGCGTCGGTAACAGTCCTGTGGGGGTCCGGTCTGGACGATCCGGCCGCCGACCATCAGCACCAGTTCGTCGGCCATCAGCATGGCTTCGGCGGCGTCGTGGGTGACCACCAGAACCGCGGCGTTGGCGCTGTGCAGGGTCGTGAGCAGGTCGCTGCGAACCTCGGATTTCAGATGGGCGTCGAGGCCTGAGAACGGTTCATCCAGCAACAGCGCCGCCGGGCCGGGCGCCAGCGCCCGGACCAGGGCCACGCGCTGCTGTTCGCCGCCCGAGAGCATGTGCGGAAAGGCGCCGGCGCGATCCGCCAGGCGGACGGCCGCAAGATGCTTGAGGGCCGTCGCCCTGCGCTGTTCCCAGGCAGCGCCGCGCAGGCCGTAGCCGACGTTGTCGAGAACGCTCAGGTGGGGAAACAGCGCGAAGTCCTGAAAAACCAGGCCGACGCCGCGCGCCTCCGGTGGCGTGAAGACGCCGGGCCCCGCCAGGATGCGGCCGCCGAGCGAGATGACCCCCGCGTCGGCGACGTCCAGCCCCGCGATCAGCCGCAGAAGCGTGCTCTTGCCGCAACCCGACGGCCCAAGCAGCGCCGTCACCTTGCCGGGTTCGAGGCGCAGCGACGCCGTCGAGACGGCGGGCTTTCCGCCGTAGCTCTTGCTCACGCCATCAACGGTCAGGATCGCCGGGATCACGCGGCGCTCCCCGGGCGGGCGTGATCCACCTGACGCGTGACCCAGATCGTCGCCGGAAGCGCGAGCGCCACGATCAGAAGCGACGGCCATCCGGCCTGAGCCAAGCGCTCATCGCGCGCGTAGTTGTCCGCGATCACCGCCAGGGTGTCGAAATTGAACGGGCGGAGGATCAGGGTGCCGGGCAGTTCCTTCAGGATGTCGATGAACACTACCAGCGCCGCAGTCAGCACCGCGCCCCGCGCGAGGGGGAGCTGAACCGACAGCGCCGCACCGGTCTCGCTTCGACCCAGGATGCGGGCGGCGTGAACCAGAGACGGCGGCAGACGGGCCAGTCCGGCCTCGATCGGCTCCAGCGCGGCCGCCATCAGACGCGCGGCATAGGCGTAGATCATCAGCGCCAACCCCATCCCAAACCCTTGAGCGGCGCCGGGCACGTAGCGCCAGACCAGAGCGGCCGGCGCGAGCAGGCCGATCGCCCTCACCGCGCCCGGCGTCGCATAGCCGAGGCTCGCGAGCCGCACGAGCCACGGCGCGCGCGCCATGCCCAGCGCCAGCGCAGTCGCCAGCGCCACCGTGACCGCTGCGCCGGCCAGGGCGAGGGCCAGGGAGTTGCGCGCCGCCGCGATCAAGCGGTCCCAGTCGGGCGCAAAGTCGCTGAATCCAAACGCCATCCAGCCCATCGGCAGGATCAGACCGAGGCCAATCAGGGTCGTGCAAAAGGCCGTGGCCCCGACCGCGCCCCAGCCTGTCAGAGGCGCCCGAGTGGTCGCACGCCATCGGGTCGCGGCCGAGTCGTGGCTGCGCCCCTGGCGGCCGCGCCGCTCGATCCAGAGCAGAAGCGCCGCGGCGGCGAGCAGCGGGATCGCGAACTGGGCCGCCGAGGCCATCGAACCGAACACCACCCACGCACGGACAACGCCGGTGGTCAGGGTCTGGACAGCGAGGAACTGAACGGCGCCATAGTCGGCGAGGGTCTCCATCACCGCCAGAGCGACGCCGGCGGCCAGGGCCGGTCGGGCCATTGGCAGCGCCACCCGCCAGAAGGCTTCGCGCAAGGGGCTGCCGAGCGTGCGCGCCGCCTCCAGCGCCTGAGCCGACTGGTTCACGAAGGCCGCGCGCATCGCCAGATAGACGTAAGGATAGAAAGCCAGCGAAAGAACGAAGGCCGCGCCCCAGAGGCTGCGCAGGCGGAAGCCCGGATCGAACCCCAGCTGGGCGCGGGCCAATGTCCGGACCGGGCCGGCGACATCGAAAAGGTCGGCATAGGCGTAGGCCAAAGCGAAGGCCGGCGCGGCCAGCGGCAGCGCCAGGGCCCAGGCGAACACGGCGCGGCCGGGAAACTCGTGCGCCGCCACCAGCCAGGCCGCAACGGTTCCAAGGATCGTGGTCGCTGCTGCCACAAGAGCGGCGAGCGCCAGCGAGGTCCAGGCGTAGCGAATCAGGTCGCCGAGCGGGATCGCGGCCTCAGCGCCCCCGGAGGTAAGCGCGGCGGCAAGAACCCCGGCCAGCGGGGCGAGCGCCGCAAGCGCCGCCAGGATCGCCAGCGTCTCCAGCAGGCCCGGACGCCAGCGCCCGAGGCGCGATGCAGGCCTCGCGGCTAGCGCCAACCGGCGGCGCTCATCAGGGTCTGGGCCTCGGCCTGACGCGGACCATAGGCTGAGACCGGCATCGGGTGAGCCTTGAAGTCGGCCCAGGCGGCGGTCGGCGGGGGCGTCGGCACGCCGGGAAGCGTGAACTCGCCGTTGGCCGCCGAGCGGGCGGTCTGGGCTTCCGGCGAGACCAGGAACTCGATCAGGCGCACGGCGGCGTCCCGGTGCTTGGAGGTCGCGGTCAGCCCGACGCCCGAGATGTTGAGGTGCGAGCCCTGGCCGTCGAGCGATGGAAACACCAGCTTGACCCGCTCGGTGATCGCCTTGTCGGCCGCATCGTCGCCGGCCGCCATGCGGATGTAATAGTAGCTGTTGGTCAGCGCGATCTCACAGGCGCCTGCGCCCACGGCGCGGATCTGATCCCGGTCGCCGCCCTCCGGTTGGCGGGCCAGATTGGCGACCACGCCCTTGGCCCAGGTGCGGGTCTTCTCCGCGCCCCAGGCTTCGATCAAGGCGCCGGTCAGCGACAGATTGTAGATGTTGTCGGAGGATCGCACGCAGAGCTTGCCGCGGAAGCGCGGCCCCGCGACCTCCTCATAGGTATCGACCTCTTCGGGCTTCACCTTGGCTGTATCGTAGGCGACGACCCGCGCGCGGCGCTGGAAGCCCCACCACCGGCCCTCCGGGTCTCTCAGATTGGCCGGAACGGCGGCGGCCAGGGCCGGAGTGGTGAGCGGCTGAAGCAGGCCCGCTTCCTGAGCGCGCCAGAGGGCGCCGGCGTCGGCGGTGATGAACAGGTCGG
>NZ_JBILUK010000083.1:0-12400 GCF_044371015.1 Phenylobacterium sp.
GCCCGACAGTCCGGCCGAGTGGCTCATCAGCTGAGCGACCGTGATGGCCGATTTCCCATTGGCGGCGAACTCCGGCCAGTAGCGCGCCACGGGCGCAGCGAAGTCGAGCTCGCCGCGATCCGCCAGAATCAACGCCGTCAGCGCCGTCATGGTCTTGGTGGTGGAATAGACGTTGATGATGGTGTCCCGGACCCAAGGCCGGGTGCGGGCAGGATCGGCGAAGCCGCCCCAGAGATCGACAACGGTCTCCCCCTCGACCGTGGCGCAGAACGAGGCGCCAACATCTGCTCCGCTGGCCAGATTGGCCTCCAGCACCTTGCGTGCGCCCTGAAAGCGGTCGTGCGCGAACCCCTCGATTGCACCGTCGGCCATGTCGATCTCCCCTCGTTGCAGGGGACTCTAGGCCGGGCGGGCAGGTCTCAACAACCGCTTCGGCGCGACGGTGGCCCAGGCCAATCGGACCAACATCTCGAGTCGCGCGGGCGCAAGCTCAGGGATTCGGACTTTGGTCCAACCCTTCCGCCCCCACGCGCCGACCACGGGCGACAGGGCGCTGGCGTAGCCGGCGACGAGATTCTGCTGATCCTCCGGGTTGAGCTTGATCACCATCTCGTCGCTCGCGACGCCGAAAGTGCAGAAAATCTTCCCTGCGACACGTAGCGAGGCGCGTTCGAAGTGCGGGCTCTCGGCGACTTCCGGCAAGGCGAGAGCGATCCGGCGGACATCGTCGAGGGTCAAGGCCATCGCCCCTCCTAGTCGAAGTCGTTGAAGGCGATGTCGGAGAGCGTGCGGCCCACCAGGATCACAGCCGAATCCGCCGTTCCATCATTCCCCGCGCTGTCGGCGAAGACGATGACGTCGGCGCCGACCTGGACGGATACGTAGTTTCGCCCGGCGGCGATCTGACCATTGGCGAAGCTCAGAGCGGCGGCGAAATCGGCCTGTGTCGACTCCACATAATTGTCTGCCGTCCCTGGCCCCGTCGCCCCCCCGCCGCCTACGAAGACCAGTTGGTCCTCTGCAGTCCAGTCGATGATCCTGTCGAGGCTGGAGACAGCGCCTGGAGCCACGCCCGCGTCGAACCGGAACAGATCGCCGCCTGCGCCGCCCGAGAGCGTATCCGCGCCGACCCCGCCGTTGATGAGGTCGTTGCCGATGCCGCCCAAGATGCTGTCGGCGCCGTTCGAGGTGCTGATCGAGTCCGCCCCGGCGCCGCCGTCGATGGTCGCGCCATCGGTCGCGGCCGCTGTGTCGAGCGACAGGCAGAGATCGTCGCCATCGCCCAACTGGATGAAGTAGCGTCCCGCATCCATTCCCACGATGTCGTTGCCGGTCCCAGCATCCATGGTGTTCTCGCCACGAGCGATCAGCGTGTCGTTGCCGTCGCCGCCGATCATCAGGTTCGTTCCGCTGCCATCCTGAAGGAAGTCGTCACCGCCTTCCCCCATGAGCGTGTCATTGCCCTCGCCGGCGAAGATAGTGTCGTTGCCGAGATTGCCGTTTAGGAAGTCGTTGCCGCCGCCGGTGAAGCCCTGGCGGTTGTCCAGCAGCCCCAAATCGCGCGGCATGCCCGGGTCGGTGATGTTGATCAAATCGTTGCCCTGACCACCCAGCAGCGTGTCGTTGTCGTTGGGCGAACCCGAGATCGTGTCGTCGCCCCGGTTGCCCTGGCCGAAGTTGCTCCCGCCAGGATTGATGCCCGCACCGACGACGATCCGATCGTTGTCCTGGCCGCCGTAGATGATGTCGAAGCCCGATCCGCCGGTCAGGCTGTCGGCGCCTTGGTTGCCCTGCAGCAGGTTCAGCCCGTCGCCGCCGTTCAGCGTATCGGCGCCCTGCCCGCCATATAGCCCATCGCCATTCGCTCCGGTGGTCGTCTGGTCGCCAGCGATCCCGCCGATATAGAGCGTTCCGCCACCCGTGAAGGTCTTGGTCGCCGAAGCCACGCCGAGTCCGAACACCACACTCCGTTCGCCGACCATGATGGTGATCTGGTCCGCTGCGCTGAAAAGCACAGCGGTGGTGGCGCCGGTCCCCTGATCCAGGTTCAGCGTGTCGGCGCCAGTAATCGCCAGAGCCTGAGCGGCCGTGATGTTCGAGAAATTGAAGGTCGCCACGATGTTCCCCGTCGACCATGAGCGCCCCGGCAGGGGGCGGCCAATCCTTGGTCGCTGTCAATCGTACGGTCGTTGGGGCCTGCCGGTTGCCGGCCGAGAACGACCCTCTAGACCAGACGGCTCCGCTCCTTCGCCGCGCCGATGAAACTGGCGAAGAGCGGATGGGGGTCGAACGGCCGGCTCTTCAGTTCCGGGTGGAACTGCACGCCCACGAACCACGGATGATCCGCGCGTTCGCAAAGCTCCGGCAGCACGCCGTCTGGTGACAGGCCGGAGAACTTCAAGCCCGTCGCCTCGATGGCGTCGCGGTAGGCGATGTTCACCTCATAGCGGTGTCGATGCCGCTCCGAGATCGAGTTCACACCGTAGATTTCCGCCACCCGGGTGCCTGGCTGCAGCACCGCTTCATAGGCGCCGCAGCGCATGGTGCCGCCCATCTCGCCGCCCTCGGCGCGGACTTCACGCTCATTGCCGCGCACCCATTCAGTCATCAGCCCGACGATGGGCTCCGAGGTCGGTCCGAACTCGGTGGACGAGGCGCCGCGAATACCGGCCAGATTCCGCGCAGCCTCTATCATCGCCATCTGCATGCCGAAGCAGATGCCGAAATAGGGGATCGCGTGCTCACGGGCGAACTCCACGGCCCGGATCATGCCCTCTGAACCCCGCTCGCCGAACGCGCCCGGCACCAGCACACCGTGCACGCCGGTCAGCCGCTCGCTGATCAGCGCCTGTTCCTTCTCGAAGGCCTCGCCCTCGATCCAGTCGAAGCGGACCCGCACGTTATTGGCGACGCCGCCATGCACCAGCGCTTCGATCAGCGATTTGTAGGCGTCTGTCAGAGCCGTGTACTTGCCGACGATGGCGATGGTCACCTCGCCGTCGGGGTGGCTGAGGCGGTGGGATATGCTCTGCCAGCGAGACAGATCCGGGGCGGGCGCGGTGTCCTTCAGGCCGAAGACGTCCAGCACCTCGGTGTCCAGACCCTGGACGTGATAGTCCAGCGGCACCGCATAGATGTTCTCCGAGTCCATCGCCTGAATCACGGCGCTCGGCCGGACGTTGCAGAACTGAGCGATCTTCTTCCGCTCACCCTCGGGGATTTCCTGCTCGCAGCGACAGAGCAGGATGTCGCACTGGATGCCAATGGACCGCAGTTCCTTGACCGAGTGCTGGGTCGGCTTGGTCTTCATCTCGCCGGCCGTCTTGATGTAGGGCAGCAGCGTCAGGTGGATGTAGCAGGCGTGCCCGCGTGGCAGTTCCTGCCCCAATTGGCGGATCGCCTCGAAGAACGGCAGGCCCTCGATGTCGCCGACCGTGCCACCCACCTCGACCAGCACGAAGTCAACGCCCTCACCCGGATCTGAGAGGACGAAGTCCTTGATCTCGCCGGTGACGTGCGGGATCACCTGAACCGTAGCGCCGAGGTAGTCCCCGCGGCGCTCTTTCTCGATGATCGTCTTGTAGATCTGCCCGGTGGTGATGTTGTCAGCGCGCGTGGCGTTGACGCCCGTGAACCTCTCGTAGTGGCCGAGATCCAGGTCGGTCTCGGCGCCGTCGTCGGTCACGAAGACCTCGCCGTGCTGATAGGGGCTCATCGTCCCCGGGTCGACGTTCAGATAGGGGTCCAGCTTGCGCAGCCGCACCTTGTAGCCGCGCGCCTGCAGCAGCGCGCCGAGGGCGGCGGACGCGAGACCTTTTCCCAACGAGGAGACCACGCCGCCGGTGATGAAAATGTACCGGGCCATGGGCGTCCAGAGTAGCCGTGATTCGGGTTCGCAGGGACGACGTTCAGCGCCGCACCGCAGCTCAGATGTGGACGAAGCTCGTCACTCGGCCGGTGGCGCCGTCGGCGGCGGCGCTTGGGGGGCCGGGGCGGCGAAGGGATTGCCGATCGTCGGCGCCGGCGCGGTCAGCGGCGCGGGCGCCGCGCCCGCGGGACCGGGCTGCGCCGTGCCTTCGGGCTGAGGCAACTGATTGTTGAGTTCGGCCGGATTGATCGCATTGACCTTCATCCGGTCGACGACCGAGGCCGCGCCCCGCTCGCGACCGGCGATGATGGTCAGAGCCAGGCCCAGGATGAAAAAGATCGCACCCAGGATCCAAGTCGTCCGGGTCAAGAGATCGCCCGCACCCCGCACCGAGACCAGCGAGCTGGTGCCCCCGCTGACAATGCCGCCACCTTCCGACCGCTGGAGCAGCACCACCACGACCAGGAAGAAGGCGACCAGCACCTCAATGACGAGCAGGATGTTCAACAGCATGGATCAGGCGTCTTTCCGGTGCGCACGGGCGCACACTGCCCGGCGAAAACGAAGCGCGGCCTTTAGCACCGCGCCCCGCTGATCGCCATAGCTAGTGCGTCGGGGCGTTCGGGCAAGTCTCGTTCAGGCAGGTAGGGCTCTACGCCGCCGGATCACCGACCCGACAGCACCAAGGCCCAGGATCATCATCGCCCATGTCGCAGGTTCCGGGATGGCCGCGCTCATGGTGTCGGCAAGCGCCTGGCTGCCAACCCGCTCGCCAGAGGCGACAAAGACCGTGTTTTCCAGGTCGTACTCGATCTCGAACGTGTGCATCGCATCGACAAATCCGCCACGGTTGCTGATTGCCTGCATTGTGGCGATGACCACGAACTGGTCGCCCGGGTTCACTAGGATCGCGCCGCCGGAGCAGGTCTGGTTCAGCATCACGTTGACGTTGTTGTCCCCCGAGTAGCCCTCAGAAAGGAAACCTGCTTTGGCGACCGAACCGGTATTGCAATCGCCGAAGTTCAGATTCTGGTTCTGGCTGATGTACTGCTCGGCGGTGGTTGAAGCGTTGATGCCCGCAAAGTCCGAAATCCGCCGGATCGACAGGTGCGCGCCGAAGAAGCCTTCGCCGGCTTCCCCACTGCCCGGGTTGTCGAAACTGTTGACGAAATGCAGTCGGCCCACCAACGCGAGGTTTATCGCCTCGGCGCCGTTGTAGGTGAAACTCTGAAAGCCGGATGCGCTGGCCCCTGTCCGCGTCTGTGCGCCGGAGAACGACTCCACCTTCACAACCGGCAGGTAGTCTGCGCCGAAGCCGACCTGCGCCGCACCTCGAGCCCCGCCCGGCATGTTGACCACACCGGTCGTCAGGCCCTGTCCAAATCCGCCCGCGTAGCTCCGGTGATTGGTCAAAGGCGTGATCACGCACCCTTGGCCGGCCTGTTGAGGGCAGTCTCTATTTGTCAGGATCGAGCCCGAGCCCCGGATTTCGGTGGCTGCTGCCGGACCGCTCCAGGCTACAACCGCCGCTGCGCTCGCACAGCCAAGCATCAGTAGACGCATCTTCATGTCTGTTACCTCCCCAACTTCACGAACTTAGTTCTTTGAAATTCGGGCTGGCAATTCTATTCGCGTTTTAGGCGACTTGCAGGCATTCCCTAACGTGACCCGTTGGGTGATCCGGCCCGGATGATCCCGAGGAAGTCCTCGGCCTTGAGCGACGCGCCGCCGACCAGGGCGCCGCCGACTTCGTCCGCCGCAAGGATTTCCACCGCGTTCGACGGCTTCACGGAACCGCCGTACAGAATAGGCGGCGCCCTGCCTGCTTCACCGAACATGTCGACGAGGACAGCCCGGATCGCCCGGTGCACGTCTTCGATCTCCGGCGTCGTTGGCGTCAATCCTGTGCCTATGGCCCACACGGGCTCGTAGGCCACGGAGTATGCACGGCCCGACAGCCCTGCTGGAAGTGATCCTCGGACCTGCGCCGCCACCACCGCCAACGCTTCGCCGGCCTCGCGCTGCTCCAGCGTTTCCCCGACGCAGACGATGGGCTCGAGCCCTGCGCGCAGAGCCGCCTCCACTTTGGCCGCGACCAGGGCATCGGTCTCGCCGTAGCCGGCCCTGCGTTCCGAGTGGCCAAGGATCACCAGACTCGCGCCGGCGTCCGCCAGTTGCTCGGCCGCGACATCCCCCGTGAAGGCCCCGGAGGCCTCGGCGCGGCAGTCCTGTCCACCCACCGCCACCGACGTCCCTTTGAGCGCCAGGGCCATCTGCGCAATGAGCGTCGCCGAGGGGCAGATGGCCACGCGGGCCGTGATCTCAGTAAGCCCGGCCGCCACCGCCTTGGCTTCAGACAGGCTAGCCGCCAAGCCGTTCATCTTCCAGTTGCCGGCGATCAGCGGTTGGGGCTTGGTCATAAGGACTCCTTGCGATCTCGGACCGCCGGGCGGTTACGACATGGCGCCCGCGCTGTCACGCGCTTGCCGCGCCAAGGGCCCTTCCCCTATACCGGCCCCCTCGCCCGGACCCGGGAAAGGACCCGAATGCTCGCCGCCATCCGCAACTTCGCCAAATCGTGGCCCGCCAAGATCCTCATGGGCCTGTTGGCGATCAGCTTCGTCGGCTGGGGCATCCAGCAGGGCGGCCTGGGCGGCGTAGGCGGCGATCAGATCATCCGAGCCGGCGACCGGGTTATCGACACGCCGACGTTCCGACGCGAGTACGACATTTACCGCAAGAACATTGAGCAGCAGAGCGGACAACAGATCACCCCGGAACTGGCTCAGGCCAACAGTCTCGACACGGTGGTTCTGAACGGCTTGGCGACCCGGGAGGCGTTCGCGGAACTTCTCAACAAGATCGGCGTGTGGCCCGGCGATAAGCTTCTGGTGGCCCAGATCCAGAAGATCCCGGCCTTCTTCGACCAGATCACGGGGAAGTTTGATCGCGCCACCTTTGAACGGCAGCTCGGACAGAATGGCCTCACCCCTGAGCGCTTTGACGCCGCGATGCGCGACGAGATGGCGTCCCAGCATTGGGGCGTGGCCATGCAGAACGGCTTCGCGGTCCCGCGCGCCTACGGCGCCATGGCCTCCGCGTTCGCGCTCGAGAGTCGCGATCTCTCCTATGCGGTCCTGACACCCGCCGGCACGCCGCAGCCCGCGGCGCCGACCGATGCGCAACTTCAGGCCTTCATCAACGAGAACAAGGCTCAGCTCACCCGGCCCGAGCTTCGCTTGCTGACCGTCGCCCTGTTTGCGCCGAGGCCCGCCGAAGGGCCGATTGATGCGGCGGAACTGCAGAAGCGCTACGACTTCCGGAAAGACACCTTCTCTCAGCCCGAAACTCGGACGATCGTCCAGATTCCGGTGAAGACCCAGGCGACCGCCCAGACGGTTGTTGGCCGACTGGCCAAGGGTGAGGCCCCCGAGGCGATCGCAAAGTCTATCGGCGTCGAGGCGGTCACGTTCGCCAATCGGCCCAAGACCGCCATTTCTGATCGGAAAGTCGGCGTCGCCGCATTTGGAATGGCGGCCGGGCAGACCGCGACGGTCCAGGGCGACCTGGGGCTGGCGGTGGTGCGCGTCATCAGCGTCACCCCCGGTCGCGTCGTCTCTCTGGAAGAGGCGCGCCCGATGCTTGAAGCGGAGATCCGAAAAGACATGGCGGCCGAAGCCGTCTACGCCCAGACCCAAGCCTATGATGACGCCCACCAGGGCGGCGCGAGCTTGGCTGACGCGGCCCGAAAGGCCGGAGGACAGGTCACTCAGATCGGCCCGATCACCGCCCAGGCGCAGGACCTTCAAGGCCGGCAGCTGCAGGGCCTTCCGCCAAAGGTTCTGGAGACCGCATTCGCCCTGCCCTCCGGCGCCGACAGTGAACTGACCGAGCTTGGCGAAGGGGCCTACTTCGCTCTACGGGTCGAGCGGGTGATCCCAGCTCAGGTGCCGCCCCTGGCCGAGATCCGGCCGATGGTGTCGCAGGCCTGGATCCAGCGGGAGGTCATCCGCGCCCTCGAAGCGCGGGCAGCCACCCTGAGCTCGCGCATCAGCAAGGGCGAGAGCCTGGAATCCGCCGCCGCGGCCATGGGGGCCTCCGTAAGCCGCGCGCCGGGGCTCAGCCGCCAGACCGCCGGCGCTCGCCAGGATCTGGGCAATGATGTGCTCGGACGCGCCTTCAACGCCAAATCCGGCGAGGTCTTCACGGCGCGCGCGCCGACCGGCGTGCTGGTGGGTCGTGTGGACAATATCCGACTTGAGCCCGGCCCGGCCGCCGCCCAGATCGCCGAGGCCAGCCGTGGCCAGCTCTCACAGGCGATCTTCCAGGAAATGAGCCAGGCGGCGCAGGTCTACGCCCGGGCCAAGTTAAAGGTGAAGACCGATCCCGCCCGGGCCCGGACCGCGCTTGGCTTCGAGCCCGCGCCCGAGCCGGGCCAAGCGGCCCCGAAGAAATGACCCCAGAGCCGCCGTTTGACGCCTTTCGGTCCACCTATGACGGCGGGGTCTCTCAGGTCGTCTGGACCCGGCTGATCGACGATCTGGAAACCCCGGTCTCGGCCTATCTCAAGATAGGTCATGGCAAGCCCTACGCCTTCCTTTTCGAGTCGGTGGAGGGTGGAGCGTTCCGGGCGCGCTATTCGATCATCACGCTCGCGCCCGACGTGGTGTGGCGCTGTCGCGGGGACCAGGCGGAGATCGCCCGGGAGACTGAGATCGCCGAGGGCCGCTTCACGGTTCAGCCGGGCGGCGCGCTGGACTCGCTTCGCGACCTGCTGTCGCAATCCCGCATCGATCTGCCGGCCGGCCTGCCGCCCATGGCGGCGGGCGTGTTCGGCGTGCTGGGCTACGACACCATCCGGCTGGTTGAAGACCTTCCCGACATCAACCCAGACCCGCTGGACCTGCCGGACGGTGTACTGGCGCGTCCCTCAGTGGTGGCGATCTTCGACGCCATCGCCCAGGAGATCCTGCTGGTCACGCCCGTGCGCCCGGGCGGCGGTGACGCCAAGACCGCCTATCAGGCGGCGCAGGCGCGCCTCGACGCAGTTGTCGCCGACCTCCGCAAGCCCGCCCCACCGCTGGCTGGAACCGGCAAGGCCGAGCCCGACGCCTTCACCACGCCGGTCGACCGCGAGGCCTATCGTCAGATCGTCGAGCGCGCCAAGACCTATGTCCGCGCCGGCGATGTCTTCCAGGTGGTGCCGAGCCACAGGCTGCGCGCGCCCTTCAAGCGCGACCCGTTCGCGCTCTACCGGTCGCTGCGCCGCTCCAATCCCTCGCCGTTCCTGTTCCACCTCGATTTCGGAGACTTCCAGCTCGTAGGCTCCAGCCCGGAAATCCTGGTCCGCCTGCGCGACGGCAAGATCACCATCCGCCCGATCGCCGGTACCCGCCCCCGCGGCGCAACGCCGGAAGAGGATCGCCGCCTTGAGCAGGAGTTGATCAACGACCCCAAAGAGCGCGCCGAACACCTCATGCTGCTCGACCTTGGGCGGAACGACGTGGGCCGGGTCGCCATGCTAAAGCAGCGCGGGCCCAATGAGCCGCCCCAGCGCACCCGCGCCCCGCGTGTGCGCGTCACCGACAGCTTCTTTATCGAGCGCTACAAGCGCGTGATGCACCTGGTTTCCAACGTCGAGGGCGATGCGCCGGAGGGCTTGGATCCAGTCGACGTGGTGATGGCCGCCCTCCCCGCCGGCACGCTGTCCGGCGCGCCCAAGGTGCGGGCTATGGAGATCATCGACGAACTGGAGATCGAGAAGCGGGGGGTCGGCTATGCCGGGGCCGCCGGCTACTTCGGCTCCGACGGGTCAGTCGACACCTGCATCATCCTGCGCACCGCCCTGGTGAAGGATGGCATGATGTACGTGCAGGCGGGGGGCGGCGTGGTGGCCGACAGCGACCCCGACGCGGAGTACGACGAGACCCTCCACAAGGCGCGCGCCCTCCGCGACGCAGCTGAGGAAAGCTGGCGCTTCGAGTAGGCGCTAGCGTTTCATCAGAGGCTCGACCTCGGCTGTCGTCACCGGTTCAGAAAAGGCGTTGCCGAAGTGGGTGCGGATGTAGGTCGTCACCATGGCCACCTGCTCCGGCGTCAACGTCCCCTTGAACCAGGGCATGCCGCCCTTCCCCTCGGCGATGATGAAGATCGGATAGGCGCTGGTCCCCATACGGGGGTTGTTGGCCAAGGCCGGGTAGATGGCGCCGGCGCCCATGGCGCCTTTGGCGTCGGCCATGTGGCAGACCTGACAATAGGTCTTGTAGACATCCGCGCCCGTCTTTGGCGTTTGCGGCTTCGAACCGCCCGGGCCGGGTTCGTCGGCTAGCACAGGGGTGGCCGCAAGGGTCAGGGCGGCCAGGATCGGGTACAGAGTTTTCGACATCCTCAGGCCTCCAGGGCGCGCTTGTGCAGACGGGTGATGGCGTCGAGCGACGAGAGCAGCGAGCCCTCCATCCAGCAGCCAACGTAGGAGGCGTGTTCGCCGGCCAGGACGATCCGGTCCTCCAGCGCGACCAACTCCTGATAGTGCTCGCGGCGGGTATCCTCGTTCCAGCGGGCGCAGCAGCCCATCACCCACGGCACCCGGCTCCAGGCCACAGATGCCCCGCTCAGGAATTCCTTCCGATAGCTCTCCGGGTGGAACACCGAGCCCTGGGCCAGGGCCACCTCGATCCTCTCCTCCGGGCTTAGGCCGCCCAGCCGGTAGCCGCCTGCACCACTGGCGAAGGCGCCCAGCAGCACGGCCGGGCCGTCGCCCAGCAGGTTGTGGTTGGGATAGGAAACCAGGCCGATCTCCTGGTTGGTGAAGGAGTGTCCGCCGTAGATCGCGGCGTCGTCTTCCCAGAAGCGCCGCTTCATCTCGAGCCCGATCTTGACCGAGCTGGAATAGGGCACGGCCTGGATGGCGGCGGTCTTCTTTTCCGACAGGTTGGTTTCGATCTGGCTCAAGACCGAAAGCGGGATCGTGCAGACGCAGAAGTCGGCCTGGGTGGTCTTGGAGGCGCCGGTGCCGGTGTCGGTGTAGGTGACCGTGACGCCGGACTTGTCCTGCATAAGCTTGGTCACCTTGGCGTTGCCGGTGATCAGGTGAGCCACCTGCTTGGCGAACCCCTTGCCGATCATGCCCATGCCGCCGACCGGCTGGAACATGGTGGTCTGGAATTCCTCGTTCATGAAGAAGGCCATGTTGGCCCAGACGTTGGACTTCAGAACCTCGTCGAATGGGAACAGGTCGGAGGGCTTGGGCGCGCCGTTCACACCGCCGCCGGGCGCGAGGTCGTATCCCCGGTGGCTCGCGGAGCGCAGGTTCTTGGTGTAGCGCATGTTCTCATCGAGCATGCCCCAGCCGCGCAGGGCCTCCTTTAGGCGTTCGGTGTCTTCACGGGTCAGCTTGGCGTCCAGCGCGTTCTGGTCGACGGCCTTTCCCAGCAGTTCGGCGACATTCCCTTCAAAGTCCGCCGCCAGCGACCGGAACCGCTTGGGCGCGCCGCCGAACGCGTCGGTATTGTGGACATAGGTGTTGTGATTGAACTGGATGAACGGCTCCAGCTGGATCCCGAACTGCTTGCAATAGTGAAGCAGGGTCCGGTGATGGTGCGGGATCCGCCACGGGCCCGGGTTAAGATAGTTCCCCTTGGCGAACTTCACGTTCTGGGTCGCCCCGCCCATTTCCGTGAACTTGTCGCCGCCATAGAGCGACCAGGCGCGCCCGCCGGCGCGGTCCTGGAACTCCAGGATCTGAACCTTGTAGCCGGCCTTCTCCAGTTCATAGGCCGCCAGCAGGCCCGCCAACCCCGCGCCCAGCACGACGACTGAAGCGCCCTTGCGCGCGCCTGAGAGATTCGGCGGGCCCGGGAACCGCGTTTCGGCGGCATGCCCAAAGGTGGTCATCATCTGGTAAACCGCCGCCGTTCCGCCCAAGAGCCCAATCGCGTGCAGCAGCTGGCGGCGGGTCGGAACCTGTTGTTCGGAAGCCATGTCTTGATCCCCGCATGTGCGAGGACCAACAGCGCAAACCCTTTTGGAGATTGGGAGTCGCCGCATCCTTCGGCGATGCGGAATCTCACGCTGCGGCGCGGAATCGGGCGGACGCTGATGAGCGTCTGGGCGCCCCGCCTGTTCAGTCCGGCGCGCCCGCGGCCACGTGGTCGGTCTTCACCGGCGGCGCAATGATCATCACCGTAGCAAAGGCCAGCGCCGTACACGCGAGGGCGCCGGCCGCAGCCAAGGCGGGCCACAGGCGGTCGCGCGGGGCGGGACGAGTCAGCAGATCACGGGCCCGCGCCACGTCTTCGGCATTCAATATCGAATCGCGAAGAGCCATCACGCACAGCATCAGCTTGGCGCGCCGCTTCGCAAAGCCTATGGAGCGGCCATGATCCTGGTGATCGATAACTACGACAGCTTCACCTACAACCTCGTCCATTATCTGAACGAGCTGGGGGCGGAGACGGTCGTCCACCGCAACGACGCGCTCAGCGTCGAACAGGCGCTCGGCCTGGCGCCGGAGGCCGTCTTGCTGTCTCCCGG
>NZ_JBILUK010000084.1:0-12380 GCF_044371015.1 Phenylobacterium sp.
TAGCCCGACGCGACCTGGTCGCGGCCGATGATTTCGCTGGGCGTGCGGTGCGGCTGCAGGGCTCGCAACAGCCGGAAATAATGCTCGGCGTGCTGGAGATAGTTCTCCGCCAGCACCCGGTCGCCGCCGGAGCCGGCGTCGCGCGCCAGTTGCTGGTAGCGCTCGAAGACGTGCTGAGCGTTACCGCGCACCTTCACATTGTCGGGGCCGTTGGACTCGAACGCCCGGTTGGCGTTCTGCTGCGTAGGCTTACCGCCGCCGCTGTTGCCGCCGCCGCCGCGATTGCGACCGCGCTGGCGCTTCATCCCCTTGAAATCTCTCATATTTCGGAGTCCGTCCGATTCTTCCCGCGCCGATGCCGGCGCTCTGGCCTTCGCCCGGCCCGTTCCCGGGCCACCCGTACTGCGAAGGGGTCTGCTAGGCGTCTCCGGCCCGGGGCTCGTCGACGAGGTCAATCCTCGTCTGCCGGGCCGGGTGCGTCCTGCATGGGAACGCGCTAACCTGCGGCGCCGACGAATTGGGGTGGAGACGAAGCGGGTGTAGCCGCTCAGGCGGCGGTTTCCAAGGGGTTTTTCAGGCCGGTGACCACCCGGTCGCGATCCGCCAAATCCTTCACTGAGGCGACATTGAAGGCGCCGGCCTCGCGGAACAGGGCCTCGACGGCTTCGCGCTGATCCCAGCCGATCTCCACCACGAAGCGGCCGCCGGGTTTCAACACGCGCAGGATCTCCGGCGCCAGGAGTCTGTAGTGGTCCAGCCCATCCCGCCCGCCTTCCAGCGCCAGGCGCGGTTCGTGATCGCGGACCTCCGGCTCCAGTGTCGGGATCACATCCGTGGCGATGTAGGGCGGATTGGAGACCACCAGATCGAAACCGCTGCTCTCCAGACCGGCGGTCCAGTCGCCGCGCAGCAGCGCGGTGCGGCCGGCCAGTCCCAGATGGGCGGCGTTGTCGCGGGCGACCGCAAGCGCCTCTTCGGAGACATCGATCCCCAGACCGCGGGCCGCGGGCCGCTCGGCGAGCAGCGCCAGGAGGATGGCGCCCGAACCCACGCCCAGGTCGAGGATGCGAAGGGGCGCCGTCTCGGGGAAGTCGCGCAGCGCGACCTCGACCACGGTCTCGGTGTCCGGCCGGGGCGTCAGCACATCGCGAGTGACGCCCAGCATGATCTTCCAGAAGCCCTTGCGCCCCAGGATGTGGGAGACCGGCTCGCGCCGGACCCGGCGGGCGACGTAGTCGTCAAGGCGGGCGGCCTGCGCGTCGGTGAGCACGCGGTGCGGATCCGTGACGATGTCGATGCGCGTGGCGTCGGCTGCGGCCTCGACCAGCAGGCGCGCGTCGATCACCGGGCCCGGCACGCCGGCGGCCTCCAGCGCGGCGCGGGCGCCCTTCCAGGCCTTGACCAGCGTCAGTGTCATTCCGGCGCGGTGACTGCGTCGCCCAGGCCCACCGCGCCGCTCGCGGTGACATGGACATAGATGCCGCACAGCATCTGTCCGTAGTGATCGTGCAGCGCCCTGACGACCTCGTGGTCGCGGACGGCGCTGGTGGGGTCGACCTCGGTGGCGGCGCAACGGACGATCGGTTTGTAGACTTTCGCCCGGGCCCAGCCGACCATCATGTCCTTCCCTTCCCAGGCGTTCTCGACCCAGGGCTCCCAGCCC
Organism: Phenylobacterium sp.; assembly: GCF_044371015.1. Taxonomy (GTDB): domain Bacteria; phylum Pseudomonadota; class Alphaproteobacteria; order Caulobacterales; family Caulobacteraceae; genus Phenylobacterium. The sequence goes on from NZ_JBILUK010000084.1 coordinate 1,664, forward strand.
TCGACATAGAGGTTGGCGCGAAAGCGCAAAGGGTCGAGCTCGACGCCCATCTTCGCCGACAGATCGCGGACGCTGGCCAGGTTGAGGATCGAGACGTGGCCCAGCGGGTGATCCATGAACCGAAACGCCCCGCGCGAGGGCATGACGCGCAGAGGGCCGCGCAGGTCGTCGGTCGGCAGGGTCGCCGTGAGCCAGTCGGCGAAGGCCTGGGCTTCGGCGGCATCGTCCAGGCGGCCCGCGAAAGCCGGCCGGCCGGGCGCCTCGGCGCTGAGGACGCCGGTGGCGTCGTGGAGCCGGGTGCGGATCGCCGCTATGGCGGGGATCGCCGCGAGCACGGTGAACTTCATCTTGGTGACCCAGGCCGGCGCGGCCGGATCATAGCCCGAAGGCCCATTCTCCACCGCATAGAGCCGGTCATTCGGGAAGTTTTCACCGGCTCGGAGTTCGACCCGCTCCAGCCCCTCGGGCGTGAAGCCCTTCACCGGATGCCGATAGATCGCCGCAACGTGTCCGCTCATGGCGGGGTTCTGGCGGAAAGCCTCAAGGGGCTCAACAGGAACCTCAGCCCAGCTCATCCTCCAGCGCCGCCAGCCGAGCCGCCTGATCTTCGGCGATCAGGGGGTCAATGATGTCATCGAGCGACTCGCCCTCCACCACCTTGGCCAGGTTGTAGAGGGTCAGGTTGATGCGGTGGTCGGTCACCCGGCCTTGCGGGAAGTTGTAGGTGCGGATGCGTTCGGAGCGGTCGCCCGACCCCACCTGAGACTTGCGGCTTTCGGAGCGGGCCGCGTCGAGCGCCTCGCGCTGCTGGTCGTAGAGCTTGACCTTAAGCGCCTTCATGGCGCGGGCGCGGTTCTGGTGCTGCGACTTCTCCGAGCTGGTCACCACGATGCCGGTTGGCAGGTGGGTGATGCGCACCGCCGAGTCGGTCTTGTTGACGTGCTGTCCGCCGGCGCCGGACGAGCGATAGGTGTCGATCCGAAGGTCCTGGTCGCGGATATCGATCTCCACCTCTTCCGGCTCGGGCAAGACGGCGACGGTGGCGGCCGAGGTGTGGATTCGTCCCTGGGCCTCGGTCGCCGGCACGCGCTGCACCCGATGGACGCCGCTCTCGAACTTCAGTCGGCCGAACACCCCGTCGCCGGTGATGGCGGCCACGATCTCCTTGTAGCCGCCGGCGTCACCCTCGGAGATGCTGTCGATCTCCACCCGCCAGCCGCGGGTGGCGGCGTAGCGCTGGTACATGCGGAACAGGTCGCCGGCGAACAGCGCCGCCTCGTCACCGCCGGTGCCGGCGCGCACTTCCAGGATGGCCGAAGCGTTCTCGTCGCGATCCTTGGGGGCGAGCAGCAAGGCGACGTCGCGTTCGAGCCCGGGCAGCCGCTCGGAGAGTTCGTGCAGTTCGGCGCGGGCGAGTTCGGCCATCTCCGCGTCGCCCGAAGCGGCCATCTCCTCCAACTCGGGGGCCTCGGCGCGGGCGCGCTCCAGCGTGGCGACCGCGTCGGCCACCGGCTTGAGCTCGGCGTGCTCCTTGGAGAGACGCACGATCTCGGCCCCGTCGGCGGCCGCACCCATCCGCGCCTCGATCTCGCGGAAGCGGTCGAGCACCTGATCGAGACGGGCCTGGGGCAGACGCATGGGGAGCGGTCTCTAGCGGAGACAAGCGTTCGCGCCAATGATGGGCCTTCGGGAGGATCGATCATGTTCCATATGGGCAACCGCGAACTGCAGGATGCGTTTGGGTCGAGGGCGCTGGCCGACCGGCTGGTGGAGCGACTGAAAAGGACAGCGTTCAACGCCGACGACGCCAAGTTCATCGCCGCCCAGGCGTTCTTCTTCCTGGCGACGGCCGACGCCGAGGGCCGACCGGACTGTTCGTTCAAGGGCGGGGCGCCGGGCTTCGTGCAGGTGCTGGCGCCGGACCTGCTGGTGTTTCCGGACTACGACGGCAACGGCATGTTCAAAAGCCTCGGCAACATCGTCGCCAACCCGCAGGTGGGGCTGCTGTTCATCACCATGGGCGAGCGGCCCGCGCGTCTGCGGGTCAACGGCCGGGCCGAGGTGGTGACGGATCATCCGATGATGGCGGCCCTGCCGGGCGCGCAACTGCTGGTGCGGGTGACGCCCGAGGCGATCTTCCCCAACTGTCCGCGCTACATCCCGGACATGGCGACCGGAACGCCTTCGAAGTACGCGCCTCTGCCGGAGACGCCGCCGGTTGAACCGTCGTGGAAGACGTTTCCGGACTTCGCCGACGTTGTGCCCCCGAGGCGGGCCTAATCCCCAAACAAGAAACCCCCGCCGTCACCGGCGGGGGCTCTATGTCTCAGATTCGAAGTCGAATCAGGCGCGCACGCCGCTCAGCGACGCGTTGCCGAACATGCCGAGCTTGACGTTGCCGCTCATCTTGTCGCCTTCGACCTTGGCCGAGAACTCAAGCTTCATCGGCATCGGGCTGGTGATGTCGCTGGTCCAGGTCAGGGTGTCGCCGTCGACCTTCCCCGACACTTCCTGGGCGCCCATTTCCGAGTCGACCTTGCCGGTGAAGGCGTCGCCGCTGGTGGCGATGGCCACGTCCATGGTGCGCGCGCCCATCGGCGTGTTGATGGTGATCTTCCAGTTGCCGTCCGCGGACATGTATTCCTCCAGGAAAAATGGTCCGCCACCTAAGCGCGGAAGGGGGCGCGGCGCAAGAGTGACGGACGCGTCATTTTCGTGTCCAAACCCTCGAGGCCCCCGCCCCTACGCCCGGGGGACGACATCCACTTCGACCTTCAGGCTCTGGGCGCCGGAGGCGAGGATGATGCCGTCGATGGGGGCGACGTCGGCATAGTCGCGGCCGACGGCGAGGATGATGTGGTCGTCCTCGGCCAGGATCGCGTTTGTGGGATCGAACCCGATCCACGCCAGGTCCGGCCCGCACCAGACCGAAATCCAGGCGTGGGTGGCGTCGGCGCCTTCAAGGCGCGGCTGGCCGGGCGGGGGGACGGTGCGCAGGTAACCCGACACATAGGCCGCCGGCAGGCCAAGGCCGCGCAGGCCGGTGATCATGATATGGGCGAAGTCCTGACAGACGCCGTGGCGGGCGCGAAAGGCCTCGGCCACGGGCGTCGAGACCTCAGTGGCGCCGGGATCGTAACGGAACTCGGCGTGGATGCGGCGATTGAGTTCTCCCACCGCTTCCAGGATCGGTCGTCCGGGCGGGAAGCTTGCCCGCGCATAGTCGGTGATCTCCGCCGTCAGGGGGGTCCGCTCGGTGGGATAGAGGTGGACCGCCGGGCCGTCGGCATCAAGCGAAGGCGCCGCCAGCGCCGCCTCGCGCACGGTCTCCCATGGCGGCCCCGCCACACCTGCGGCGACATGGGCGGCGTGGACCTCGACGCGGGAGGTGGCCTCGATGACCAGCTCGTTGTGGGCCTTGTCGACGATGACCGTCAGCATCTGCTCGCCGAACGGTCCGCGGCGACGGTCCTGGCTGGAGGGGCGCGGCGAGACCTTGAGATCAGCGTCCAGCACGCTCTGGTGGCGGTTGGAGATCGGGGTCAGGCGCAGAACGCAGCGCGCATAGCTGACCTGATCGGCGTAGCTGTAGGTGGTGCGATGGCGCAGGTCGTAGATCACGCCGGGATTCCCATCATGCGAGGCCAACCATCTTGACCGTCGGCACAGCGCTGGCGCCCTGAAGGAAGTAGCGGTCGGCCACCGCGTTGGAAAACCGCATCAGCGCGCGCTCGAACCGATGCGCCTTGTCTTCGGAGAGCCTGCGCGCATCCTCGGTCTCAACGTCGGCGGCGAGCGACAACAGGATGCGGGCGGGCTCCTCCAGCATGCCGTCCTCGCGAAGGGAGGGCAGCACGTCGAGATGCTCCCGGAGGCGGGCGAGCTGAAAGGCCAGCGAGCGGGTGTTGTAGGGGTCCAGCATGACCAGGTCGCGCACCGGCGTCAGCGCCAGCCCGACCATGTAGCGCGCGCGATAGGTGATCTGGCTGTCGTTGAGATCCAACAGCAGATCGAGATCCTCGGTGTCGGCCGAGTCGTGGGCCAGCAGCCGGCAGAGGCGGGATGTGGCGATGCCGCGTTCGACCCGGCGGCCGATGTCAAGGAATCGCCATCCGGCGACGCGGTTCATGTTTTCCTGCGCGAGGCCGGAAAGCGCCGCCAGAGTGCGCAGCGCCCGCTCCACCAGGCGCAGCACCTCGGCCTCGGAGTCCAGGTCTTCGGCGGCCGATTCCAGTCCCTGTTCGAGCTCCAGCAGCAGGCTCCAGAAGTCGCCGGAGAACCGCTCACGCATGCTGGACGCGGTGCGCTTGGCCGAGCGGGCGATGGCCAGCGCGGAGCCCCAGGCCTGGGCGTCGCCGAGCGCCTGGCGGGCGACCGGCAGGGCGCCCGGGCCGGTGTCGGCGCTGACCGCGCCCCATTCCACAAACAGCGCCCGCAGCGACGCGAACGTCTGGCCGGCGGCGTGGCCGGCGGTTTCTGAGGCCATCAGGCTGCTGCACAGGCTTCGGATGGTGCGCAGCGTCGCCTCGGCGCGTTCCAGATAGCGGCCAAGCCAGAACAGATTGTCCGCCGCCCGGCTGGGCAAGTGGCCCAGAATACGTCGAACCTGGACGTCTTCAGCCCGGGTGATCAGCGTCATCCGCTCGACGGGCTTGTCGTCGATCACCCAGACATCGGAGGTGCGTGCGCCCTCGCCCATGGAGATGGCCCGCGCATCGGGTCGGTCGGAGGTGCGGCAGAACCCGCCGGGCATCACCCGCACGCCCTCGGGCGTCATCACGGCGAACACGCGGAGCACGAACGGCGCCGGCTCCAGCTTCTCACCCCGCAGCACCGGCATGGTCGAGAGCCGAACCACGTCCTGGCCCACCAGGTCGCCGGGCCGATCCTCCAGGCGGCGCAGCAGGTTGGCGCGCGCCTCGGGCGACATGTCGGCGACCAGGCGGGAGTGGCTGATCACGCCATCGCCGCCCCGGCCGTTGAAGGCCGGCGCCACGGCCAGTTCGTCGAGGCGCGACCGGACCAGATCCCGGGCGGCGGGCTCGCCGCACCACCAGGTCGCAACATGCGGGAGTTTGAGCTCTTCGCCGAGCAGGGCTCGGCATATTCCAGGAAGAAAGCCCATCAGGGCGCGGCTTTCCAGCACGCCCGCGCCGGGCATGTTGAGCACGACCACGCCGCCCGCGCGGATCGCTTCCAGCATGCCGGGGGTGCCCAGGCGCGAGGCGTTGTTGAGCTCCAGCGGGTCAATATAGTCGGCGTCGACCCGGCGGACGATCACATCGGCGCGCTTCAGGCCGGCGATCGTGCGCACATAGACCTTGCCGTCGCGCGCCACGAGGTCATCGCCCTCGACCAGCAGGAAGCCCAGATAGCGGGCCAGGTGCGCCTGTTCGAAATAGGTCTCGCTGAAGGGGCCCGGCGTGAGCAGGCATATCCTCGGGTCGGCGCGATCGGCGGCGGCGGCCAGACCCCGGCGCATGCCGTCGAAGAACGGCGCCAGGCGGTGGACGTTCAGAGAGTTGTAGAGACTGGAGAAGGCGCGACTGACGATCAGCCGGTTCTCCAGCGCATAGCCTGCGCCGGATGGCGCCTGCGCCCGGTCGCCCAGCACCCACCAGCGGCCATCAGGGCCACGTCCGATATCGGCGGCGTAGATGTTGGTCCAACGGCCGCCGGGAGGCGAGACGCCGCGCAGGGCGCGCAGGAAATCCAGGCTGCCGGTGATGGCGGCGGCGGGCAACAGGCCCTCAGCCACCAGCCGCCCTTCCCCATAGACATCGCCCAGCACGGCCTCGAGCAGGGTTGCGCGCTGGGCGACGCCCGCGGCGATCTCGTCCCATTCGGCCTGCGGCAGCATCAGCGGCAGCGGATTGAGCGGCCAGTTGCGCTCCGCCTCCTCGCCGTAGACCCGATAGGAGGCGCCGGAATCGCGAATATGACGGCTGGCCAGGCCGAACCGATCCCCAGGGTCGCCGGCGGGGAAGGCGGCGAAATGCCCCAGGAAATCGAGCCAGTGATCGCGCGGCCGACCGCGCGCGTCGAACAGCTCGTCAGGCACGCCCGGCAGAGGCCGATAGCCCTTGATCCAGTCGCGCAGGCGCCGGGTGGCGTCAGGTTCGGCTTTGGTGCGAGCGGCCGTTGTCGTCGGCACGTGCGTCGGCTCCCCCCGGACTCTATGCGGTGCGGCGCGGACGGTATCACAGAGGCGGAGGGCGCCTAGAGCGCGTTCGGCGAAAGTGGAATCCGGCTTCGCCGAAGAAACGCGCTCTAATTCATATAGATCGGGCCTGTTCGACCGGCTCTAGCCTTGGTTCAGCGCGCTCCGCGGCGCCCAGCAGGCGTGGGTGCCCGACGAGATGCGATGCGGCAGCCGCACGCGGGCGACCGGGCCGGCCTCAATGTCGGAAGCGTCGAGGATGACGCACTCCGAACGATCCTCGACCATGTCGGTGATGAAGCTCACCAGCCAGCCATCATCCTCCCGGGTGGCGCCGGGACGGGCGGCGAAGGGCGCTTCGGAGCCGTAGCGCCCCTCGCCAAACGGCAGCGACCACGAACGGCCGGTCTCCAGGTCGTGCTTGACCACGCCCGTGAAGAGGAACCAGCCGGGCTTGGCGGTGGTGGAATAGGCGTAGCGGCCCTTCAGTCCCGCGACCGCCGGGTTGAAGGTGCCGAACTCAAGGATGCGGTCGTCAAGCGGGCCTTCGCGGGTTTCGCCGGTGACGAGGTTGAAGCGCCAGCGCCACAGGCGCGGCTTCATCGAGTGCTCGTCGAGATAGGCCATCATGCGGCCGATCTTGGCGTCGTAACCGGGCAACGGCGGCGGCTGCGGGTCTTCCTGGAAGTAACCGTCGAGGACGATCTCGTCGCCGTCCTCATAGGCGTTCAGCCAATGCAGCACATAGCAGGGCTTGGCCTCGAACCAGCGGATGTCCTCGGGCTGGCCGAAGCGCGGAATGATCGCGAAGCGGGTCGGCAGATCCTTGTGGAAGCGGGCGGCGTGCAGTCCGCGGGGTAACAGCTCCGGGTCCCAGAAAAGCGGCAGATCCGGAAGGATCGAGTACTTTCGGGTGAACGCCATGTCGTGGGGCAGGCGCGGGCCCGGCAGCGGGATCGGCACATAGTGCTTGAGCCGGTTGTCGGCCCCGACAACGCCGTAGTGCATGTAGGGCGCCTGCTTGGAATAATTGAAAAACAGCAGCTCGCCCGTGGCTTCGTCGACCTTGGGATGGGCCGAGATTCCGTCCGCCGGAACCCAGGATTCCGTACCCAGGTCGGCCAGGGTCACCGGATCGAGCCGGTATCCCTCCCCGCACTGGTAGAAGGTGGAAAGCGCCTGCCCCGCGTGAACCACAACGTCGGTGGACGAGCTGTCCTTCAGGCTGCCCTGCGCGCCCCAACCGGGCCGGAGCGAGCGCGCCGGGTTCTCCGCGAGACCGGCCCAGAGCGCCTGACCGGCGGCGGCCTCCTCCTGGAAGCCCTTGGTGCGGACAAAACGGTTGCGGTAGCCGGCCTTGCCATCACGGAACGAGATGGCGTGGATCATCCCGTCGCCGTCGAACGGGTGGTAGAGCCCGATCGGCGCGTGGACCGGGTTTTCCGTGTTGCGGAGATAGACTCCGTCGAGCTCCCGCGGAATCTCGCCGATCACCTCGAGGTCGGGCGCGTCGATCTCGTCGAAGTTCGGCGTCCAGGCGCCGGTCATATAGGGGTGCTCGGTGGCGCCGATCGTGGTCGCCACCCGATTGACGATGGTTACGGACATCAGGCGTCTCCAGCCGGCTTGGGCGGCCAGGGGATCAATGGACTCGTGCGGCGCTGATAGTCGTCATAGCCCGGCCGGGTCTTGGTGAGGCGGCGCTCATAGGTCACCCCGCCGCTGAACTTCAGAAACAGGAACACCAGCAGGATCGGCCCGGCGATCGAGAGAAGACCCAGCGGCGCCTCGGCCGCGATCAGGAACAGGCCCACCCAAACGCAGACGTCGCCGAAATAGTTCGGGTGGCGGGTGTAGCGCCACAGGCCCTTGTCCATCACCTTTCCGGCGTTGGCGGGGTCGGCCTTGAAGCGGGTGATCTGATGATCCGCCAGGGTCTCGAAGCCGATCCCGAAGACGGTGACCGCGGCCCCGATGAAGGCCAGAACGCCCAGCTGAACCGGCGCGCCCAGCTGGCCGAGCTGCACCGGCAGGGCGACGATCCACATCAGAGGCGCCTGCAGGGCGAACACCAGCCGAAGGGTGGCGTAGCCATAGCTCCAGCCGCGCTCGGCCTCGGCCTTCTGCATCATCCGGACGTAACGCCGGTCGGCGCCATGCGCCCGCCATCGGAAGAACAGATGCAACCCGAGGCGCAGCGCCCAAGCGACACACAGGGCGACCAGCAGCAATTGCCGCGGGTCGCCGTTTCCGGCCTGGGCATAGGTCGAAAGCGCCACGACGCCCATGCCTAGCGCCCAGACCGAATCGATGAAGCTGGGGTCGCGGATCGCCACAGCGACGCGCCACAGGATCAGGAATCCGGCGACGCAAAGGGCGAAGTTGAGCGCCAGGACGGCGGCGATGTCGGCGGTGAACGGCATGGCCCCAGCGTTCCATGCAAGGCCCCGACGCACAAGGCGCCCCTGGGGCGGCGTCGTGAAACCTTGATGCGGGAGTCACCTCCACGTCGCGGAAGCAGCGGATGAGGGCGCCATCCAGATCACACCAGGGGAGCGGCGTGATGATGATGGACCTGGAGCCGCCCGCCATCGTGCGGACCGACGCGGCCGAGATTTCGGTGCTCACCTACAACGTGCGCGGCCTGCCCTGGCCCGTCGCGACAGGCCGGGGCTCCGCCCTGCGCGCCATCGGAGAGGAGCTGGCCGAACTGCGGCGGGAGGGCCGCCAGCCCGACGTCGTGCTGATCCAGGAAGGCTTCCGGTCAGAGATGGCCGAGCTGGTCCGGATCAGCGGCTATGCCTTCTGGGCCGAAGGGCCCGGGCGCGAGACCCGGGCGCCCCATGGTCCCGCCCCGGCTCGGCGTGACGCCAAGATCCATTTGGGCGAAGGGCTCGGCAAGCTGACAGGCGCCGGGCTGCATGTGCTCAGCGACGCGCCGATCCTGGACGTCCAGGTCGCGACCTTCCGCCACTGCGCCGGCCTCGACTGCCTGGCCAACAAGGGCGCGATGCTGGTCAGGATCCAGCCCCCGGGCCTCCCGACCCCGGTGGACGTGGTCAACACCCACCTCAATTCCCGCAAGGCGTCCCGCGCGCCGTCCGGCCGAACGCTCGCCGCACATCAGGGCCAGACCCAGGAACTGTTGGCCTTCCTGGCCGCCCATCGCGTCCCGGATCATCCCTTGATCGTCGGCGGAGACTTCAACATCCGCAACTCGGCTGTCCGCTATGACTATGCCGCCGACCGGCGGCCCTACCGTGTGGTGGCCGAGTACTGCGCACGGGTCGAGCCGATCTGCGCCGCGCCATCGAAACCGCGCGATGACGGGCGGCCCTGGCTGGCGTCCCAGATCCTGCAGGGCTTCGCCGACAGCGATGTGCGGGTCCGTCCGGTGGCGACGGCAGCGCTGTTCAATGCCGGCGCGTCCCGCCTCTCCGACCATGACGGCTACCTGGTCAACTATCGCCTGAGCTGGCCCGCCGCCTTCGATCCCGACCGCCGCGAGCGCGCCGCGCTTGAGATCAAGCCGCGCATCGGCAAGTGGGGCGTCAAGATTTCCTGGCGGCCCTAAACGCCCGATCCGCCCGGGTCAGGCGTCGTGGAAGCGAGCGCTCTGGGCCACATGAAACGCCCCGGAGTGGCTGAGCACGATCCAGTCCCCGACGTGCGCCACCACAAGGCCCTCGGGCGTGCGCACCTGAACCGCGCAAGCCTCGGCCACGGCCTGGGCGTCATCCCCCAGCCACTGCCAGAGCACGGCCCAGTTCTTGCGGTCATGCGCCGGCGGCACGCGGAGCGCCGCGCCGTGATCAAACGGCGGATGAAGCTGGTGAACGCGCATGAGCCTTCTGACGCAAACCCTCGGATCCGCGGCAGTTCAGGGTTGCTTCGGTCACCAAGAACTTAACCTCGGCGCCGCGTCAGACGCGAGCGGCGCTCGCGCTGCGTTTGAAATGACTTTTCAGGGCGCTTGGGATCGACTTTAGTGCGCAACTTAACCTTGCGGGGAAGGTGGGGACCACCCGCATCAGGAGGATGGTATGACTGAGGCGTCGAGCAAGTCGCCCGATCCGATGGATATTGCGTTGGGCGCGGCGGTGCGGATTCGTCGGCGCACGATTGGCCTCTCGCAGGAAGCATTGGCCGAAAAGTGCGGCGTCAGCTTCCAGCAGATCCAGAAGTACGAGAACGGCGCAAACCGCATCTCCTTCTCACGGCTGGTGCAGATCGCGCGGGCGCTGCGCTGCCGCGTGACCGATCTGATGGACGTGTTCGACGGTGCGGATTCCGAAACCGCCGAGGATCTGGATCTGCTGACGCGGATGCGCGTACCGGGCGCGGTCGAATTGCTCACCGGCTTCGAAAAGCTGACGCCGGAAGTGCGCGGCTCGCTGCTGAACCTCGTGCGCACCCTGAGCGCTCAGCCGATCACGCTCGCCCAAGCCCGCGAGATGGTGGCGGCCTAGAGTCTGCTCTGCTGAGCTGGCCGTCGGCCGCAAGCTGAGCCTGCGGTGAATTGAGAGAATCGAGCCGCCTGCCGCGCGGGTGACTCGG
>NZ_JBILUK010000108.1:0-10554 GCF_044371015.1 Phenylobacterium sp.
GCGACCGTCCAGCACCGCCCCGCCCGGCTGGCCGGCGAAGTCTTGCTGGAAGGCTAGGAGCGCCGCCCGCACCTCCGGATGCACGCCCGCACGGCTGGCCAGCTCGCCCGCCGCCCGCGTCCGCAATACCGGATCCTCCAGCATCGCCGCCGCCAGCGCCTTCGCCGCCGCCGCGCTGGCCCGGGCGTCGTCCGGATCGGCGCTCAACACGCCCACCGCGCGATAAAGCAGCCCGGTATCAAGGACGGGCAAACCGTAATGGGCCCCCAGCCGGCCGGCGATCGTCCCCTTGCCGGAAGCCGCCGGCCCATCAACCGCAATGACGAAGGGGGTCACCCCCCGATCTCCGCGCCCAGTCCGCGCATCAGGCTGACGAATCCCGGGAAGCTGGTGGCGATCATGCCGGGCTCGTCGACCTCGATCGGCGCCTCGGCGTTTAGGCCCATAACCAGGTGGCTCATGGCGATGCGGTGGTCGCCATGGGTGGTCACCCGCGCCCCGCCGGCCACCGGGTGGTTGCCCGGCGAGACTCCGACCACGGTCATCATGGCCTGAGCCCGGTCATCCGCCACCTCGACCCCGCAGGCCCGCAGCCCCGCCAGCATCAGGGCGTAACGATCGCTCTCCTTGACGAACAGTTCTTCGAGTCCGCGCATGACCGTCGGTCCCTCGGCGAAGGCGGCCGCCACCGCCAGGATCGGGTATTCATCGATCATCGAGGGCGCCCGCTCGGGCGGGACGTCGACGCCCTTGAGCGCCGAATGCCGCGCCGTCACATCGCCGATCAGCTCGCCGCCGGTCTCCCGCACATGGGTGACGGAGAGGTTCGCGCCCATCTCGCCCAGCGTCTCCAGAAGCCCGATACGCAGCGGGTTGAGCAGCATCCCCGGCACGGTCACCTCCGATCCGGGCGTGATCAGCGCGGCCACCAGCGGGAAGGCCGCCGACGACGGATCGGCCGGAACCTCCACCCGCGCGCCGGTCAGCCGCTGGCCGCCCGCGAGCGTGATCCGCCGCCCGCCGGCCTCTTCGACCACATCCAACTGCGCGCCAAAGCCCGTCAGCATCTTCTCTGTGTGGTCGCGCGTCGCCTCCGGCTCGAACACATGGCAGCCCGCCCCGTTCAGCCCGGCGAGCAGAATGGCCGACTTCACCTGGGCCGAGGGCTCCGGAAGGCGGTAAGCCACATGCCGTAACCCGCCGCCCTGCAGCGTCAGGGGCAGCCGCCCGCCTGAGCGGCAGACCCAGCGCGCGCCCATTTCGCCGAGCGGCTTCAAGACCCGGTTCATCGGCCGGCCGCGCAACGAACCATCGCCCGTGAAGGTCGCCGCCAGGTCAAACCCCGCCGCGGCGCCCATGATCAGCCGCACGCCGGTGCCGGCGTTGCCGCAGTCGACCACGTCCGTCGGCTCCACAAACCGGCCGCGGCCCGTCACCCGCCAGCGCCCGCCGCCAGCCGCGCTCTCGCCCAGCCGCGCGACGTCCGCTCCGAAGGCGGCCATGGCGGCGGCGGTGCGGCGCACGTCGTCGCCTTCGAGCAGGCCTTCAATCTCGGTGACGCCCTCGGCCAGCGCGCCGAGGATCAGCGCTCGATGGCTGATCGACTTGTCGCCCGGCACGCGCGCGAGGCCCTTGAGCGGGCCCGAGCGGGCGCTGCTCAGTCTGGCCGGGGCAGGGGGGGTGTCCATCGCGGAAATCGCGCCTCGATACAGGGGTAAGACTTGGGGAAAACGTGGGCGGGGATTGCTTTGACAGCCGCTCCGGCGCGTGGCAAGGGACGCGGCTTCTCCCGGAACCGACGACTTTTTGAGGCTAACCTTTGGCCAATCCCGAGCTGGGCACCAAGCAAATCTGCCCCACCTGCTCCGCCAAGTTCTACGATCTGAACAAGCGGCCCGCGCACTGCCCGAAGTGCCATGCCGAGTTTGACCCCGACGAAGCGGTGCGCAACCGCCGCGTTCGCGCTCGTGCGGTTGTGCCCGATTCAGAGGCCGACGAGGAGCGCGAAGACCAGGTCGCCGTCGCCGAGCGGGACGAGGACGAGGAAGAAGAGGCCGTCACGCCCGAACTGGACGAGGTGGTCAACGACCCGGTCCTGGTCACCGACGACGATGACGACGCCGAAGAGCCGGCGCCGGCTGTCTCCGAGGATCTGGGTGAGTTCGTCGACGAGGACGACGCCGACGACGCCGACGTGCCGTTCCTTGAGGACGAGGACGACGACGACTTCGATGAATCTGAAATCGAGGGCCTGCCCGACGGCGACGAGGACCGCTGAAAAAAGGCAGGATACCGGGCTTGATCGCGCGGAGCCCTTTGAATAGGTTCCGCGCCTTCCGGAAGACCCCCGGGGCTATAGCTCAGTTGGTAGAGCGCTTGAATGGCATTCAAGAGGTCAGCGGTTCGACTCCGCTTAGCTCCACCATGAAGGCCCGCGGGTAACCCCGCGGGCCTTCGCCGTTTCGGACAGGGAGACGCAGCATGACCAACACCGAAATCGCGGCCGCCCTGTTCGACGCCCTGGCGCGGAATGACGCCTCGGCCGTGCGCGGGCTCTGCGCGCCGGACATGCAGGTGCGCCAGAACGATGGGGCGCCGATGAGCCTGGAGGGGCTGCTGCGGTTCAACGCCAAGGTTCAGAGCGTGATCTCAGGCTTCGGCTACCACGCGGCCGTGCGTTCGGCGACCGACACCGGATTTGTCGAGGAGCACGCAGTGCGCGGCGTAGCGCCCGGCGGCAAGGCGTTCAGCTTTACCGTCTGCGTCGTCGCCGATGTGCGCGACGGCAAGGTCACGACCGTGCGGGAGTATGTCGACACCGCCGCTGCGGCCGATCTGATCGCGGCGTTGGGGTAGGGTCGCCCTCTCAATCCTCGAGGATCAAGCTGTGCTTGCGGTTGTCGGGGAGGAAGAAGACGACCACGAACGAGAGCGCCATCAGGGCGGCGACGTAGACGAAGAAGCCCATTTCCACGCCGGCCTGCTTGAAGCCCAGCGCAATCGGTTCGGCGGTGCCGCCGAACGCCGCCGCGGCCAGGCCATAGGGCAAAGCTACCCCTAGAGCCCGCACATTGGCCGGGAAGAGCTCGGCCTTCACCACCGCGCTGACCGCGTTGTAGCCCGACATCACGAACACAAGCAGCGAGACGATGGCGAAGGCGATCCAGGGATTGTCCTGCCCCGCGAGGAAGGTCATCGCCGGATAGGACAGGATCGCCCCGCCGCCGAAGGCGAACCATAGTGTCGCCTTGCGCCCCAGATGGTCGCTGATCCAGCCGAACACCGGCAGCGCCAGCAGATAGACCACCAGGGCGCCGGCGGTGATCGCCGTGGCGGTGGCGTCGGCGAAACCCGCCGTGCCGGTCAGGAATTTCGGCATGTAGGTGGTGAAGGCGTAGAAGGCCAGCGACCCACCGGCGGTGAACAGGAAGATGATCAGCGTCTGACGCGGATAGGCGGTGAACAGCATCATGGTGCGGGCGCGCTCCTCGCCGGCGGCTTGGGCGTTTTCGTAGGATTGGCTCTCTTCCATGTGCGAGCGGATCCAGAACACCACCACCGCCATGGCCGCGCCGATGAAGAAGGGGATGCGCCAGCCCCAGGCCTCAATGTCGGCCCGGTCCATGGTCAACTGCATGAAGCTCAACACGCCGAGTGCGATCAGCTGGCCCATGACCATGGTCACAAACTGGAAGCTCGACCAGAAGCCGCGCCGCCTCTTGCCGGCCATTTCGGAGAGGTAGGTGGCGCTGGCGCCGTATTCGCCGCCCACCGAGAGGCCCTGAAGAATGCGGGCGAATACGAGAAGAATCGGCGCGGCGATGCCGATGGTCTCGTAGCCCGGCAGGACGGCGATGATCAGTGAGCCGCCGCACATCAGGGTGACGGCCGCTGTCAACGCCGTCTTGCGTCCCGCCCGGTCGGCGTAGAGTCCCATCAGCCAGGCGCCCAACGGGCGGGCGAAGAAGCCGACGGCGAACACCGCCATGGTCTTGAGCAGTCCCGCCAGGTCGTCATCGCCCGGGAAGAAGTGGGCCGAGAAATAGACCGCGAACACCGAGTAGACGAACCAGTCGTACCACTCGACCAGATTGCCCGAGGAGCCGCCGAGAATGGCGCGCAGCCGCTGGGCCGGCGTCAGTCCCGGCGCGATCATGGCCGCCGGAACCTGGCTGTCGACCCCCGTCTCGGTTGCGGTCATGCGTGCGCCCCTGCCTCGTTGGGCATGATGCTAGAGCATTTTCCACCGAAGTGGACACGGGTTCGGCGCAGAGAATGCGGCAATTTCAAAGAGGCCTGAGCGCCTGGCTCCGGCCAGCGCCATCGGCCGCTTCGGCCGGATCAGTCGGCAGCGTCCGACGTGTGCAGCCTCGCCTTCGCGTCGGTCACCTGCAGGGCGTACATCAGCCCGACCCAGCCGCCCTTGATGCGCGGCAGTCCGGCCAGCACCACCGCGGTCAGACCGCCCAGCAGGATCGGGAGCGCAATGATCGGCGAGGTCTCCCACACCACAGGAAACACCAGCAGCGGCGCGATGATCAGGTGTCCGACAAGGAGGATGGTCAGATAGGCCGGCCCGTCGTCGGCGGGATAGGCCGCCAGGCGATGGCCGCACGCGGCGCATTCTGGCTCGATCTTCAGATAGCGCCCATAGAGCCGGCCCGCGCCACACGACGGGCAGTGATGCGAAAGCCCGCGCGAGATGGAGCGCCAAAGCGGAAAGACGATCTCGGCCATGATGCGCATATGCGCCGCGTAGCCAGTTGTGTCATCCCGGATTCGGCCGAGTCCACGTTCGGGACCTCACGCGGCTGAGGGTTGGCGCTTCGCGTGGGATGGCGCCCGAATGGTCTGCTACTTCTTCGCGTCTTCCGCGGCGCCGGTGACGGCGCGACCGGCGGCCTGGGCGTCGCGGCCAAGGCCCGAAATGGTGTTGCAGCCCGATACGACCAGCGAAACGGCGGCAGCGGCCAGCACGATCAGTTTGTTCATGGGGTGAGATCCTCCGAACGGGCTGGAGACGTCGCCCACGGGGGCGCCAACGTCAAGCCAGGGTCAACGCGACCTTAAGTTTAGGGCCTCAGTGTGCGCCGGATTGGGGGGCCCTGATGGACGGGTTGCGAGTTCACTTTGAAGTCTTTGTGCGCAAGATTCCGGGCGCGCCCTGGACGATCGACCTTGCCACGCCTGATCGCGCCCAGGCGCTGGGTCACGCCCGAGAATTGATGGCCCAGGGCCGCATCGCCGCCGCCCGCGTCTCGAAGGAGACCTTTTACGAGGACAGCCGCGAGTTCGACAGCGTCTTCATCCTGAAGCTCGGCTCCGCCGACACCGCCGCCAAGTCCAAGCCCCAGGCCGAGACCAACCAGCCGCTCTGCGTCACGCCCCAGGACCTCTACACCGCCCACGCCCGTGAGCGGGTCGGTCGGCTGCTGGAAGATTGGCTGGGCCGCAACAACGCGACGCCGTTCGAACTGCTCCATCGTCCTGATCTGATCGAAAAGCTCGAAGCGTCGGGCACCGATCTCCAGCACGCGATCCAGAAGATCTCGATCCCCGAGGCGCACGCCCGCGCCATGTCGGTGCACGAGATGATCCGCACCTACCAGGCCCTGATCGAGCGGGCGGTCGACCGGCTGATGAAGGACCACCGTAAGGGCGCGCTGCCCAATATCGACAAGGAGGGCTTCGCCGCCGCCGCCCGCCGTCTCGTGGCCGAGCCCGAGCGCAGCTACCTTTTGGGCGCCGGCGTCGCCGCGTCCATCGCGCCGGCCCGCAGCTGGGGCGAGAAGGTCACCCGCCTGCTCGATCTGGCCGACGCCGCCCCGGCCGACGGACCTGGCCGGGGCCTGGCGCTTTCGACGATCCAGCAACCCCTGGCCGAAATCCTTGAGACCAAGCCCGGCATGATCGACCTGCTCGGCAAGGGTGACGATCTGGGCGCCAATCTGGCGGCCATGACGCGGCTCTCGGCCTTTAAGTCGGTCGAGCGCCTGATGAAGGCCGAGGCTTCCGTCGGCAAGGTGATGCCTGAGCTCTCCGACCTGGCGAAGCGCCTGGCCGCCTGGCTCTCCAGCGAGGCCTTTCAGGATACCCGCGCCGCCATCGGCCGCCGAATTCTTCGCGAGCTCACCGGCCCCCGCCGTCTTTGTCCAGGTGACGCGGCGCGCGAGATCGACGTGCTGCGCGCGCTCGGCATGTCGCTCACCGCCGCCGCCGGCAAACTGCTGCCGCTGGAAGAGGTGCAGAACGCCTTCACCGTGCGGTCCAGGATGCTGGTCACCGGCGACTTCGTTGAGGCCTATCTGACCGATGAAATGAGCGCCCTGGCCGAGGTCGAGGCCCTGGTCTGGCTGGCCGAGAACGTCATTGGCCAAGCCAACAAGCGTCAGGCGGCGGGCTGGCTCAAGGCCGTCATCACCGCGCCGCGCTTCGAACGGGAGATGATCTCCGGCGAGGACAACCCGGGCGCTCGCCTGGTCCAGCTGGCCGGCCTGCACCGTGGCGTGGGCCGTTGTGGACTTGAGGAAGATGACTTCAAGCCGCTGCAGGAGAAGCTTGGCGACATGGGCGGCGACATCGAGGGCCGCTCGAAGCTCACCGCCAACGTCGCCCGCGCCAACGCCCCGCTTATCCAGCGCCTGACCCTGCTGCTCAAACTGGCGGCCGGCGAAAGCGCTCCGGCCGGCCCGGCCACTTCCCGCGCCCGCAGCGAGGCGCTCAAGCTCTTCAAACTCGACGAGACCCGCGCTGAACTCGCCGCTGAGCCCGAACAGATGCGCCAGGTCCGCGACCTGATCCAGCAGGCCGGTCTGGCGGCCTAGGTTCCTCTTTTGCCCGATCAGATGACTTCGTCTGATGCGGACGGGCTCTAAGGCGGCGCGCTGGCCAGAATCTCGCGTTTGCCGGCGTGGTTGGCCTGACTGACCACGCCTTCGCGCTCCATCCGCTCGATCAGCGAGGCGGCGCGGTTGTAGCCGATCTGCAGGCGGCGCTGGATGTAGCTGGTCGAGGCCTTGCCGTCGCGGGTGACCACGGCCACCGCCTGATCGTAGAGGTCGTTGCCGCCCTCTTCGCCGCCGCCACCGGCCTCGCCGCCCGCCTCGTCGTCGTCATCACCCCCTGCGGTGACTTCGTCGAGGTAAGACGGCTGGCCCTGGTCGCGCAGGAACTTGGCCACGGCCTCGACTTCACCGTCCGACACGAAGGGACCGTGAAGGCGCGTGATCCGCCCGCCGCCGGCCATGTAGAGCATGTCGCCCTGGCCCAGCAGTTGCTCGGCGCCCTGCTCGCCCAGGATGGTGCGGCTGTCGATCTTCGAGGTGACCTGGAAGCTGATCCGGGTCGGGAAGTTGGCCTTGATGGTGCCGGTGATAACGTCCACCGACGGGCGTTGCGTCGCCATGATCAGGTGGATGCCCGCCGCCCGCGCCATCTGCGCGAGGCGCTGCACGGCGCCTTCGATGTCCTTGCCGGCCACCATCATCAGGTCGGCGACCTCGTCGATGATCACGACCAGATAGGGCATCGGCTCGGGCCGGATCTTCTCGCTTTCGTAGGTGGCGCGCCCGCTCTCGTCGAAGCCGGTCTGCACCGTGCGCTCGAAGTGTTCGCCCTTGGCCAGGGCCTCGCGCGCCCGCTCGTTGAAGCTCGCGATGTTGCGCACACCGATCTTCGACATCCGCCGATAGCGATCCTCCATTTCGCGCACAGTCCACTTCAGCGCGACGATGGCCTTCTTCGGATCGGTCACCACCGGCGTCAGCAGGTGTGGGATGCCGTCATAGACGCTGAGCTCCAGCATCTTGGGGTCAATCATGATCAACCGGCACTGCTCGGGCGGCAGCTTATAGAGGATCGACAGGATCATGGCGTTGACGCCCACTGACTTGCCCGAGCCGGTGGTCCCGGCGATCAGCAGGTGGGGCATCTTGGCCAGGTCGGCGATGTAGGGCTCGCCGCCGATGGTCTCGCCCAGCGCTACAGGCACGACCTGACCGCCCCGCTCATACTCTGGCGCTGACAGCAGGTCGCGAAGATAGACCGTTTCACGCCGTTGGTTGGGCAGTTCAATGCCGATGGCGTTGCGGCCGGGCACGACCGAGACCCGCGCCGACGCCACGCTCATCGACCGCGCGATGTCATCGGCCAGCGCCACCACCCGCGCCGATTTCACCCCGGCCGCCGGCACGAGCTCATAAAGCGTCACCACAGGGCCAGGCCGGATCTGGTCCACCTGGCCGCGCACGCCGAATTCCGCGAGCACGCTCTCCAGCAGTTGGGCGTTCTGGCGCAGGGCGCCCTCGTCGAACTGGGCCGAGCGCGGTTTGGCCTTGGCCAGCATGGCCAGCTCCGGCAGACGGAAACCCTGGCCCTGTGCGAAGGCGAAGGTGGCCTGCGCCTCCTTCTGCTCGCGCACGCTCTCCTTGGGCGTGGCCTTGGGCGTGCGGACCTGTGGCGCGGCGGCGTCGGTCGCCTCAAGGACAGGCGGCGGATCGACCACCAGCGGCTCGCCCGCCGCTGCGGCCTTGCGGCGTGCGACCCGCGCTGCGCGCGGCTCGGGCTTGGCGGCGGTCAGGCGCGGCCGGGGGGCCAAGGCCCGCGCCAGCATCGCTGCGCCGGCCCGTGCATCTTTGCCGGTGAGCCCCAGTCCGAAGCCCAGCGCCACCAGGCCCACGCTTCCCAGAATCACGCCGGCGACGGGCTCGCCCAGAGGGATGCGGGCAAAGCCGATCAGGCCGGATAGGCCGACGAACAGCCCATCGCCCCAGAAACCGCCCAGGCCCCGCGCCAATGGCCAGGCGGCGGGCGGCGGCGCCCAGGCCAGCGCCCCGGCTAACAGCAGCACGCCCACGGCGCCCGCGAGCGCCCGCAGGCGCAGGCGAAGGCGCGCCAGATCCGGCTCCGGGTCGGCGGCGCGCGCCAGCCCTGTCACCACCAGCATCAGGGCCGCAAAGGCGGCCGCGATCCCCAGGGATTGCAGTCCGATATCGGCGAGCACCGCGCCCCCGCCGCCGAGCGCATTGCCGGGCGCGCCGGGGCCGGCGGCGTTGAGGCTCGGATCGGTTGGCGAATAGGTGGCGAAGGCGACCGCCAGGGCGACGCCGCAGGCCGCGACCAGACCGCCGCGCAGGCGCGCCGTGGCCGTGTGCGACCAGGCCAGCCGGGCGATGTGCAGCGCCAGTTCGCCGCCCGTCTTCCGCGCCGTCCGCGCCATGCTCCCCCCGCCCGATTCGCGAAGCTCCATCTGACCCCGTGACCGTTAAGCGGGCGTTTACCGTGATCACGACGAGCACCCGCCCTTCCGCGCGCGGCGCTGTCGGACTAGGCTTGGGCGCATGAACTGGTCGATGCCGCATTCCGTCCTGCGTCTGGTCGCCTTCGGCCTGGGCCTCGCCTGCCTGGGCGCCTTCACGCTGGCTCTGGCGACAGCGCCGTCGCCGGGCCGTCTGCCGGGCGAGCGGTCGAGCGGCGCCGTGGGCCTCGTGCTGCAGGCTCAGGACGCCACGCCGCTCCTCGATGAGCGCATAGAGGGCGCGCCGGTCCCTGACGAACTGACCGAGGAGGAAAAGGCCGAGCTGGAGGCCGAAAAGAAGGCCAAGGAAGAGGCGCTTGCTCTGGCCAAGGCCGAAGCCGCCAAGGGCGCCCCCGCCGGTCCCGAATCCGTCGTCGCCGCACCGGTCGCCGCGGCGCCTGCCGAGAAAGCCGCGCCGCCGCCGCCGCCTCCGCCGCCCAAGGCGGAAGAGCCCGTGTTCTGAGACTGACGCTGGCGGATCTTCAGGGTGGCTGGCTCAGCTTCCCTGGCTCTGGACCACCCATAGACCCGCCAGCATCAGCAGGTAACCGGAGGCGATGCGCCAGCTCATCGGCTCCTTGAAGATCAGCCAGCCGATGATCGGCACCAGACCGGTTCCCGCCAGTGCAAAGGCATAGGCCCTAGATAGCGGCAGACGGGTCAGGATGTAGAACCAGACCAGCGCGGTCAGGCCATACCAGGCGAGCGCCAGCAGCAGCGGCACGTTCGTGGCCAGCCGCGCCACCAGCGGCGCTCCCGCGCGAGTCTGGTCGTGGATCGCCGCCCATTTGAAGAAGGCCTGGCCCATCGGCATGGCGACGGCGAAGGCGGCGCAGAGCGCGATATCCTTCGGACTCATGCCTTGGGTTCCAGCCCGCGCAGCACGCCCAGATAGGGGTGGATCGGGCGATTGGGCACGTTCAGAACGTCGAAGTTTATCGCCTGCAGCAGGAACTGGGCGCCCAGGATCACCGGCAGGGCCGCCAGCATGACCACGCCCGCCGAGGCGGCCTGGCCGGGCACTCGATTGGCCAGGTAGCTCAGGGCATAGGCGACGCCGAACAGCGAGAAGAACAGGCCGAACACCAGCTCAAGGCTGGCGGCGTTGAAGTCGCGCACAAAGTACTGGCCCACGACCCGTTGGGCGAGGTTGCGCGCATGGCGCCAAGCAAAGGGCCCGATGATCCGGGCGATGCGGATGTTGGAGACCTCGTCGGCGTAGCGCGACGGCATCGGCACATCCCGCACCACGGCCCGGA
>NZ_JBILUK010000085.1:0-12266 GCF_044371015.1 Phenylobacterium sp.
AGCGCGCCATGGCGATCGAGCGCGCCGAGATCGAGCGTCTGGCCAAGGACCGCGACGACGAGCGCGCGATCCAGGAGCGGTCGTTCCTGAACCGGCTGCGCGAGAAGCTGCTGGGCCAGAAGGCCAGCGGCGGCTTCAAGGGCATCAAGGCCGGCACGGTGATCGCCGAGGAGGTCCTGGCCGAGCATGTGCGCGGCAGCTGGCGCCATATCGGCGTGCAGGACGACGCGGTGATGGCCGAGATCGAGGTGCTGAAGCGCGAATTCGACGCCGCCGTGGCCCGCCTGCAGGCGCGCTTCGACAGCAAGGTGGAGAAGCTGCAGCGCGGCGACGAGCTGCCGCCCGGCGTGATGAAGATGGTCAAGGTGTTCGTGGCGGTGAAGCGCAAGCTGCAGCCGGGCGACAAGATGGCCGGCCGTCACGGCAACAAGGGGGTGATCTCCAAGATCCTGCCGATCGAGGACATGCCCTATCTGGAAGACGGCACCGGCGTCGACATCGTGCTCAACCCGCTGGGCGTGCCGAGCCGGATGAACGTGGGCCAGATCTTCGAGACGCACCTGGGCTGGGCCGCGGCCGGACTGGGCAAGCAGGTCGCCAACCTGCTGGAAGCCTGGCAGCAAGGCGGCCAGCGCAAGGCCCTGGTGGAGTACCTGAAGGGAACCTACGGCGAGGACCAGGAGCTGCCGGACAGCGACGAGGAACTTATCGAGCTGGCGCGGAACCTGTCGAAGGGTATCCCGTTCGCCACGCCGGTGTTTGACGGCGCGCACATCGACGACATCGAGAACCTGCTGGAGAAGGCCGGTCTCGACCGGTCAGGCCAGTCGTACCTCTACGATGGTCAGTCGGGTGAGCGCTTCAAGCGGCCGGTGACGGTGGGTTACATCTACATGCTGAAGCTGCACCACCTGGTGGACGATAAGATCCACGCCCGGTCGATCGGCCCCTACAGTCTGGTCACCCAGCAGCCGCTGGGCGGCAAGGCGCAGTTCGGCGGTCAGCGCTTCGGGGAGATGGAGGTCTGGGCTCTGGAAGCCTATGGCGCCGCCTACACCCTGCAAGAGATGCTGACGGTGAAATCGGACGACGTGGCCGGTCGAACCAAGGTCTACGAAAGCATCGTCCGTGGCGACGACACTTTCGAGGCCGGGATCCCCGAGAGCTTCAACGTGCTGGTCAAGGAGATGCGTTCTCTGGGCCTGAACGTGGAGCTGGAGAACTCGTAACGCTCACCGCTCGTCCCGGCGAAGGCCGGGACCCAGGACGGCCTCGGCGCGGCAGCGCGCCCCGAACTGGATCCCGGCCTTCGCCGGGATGAGCGGCGGAGAGGAACGAACACCAACCATTTCGCGGGAACCGTCCCGCAGAAGGAACCAAGATGAACCAGGAAATCCTGAACATCTTCAATCCGGTCCAGGCCGCTCCGACCTTTGACCGCATTCGCATTGCGCTGGCCTCGCCGGAAAAGATCCGGTCGTGGTCGTTCGGCGAGATCAAGAAGCCGGAAACCATCAACTATCGGACGTTCAAGCCGGAACGTGACGGCCTGTTCTGCGCCCGCATCTTTGGCCCGACCAAGGACTACGAGTGCCTGTGCGGCAAGTACAAGCGCATGAAGTACAAGGGCATCATCTGCGAGAAGTGCGGCGTCGAGGTGACCTTGGCGCGCGTCCGGCGCGAGCGCATGGGCCATATCGAGCTCGCCAGCCCGGTGGCCCACATCTGGTTCCTCAAGAGCCTGCCGAGCCGCATCGCGCTGATGCTGGACATGGCCCTGAAGGACATCGAGCGGGTCCTGTACTTTGAGTACTACATCGTCACCGAGCCCGGCCTGACGCCGCTGAAGCAGCACCAGCTGCTGAACGAAGACGATTATCTGCGCTTCCAGGAAGAGTTCGGCGACGACAGCTTCACGGCCGAGATCGGCGCCGAGGCGGTGCAGGGGCTTCTGAAGGGCATCGTGCTCGACAAGGAAGCCGAGAAGCTGCGCGAGGATCTGAAGACCACCACCTCGGAGATGAAGCTCAAGAAGACGTCCAAGCGTCTGAAGCTCATCGAGAGTTTCCTCGAAAGCGGCAACAAGCCGGAGTGGATGGTGCTCTCTGTGGTGCCAGTGATCCCGCCGGAACTGCGCCCGCTTGTGCCGCTGGACGGCGGTCGCTTCGCGACCTCGGACCTGAACGATCTCTATCGCCGGGTGATCAACCGCAACAATCGCCTCAAGCGCCTGATGGAGCTTCGTGCGCCGGACATCATCATCCGCAACGAAAAGCGGATGCTGCAGGAGTCGGTCGACGCCCTGTTCGACAACGGACGCCGGGGCCGGGTGATCACCGGCGCCAACAAGCGGCCGCTGAAGTCGCTGGCCGATATGCTCAAGGGCAAGCAGGGCCGGTTCCGTCAGAACCTGCTCGGCAAGCGCGTGGACTATTCGGGCCGCTCGGTCATCGTGGTGGGGCCGGAGCTCAAACTGCACGAGTGCGGCCTGCCCAAGAAGATGGCGCTCGAGCTGTTCAAGCCGTTCATCTACGCGCGGCTGGACGCCAAGGGCCTGTCGGGCACGGTCAAGCAGTCCAAGCGCATGGTCGAGCGCGAACAGCCCGCTGTCTGGGATATCCTGGATGAGGTGATCCGCGAGCATCCGGTGCTGCTGAACCGCGCGCCGACCCTTCACCGTCTGGGTATTCAGGCGTTCGAGCCCAAGCTGATTGAGGGCAAGGCTATCCAGCTGCACCCGCTGGTTTGCGCGGCGTTTAACGCCGACTTCGACGGCGACCAGATGGCCGTGCACGTGCCGCTGAGCCTTGAGGCCCAGCTGGAAGCCCGCGTGCTGATGATGAGCACGAACAATATCCTGTCGCCCGCCAACGGTCGGCCGATCATCGTGCCGTCGCAGGACATCGTGCTGGGGCTCTACTACCTGTCCCTGGCCAAGGACGGCGAGCCCGGCGAGGGCAAGGCGTTCACGGATCTGGGCGAAATCGATCAGGCGCTCGATGCCGGCGTGGTGACCCTGCACACCAAAATCCGCGCTCGTCACACCGAAATGGACGCTGACGGAAACGTCTTCCGCAAGGTGATCGAGACCACGCCGGGCCGCATGAAGATCGCCGCCCTGCTGCCGCACAATCCGGCTATCGGGCACCGCCTTCTGGAAAAGAACCTCACCAAGAAGGAGATCGGCAACCTGATCGACGCCGTCTATCGGCACTGTGGTCAGAAGGCGACGGTGATCTTCGCCGACCAGATCATGGGTCTGGGCTTCCGCGAGGCGGCCAAGGCCGGGATCAGTTTCGGCAAGGACGACATCGTCATCCCGGCCCGCAAGGCGCCGATCGTCGAAGAAACCCGCAAGCTGGTCGAAGAGTACGAGCAGCAGTACGCGGACGGCCTGATCACCAAGGGCGAGAAGTACAACAAGGTGGTCGACGCCTGGTCCAAGGCGACCGACAAGGTGGCCGAGGAGATGATGGCCGAGGTGAGCTCGGCGCCTGTGGTCAACGGCCGCCAGACCGAGATCAACTCCATCTTCATGATGAGCAATTCCGGCGCTCGGGGTTCACAGGCGCAGATGAAGCAGCTGGGTGGGATGCGCGGCCTGATGGCCAAGCCCTCCGGCGAGATCATCGAGACGCCGATCATCTCGAACTTCAAGGAAGGCCTGACCGTCCAGGAGTACTTCAACTCTACGCACGGCGCCCGTAAGGGTCTGGCCGATACCGCTCTGAAGACGGCCAACTCGGGCTACCTGACTCGTCGTCTGGTCGACGTGGCGCAGGACAGCATCATCACCGAGGAAGACTGCGGCACCACACGGGGCATCACCCTGCGGGCTGTGATCGAAGGCGGCGACGTGCTGGTCTCGCTCGGCCAGCGTATTCTGGGTCGCTTCGCGGCCGAGGATGTGCGGGATCCGGGGACCAACGACGTGATCGTTCCGGCCGACACCTATCTCGACGAGAATATGTGCGACCTGGTCGAGGCGGCGGGCGTGCAGTCGGTGAAGATCCGCTCAGTGCTGACCTGCGAAACCAAGGTGGGCGTCTGCGGCGCCTGCTACGGTCGCGACCTGGCCCGCGGCACGCCGGTGAACATCGGTGAGGCTGTGGGCGTCATCGCCGCGCAGTCGATCGGCGAGCCCGGCACCCAGCTGACCATGCGGACCTTCCACATCGGCGGCACGGCGCAGGTGGCCGAGCAGTCGTTCTTCGAGAGCACCAACGAAGGCGTGGTGAAGCTGGAAGGCGGCAACACGGTTGTGGCCCCTGACGGCGTGGTGGTGTCGATGAGCCGGAACCTGACCATCACCATTCAGGTCGATGGCAAGGACCGGGAGTCTTACAAGGCGCCCTACGGCGCGCGACTGCAGGTCAAGGCCGGCGACAAGGTCAAGCGCGGCCAGCGCCTGGCCACCTGGGACCCCTACACCACCCCGATCATCACCGAGGTGGGCGGCAAGGTTCGGTTCGAGGACCTGGTCGAGAACTTCTCGTTCCGCGAGGAGGCCGACGAGGCGACGGGCATCTCCAACCGCGTGGTCATCGACTGGCGCGCCAGCTCCAAGGGCTCGGATCTGCGTCCGGCCATGGCGGTGATCGGCGAGGACGGCGCCTACAAGCGTCTGTCGAACGGCGGCGAGGCTCGCTACCTGCTGCCGGTGGGGGCGATCCTGTCGATCGGCGACGGCGATGAGGTTAAGCCAGGCGAAATTCTCGCCCGGATGCCCACCGAGAGCGCCAAGACCCGCGACATCACCGGCGGTCTGCCCCGGGTGGCCGAACTGTTTGAAGCCCGTCGGCCGAAGGATTGTGCGGTCATCGCCGAGATGGACGGCCGGGTCGAGTTCGGTCGCGACTACAAGAACAAGCGCCGCATCAAGATCACCCCTGAAGAGGGCGAAGCGGTCGAGTTCCTGATCCCCAAGGGCAAGCATATCGCGGTCCACGACGGCGAC
Organism: Phenylobacterium sp.; assembly: GCF_044371015.1. Taxonomy (GTDB): domain Bacteria; phylum Pseudomonadota; class Alphaproteobacteria; order Caulobacterales; family Caulobacteraceae; genus Phenylobacterium. Next base: position 4,958 of record NZ_JBILUK010000085.1, read on the forward strand.
GTGATCCGCCAGGGCGAATACCTGATCGACGGCAACCCGGATCCGCACGATATCCTGCGCATCCTGGGTATCGAGGCGCTGGCCGACTTCCTGGTCAATGAGATCCAGGAGGTCTACCGACTGCAGGGCGTGCCGATCAACGATAAGCACATCGAGGTGATCGTCCGCCAGATGCTGCAAAAGGTGGAGATCCTCGAGCCGGGCGACACCGGCCTGCTCAAGGGCGACCATCTCGACAAGCTTGAGGTGGAGGACGAGAACGCCAAGACCGAAGCGCGCGGGGGCCGTCCGGCCATCGTTCAGCCTGTGCTGCTGGGCATCACCAAGGCGAGCCTGCAGACCCGCAGCTTCATTTCGGCGGCGTCGTTCCAGGAGACGACCCGCGTGCTCACCGAGGCGGCCGTCCAGGGCAAGAGCGATACCTTGGAAGGGCTGAAGGAGAACGTGATCGTTGGCCGTCTGATCCCGGCGGGCACCGGCTCCTACCTGCGCAACCTGCAGCGGATCGCCGCCAAGCGCGACGAAGCGCTGACGGCCAGCCGCGAGGAAGCCATGGAGCCGCTGCCGGAGGTGATCGCCGACGCGGCGGCTGCCGAGGCGATCGACGCCTGAACGGCAAGGCTGGACTGATGCGAGCGGCCCGGACCCCGGACTTGATCCGGGGATTCCGGGCCGTTACTTCTTCAGCTCTCCCGCAAATTCATGCAACTCGCCGCCAAATGCGACCGTGATTTTGACTGGTAGAGAACTTTTCGCTCTCCTAGCAACGGCTGGAATTTCAAAAGTAACGAGCCCGCCAGTAAAGTCGCCCGGATCTATGGTAGTAGTCCGAAGGAGTGTTTTAAGGGCATCCCTGTTTGCCTCGATCTGTGATGACATCCTATCAAACATCGCTTGATTTTCAGAACGAGCAATGACGCCCGCCGAGTAGGCGGTTCCAGCATTGTATCCAGAATAATTTGTGGTTCCGAACGTGCTAGTCTGTCCGTATGGAGTATATGTAGATCCAGAAAAGGCCGCTGATCCTGAACTGTATCCTGCCTGGGAGGCAGAGTAGCTGTTTGCAGCTGCACTCAATCCGACCGCGATGGCTGCCCACATTTATTCATTTTTCTTCTCTTTGAGCAATTTCTCGTAAGGGACAACAGCGACATTTGTCCCGTCGCCAAGGGTTATGGAGATGCTCTCGGAGCCGACGTTGGCCGGTTCCGTGTTTAGATTCATCACCGCAATCGTAAGCGTGCCACGCTTTCCGAATTTATCCTCTGAAGGGATAATCTTGACCGCGCTTTTCGGCATGCGACTGTCTACCGTCTCAATGCCGGCGTCCATGCGTGCGGTTTGGTTTTCGCCATTAGGATGCAGGTCAAGGCGAAATTTGGCAGCAAGGGCCGGTTCCCCTAAGGCCATTGCCGGCACCGAGACCAAAGCAACTATCCAGGCACGCATAGGACGTCTCCGCAATCAGGTGTGCTAAGCGTATCTCGGCGCTCCGACGTTGCCAACTCTAGGTTGGGATTGGCCGAACAACACCTATTGGCGAGTAATCCATGGGGGCGGACCTATTGCGAATCCGAGATGGCTTCTCGATTTGACGACGCCGTGCGACCAAGGAGCTCCCTCGAGCAATCACTTGCGTTGCAATCGCCCAAAACTCGCCAGAGGACTTTCGCCTTGCCGCTCTTGCTCTGCCCCAACTGCAACGCCTCGATGCAGAACGTGAACCGTTCCGGCGTCGATCTCGACATGTGCCCCACCTGCCGGGGCGTGTGGCTGGATCGCGGCGAACTAGAGAAGCTGCTGGAAGGCGCGCGCGACGAGCGTCAGGGGATGCAGCAGGATCGGGAGCGGTTCACCCGTGAGGTGAGCGATTTCCATCGCGACCCCGATTCCTGGCGGCAGCGGCACCCATTTGATCCGCGCGCCGGGCACTACAAATACGACGACGACTACTACTATAAGAAAAAGAAGAAGAAGCTCGACATCTTCGATATCTTTGACTGATCGAGCGGGTCAGAGCGGCGCCTTGGCCTCTGGCCGGTCGTTGCCCGTCATCCGGCCGAGGTCTCCACCGGTCGCCCCCATGCCCATGTTCGGCTGACCGGGGCGCTGGATGACGCCGGCATTGTAGCCGGAGCCGGAGACCCCCACCGGCGCTGCGTTGGATCGGCTATAGGCATAGTCCTCCTCGCGCCGGGCTGCGGCGCGGGCGAGGTCCGCCGCCTTCGCGGCATCGACACCCAGTCCCAGGAATGGCGCGTCCTGAGCGCCTGCGGCGAACCGACGGCGGCAGGCTTCGCGCTCGTCGCGGGTCAGGGTGGGGCTATCGCAGTTAAGCCGACTTCGAAGCGCGGCCCGGACATTGCTCTCCAGCTCAGCCGCGACCTGCGGCGCCGTCAGGGTGCGTGGGCCAGACGTCGCCGGCGCCGGTCGGGACGTGGTCGGCGCGGCCAGCGGCGAAACCAGCGGGGCGAGGGGAAGGTCCTCGAGTACGAACCGCTGGGGCCTTCGGTGCAGGCGAACGGGCGACGGGCGGCTGGCTGCGCTGGAGTTCGGCGGCGTCGGCGTCCGGGCGATGATGATCACCGGTATGATGGCCTGCGGCGGACCGGACTCCGGGATGGGAACCCGCAACTCCGGAGCATGAAGCAGCAGCAGGGCGACCAAGGCCGCATGCCCTGCAAGCGACGCCGCGAAAATCGCCGATGTCCGCCGCGACACGGCCATGCCCCCTCCCGAGCGCTCTCTTCGAACCGGCCCTGCGCTCAAGGCGAATTCATGACCCGGACGCGGCGGAGATGCGACCCTTCGGGCTGATTGACGGAGCGGGACGATCCGACTATGAAGCGCGCTCTTTCGAGGCCGGGCGAGTCCCTGGCTTGGATGAACCGCGACCGCCGGGAGGCCTTACGGGTCTGCCGGCGCTTTCTTTGCGTTTCATATCCGGCTTCGGAATCACGGACCACGACGACCCCAACCTGAGGCGCTCCGGCCAAACGGCACACGCCTCCACGAAGCGAGAATAGATGCCGACAGTCAACCAGCTCATCCGCAAGCCCCGGCAGAACAAGCCGGTGCGGAACAAGGTCCCCGCCCTCAAGGGCTGCCCGCAGCGCCGCGGCGTCTGCACACGGGTCTATACGACGACCCCGAAGAAGCCGAACTCGGCGCTTCGGAAGGTCGCCAAGGTTCGTCTGACCACCGGCATCGAAGCGGTGTGCTACATCCCGGGTGAGGGCCATAACCTGCAGGAACACTCCGTGGTGCTGATCCGCGGCGGCCGGGTGAAGGACCTTCCCGGTGTTCGCTATCACATCCTGCGCGGCGTGCTGGACACGCAAGGGGTCAAGGACCGCAAGCAGCGCCGTTCGCTCTACGGCGCCAAGCGGCCCAAGTAAGGAAAAGAAGAGATGTCCCGTCGCCGCCGCGCCGACAAACGCGAAGTCCTGCCGGATCCCAAATTTGGGGACCTCGTGGTCACCAAGTTCATGAATTACGTGATGTACGAGGGCAAGAAGGCCGTCGCCGAGACGATCGTCTATGGCGCCCTCGACATCCTTGAGACCCGCCGTAAGGATCTGGGTCCGCTGGAAACCTTCCACACCGCCCTGGAAAACGTGGCTCCGGCCATCGAGGTGCGTTCCCGCCGGGTCGGCGGCGCCACCTACCAGGTGCCGGTTGAAGTCCGTCCCGAGCGCCGCAAGGCGCTGGCCATCCGCTGGCTGATCACCGCGGCGCGCAAGCGCGGCGAGAACACCATGACGGAGAAGCTGGCCGGCGAGCTTCTGGACGCTTCTTCGAACCGTGGCGCCGCCGTCAAGAAGCGTGAAGACACGCACAAGATGGCCGAAGCCAACCGGGCCTTCTCGCACTACCGCTGGTAGGCCCGACCACAAGTCAGCTTTCCGGCGCGGGCGGTTTGGGATAGACCGCCCGCGCCGTTCGTTCAGCCTCCCCGATCCTCACCCTGTCGAAGAGCATCCGCCATGGCCCGCTCCCACAAGATTGAAGACTACCGCAACTTCGGAATCATGGCGCACATCGACGCCGGGAAGACGACGACGACCGAGCGGATTCTCTACTACACGGGCAAGAGCCATAAGATCGGCGAAGTCCATGACGGCGCGGCCACCATGGACTGGATGGAGCAGGAGCAGGAGCGCGGCATCACCATTACGTCGGCCGCGACGACCGCGATCTGGGCCGGCAAGCGCCTGAACATTATCGACACCCCCGGCCACGTGGACTTCACCATCGAGGTGGAGCGGAGCCTGCGGGTTCTGGACGGCGCCGTGGCGGTGCTGGACGGCAACCAGGGTGTCGAGCCTCAGACCGAAACCGTCTGGCGTCAGGCCGACCGCTACAACGTGCCGCGCATCGTGTTCGTCAACAAGATGGACAAGATCGGCGCCGATTTCCAAATGTGCCTGCGCACGATCCGCGAGCGCCTGGGCGTGAAGGCGGTTCCGATCCAGTTGCCGATCGGCGCCGAGGCGAGCCTGAAGGGCGTGGTCGACCTGGTCCGCATGAAGGCGGTCGTCTGGGAGAGCGAAGGCCTGGGCGCCAACTACCACGACGAAGAGATCCCGGCTGACATGAAGGCGGAGGCCGAAGAGGCCCGCAACTACATGATCGAGAACGCGGTCGAGCTCGATGACGACGCCATGGAGGCCTATCTGTCCGGCGAGGAGCCGACGGAGGAGGTGATCAAGAAGTGCCTCCGCAAGGCGGTGCTGACCGGCGCCTTCTACCCGATCCTCGCGGGCTCGGCGTTCAAGAACAAGGGCGTTCAGCCCCTGCTCGACGCGGTGGTCGACTATCTGCCTTCGCCGGTGGACATCCCTCCGACCCCGGGCCTGGATTACAAGACCGAAGAGCCTGTGGTCCGCCATGCGTCGGATGACGAACCCCTTTCGATCCTGGCGTTCAAGATCATGGACGACCCCTTCGTCGGCTCGCTCACCTTCTGCCGGATCTATTCGGGCAAGCTGGAGACGGGCATGGGGCTGTTGAACTCCACCCGCGAGAAGAAGGAACGCGTCGGCCGCATGCTGCTGATGCATTCCAACAACCGGGAAGACATCAAGGAAGCCCATGCTGGCGACATCGTCGCCCTGGCTGGCCTGAAGGACACCCGCACGGGCGACACGCTGTGCGATCCACTGAAGTCGCCGGTGATCCTGGAGAAGATGAACTTCCCGGAGCCGGTGATCGAGATCGCCATCGAGCCGAAGTCGAAGGCGGACCAGGAGAAGCTGGGCGTGGCGCTGGCCAAGATGGTGGCGGAGGATCCGTCCTTCACCGTCCATACCGATCAGGAGTCAGGTCAGACGATCATGAAGGGGATGGGCGAGCTCCACCTCGACATCAAGGTCGACATCCTGAAGCGCACCTACAAGGTGGAAGCCAATATCGGCGCGCCGCAGGTGGCCTATCGCGAGAGCCTCGGCCGCATGGCCGACATCGACTACACCCACAAGAAGCAGACCGGCGGTACGGGCCAGTTCGCGCGGGTGAAGATCAAGTTCGAGCCGGGCGAGCCGGGGTCGGGCTTCATTTTCGAGAGCTCGATCGTCGGCGGCTCGGTTCCGAAGGAATATGTGCCCGGCGTCCAGAAGGGTCTGGAATCGGTCAAGGACAACGGCCTGCTGGCCGGGTTCCCCCTGATCGACTTCAAGGCCACGCTGTATGACGGCGGCTACCACGATGTGGACAGCTCCGTGCTGGCCTTTGAAATCGCCGCCCGCGCGGCGTTCAAGGAACTTCGCGAGAAGGGTTCGCCCAAGCTGCTTGAGCCGATCATGAAGGTCGAGGTGCTGACGCCTGATGAGTACATGGGCGACGTCATCGGTGATCTGAACTCGCGGCGGGGCCAGATCCAGGGCACCGAGACGCGGGGCAACGCCCAGGTGGTTACGGCTTTCGTGCCGCTGGCCAACATGTTCGGCTACATCAACACGCTGCGCTCGTTCTCACAGGGCCGCGCGCAGTTCACGATGCAGTACGATCACTACGATCCGGTGCCGCAAGTCGTCGCCGACGAAGTGATCAAGAAATACGCCTGATTTTCCAACCCTAGACAGAGGACAAGCCCGGACAGGGCTGGAGCTTGAAATGGCCAAAGAGAAGTTCGAACGCAACAAGCCGCACTGCAACATTGGCACGATTGGTCACGTTGACCATGGGAAGACGACGTTGACGGCGGCGATTACGATGACGCTGGCGAAGGCGGGTGGCGCGAAGGCGATGAGCTACGCGGACATTGACGCGGCGCCGGAAGAGAAGGCGCGTGGGATTACGATCAACACGGCGCACGTGGAGTATGAGACGGCCAACCGTCACTATGCGCACGTGGATTGCCCGGGTCACGCGGACTACGTGAAGAACATGATCACGGGTGCGGCGCAGATGGACGGCGCGATCCTGGTGGTGAGTGCGGCTGACGGTCCGATGCCGCAGACGCGTGAGCACATCCTTCTGGCGCGTCAGGTTGGCGTTCCGGCGCTGGTGGTGTTCATGAACAAGGTCGATATGGTCGATGACGAGGAGCTGCTTGAGCTGGTGGAGATGGAGGTTCGCGAGCTTCTGTCTGGCTACGAGTTCCCGGGCGACGACATTCCGATCGTGAAGGGTTCTGCGCTGGCGGCGGTTGAAGGCCGCAACCCGGAGATCGGGGAGAGCAAGATCCTGGAGCTGATGGCGGCGGTTGACGCCTACATTCCGCAGCCGGAGCGTCCTGTGGACCTTCCGTTCCTGATGCCGGTGGAAGACGTGTTCTCGATCTCGGGTCGCGGGACCGTTGTCACGGGCCGGATCGAGAAGGGCATCGTGAAGGTCGGCGAGGAAGTGGAGATCGTGGGCATCCGCGACGTGCAGAAGACGACGTGCACGGGTGTGGAGATGTTCCGCAAGCTGCTGGACCAGGGCCAGGCGGGCGACAACGTGGGCGTGCTGCTGCGGGGCACCAAGCGGGAGGACGTGGAGCGGGGCCAGGTGCTCTGCAAGCCGGGCTCGATCACGCCGCACACGGAGTTCACGGCGGAAGCCTACATCCTGACGAAGGAGGAGGGTGGCCGTCACACGCCGTTCTTCACCAACTACCGTCCGCAGTTCTACTTCCGGACGACGGACGTGACGGGGATCATCAAGCTGAAGGAAGGCGTTGAGATGATCATGCCCGGCGACAACGCCGAGCTGAACGTCGAGCTGATCACGCCGATCGCCATGGACCAGGGCCTGCGCTTCGCCATCCGCGAAGGCGGCCGCACCGTCGGCTCAGGCGTCGTCACCAAGATCCTCAAGTAGGATC
>NZ_JBILUK010000295.1:0-3383 GCF_044371015.1 Phenylobacterium sp.
GTGAAGCGCGCGTTCGGATGCGCAGCAGGTTCCTTGCTGTCTGGCGTCCAGCTGTTGCCCTTCCAGTCGGTCAGATGGGCCGGCGGCTGGGCCGTCAGGCCTTCCCACCACACGTCGCCGTCATCGGTCAGCGCGACGTTCGTGAAGATCGAATTGCCCCAGAGGGCGTCGACCGCGTTCTTGTTGGTCTCTACGCCCGTGCCCGGCGCCACGCCGAAGAACCCGGCCTCGGGATTGATCGCACGAAGCTGCCCATCATCGCCAAACCGCATCCAGCAGATGTCGTCGCCGATCGTCTCGGCCCTCCAGCCTTTCAGCGTCGGCTGAAGCATGGCCATGTTTGTCTTGCCGCAGGCGCTGGGGAACGCCGCCGCCACATACTTCGTGGCGCCCTTCGGCGAGGTTAGCTTGAGAATCAGCATGTGCTCGGCGAACCACCCCTCGTCCCGGGCCATCACCGAGGCGATCCGGAGCGCGAAGCATTTCTTCCCGAGCAGCGCGTTGCCGCCATAGCCCGAGCCGTAAGACCAGATTTCCCGGCTCTCGGGGAAGTGGACGATGTACTTGATCTCGTTGCAGGGCCAGGGAACGTCCTTCACCCCGTCCACCAGCGGCATGCCGACCGAGTGCAGCGCCGGCACGAAGAAGCCGTCCTCGCCAAGCATATCTAGGGTGCCCTGACCCATGCGGGTCATGATCTTCATCGACACGGCCACATAGGCGCTGTCGGTGATCTCGACGCCGATCTGGCTGATCTGCGAGCCCAGCGGTCCCATGCAGAACGGCACCACATACATGGTGCGGCCACGCATCACGCCGCGGAACAGGTCGGTCAGGTCCGCACGCATCTCCGCCGGATCAAGCCAGTTGTTAGTCGGCCCGGCGTCTTCCTTCTTCTCCGAACATATGAAGGTCCGGCTCTCCACCCGGGCGACGTCGCGCGGGTCCGAGGCGGCATAGAAAGAATTTGGGCGCTTCTCTTGATTGAGCGGTTTCAGCGTTCCCGCCGCCACCAATTCGCCGGTCAGCCGCGTCCATTCCTCGTCCGAACCATCGCACCAGACCACCCGGTCCGGCTGGGTCAGGGCGGCCATATCTTCCACCCACTTCAAGAGGCGCGCGTGTTTCGTCGGCGCGGGCGCAAGTCCCGGGACGGTCTTAAGGCTCATCTAGGACGGCTCCTTGAAACCAGAACGGCACAATCGGGGTCCCCACGCCACCCGATGTTGCGGCCCCACATAGTGATCGAACGCGCCTATGCATACCACGGGCCACATTTGGCTTGTACGAGGGTGACGTTGCGCCAGCTTCGCTTTGCCGCAGGGGATTTTCGCCCAATTTCGCGGCGCCACATAGAATTGTGACGCTCGAATCGTCGCAGGGCCTCACCGCTCGGCGTTGGCGCGCACGCGGGAATGGGGCATGTCTGGCCAGGACTGGGAGCGGATCGGACATGGCGTGCGCTGTCTTGATCCTGATTCGCCTCGCCGGGAGCCTTGGGTGAACGTGACTGCGAGGACTGATCCGGGGGCGAAACGGGCCACAGATCCTCTGCTCGAGATCTACCTCGAGCGGCGCGCCAATCTTGTCCGCTTCTATACCGCCCGCACCGGCTCGCCCGCCCTGGCCGAAGATCTGGCGCAGGAACTCTATGTCAAGCTGGCTGGGCGTGACCTCTCGATCACCGCCGAGAATCCGGTCGCGCTGATTTATCGCATCGCCACCAATGTCATGCTCGACCGCGCTCGCGGCGAGAGCCGGTCGCTGGCCCGCGACGGGGCCTGGCGGACGATCGCACATGCTAGCCTGGGCGACGAGGATGTCTCCGATGATGCGCCCGCCGACCGCGCCGTCGCTGCCCGTCAGCGCCTTTCGCAACTGGTCGACGCCGTCGCGGCGCTTCCGCCGCAGATGCAACGCGCCTTCCGATTGCATAAGCTTGAAGGCCATAGCCACGCAGAGACCGCCCGCATCATGGGCATCTCGGTCAAGGCAGTGGAAAAGCACGTCTCCGCTGCGCTCAAGACCCTCACCTCAAGGTTGAGTTCATGAGCACGCAATTCGCGTTCAGGGCGACGTGGGGGCAACGTCCATCGGTGACGTCTATAGTGAGTGACGGATTCCGCCAGCGTCCGTCGTGGAAGGTTCGATGATCGCTCTCCTGCGCAACGATGAGGACGCTCGCCGCGATGCTGCGGCCGCGTGGGTCGTGCGCCTGGAGTCCGGCGACCTGCCTGAGTTGGAAGCGGCCGGCTTCGACGCTTGGCTTTGCGCGTCGCCCGAAAACCCCTTGGCGTTCGACGACGCCCTTTCCGTTTCTCGCGCCTATGCCGCCGATCGCGGCCGCGTGACCGCTGCGTTGTCCCGCCGCCGCGCGCCGGCGCCAGACTACACGCGCCGAGCCGTCGGCGGGATGGGCGCTATGGCCGCCGCCGCCGCCTTGGCCGTTGTTCTCGGGCCCCAGCTGGTCGCGCCGACCGCCGTCGCCTACGAAACCTCCAAGGGTGAGCGTCGCACAGTCGAACTCGCCGATGGCTCCAGTATTGTGCTCAATGGCGGCACGCGCCTCACGGTGCGCCTGGATGGCGACAGTCGGGATGTGGCTTTGACGCAGGGCCAGGCGCTGTTCGATGTCGCCCACGACGCCAGTCGCCCCTTCACCGTCGCCGCCGGCGATCGGACGGTCCGTGTTCTGGGCACCCGCTTCGATGTCCGCCGGCTTGATGGCCAGGTCGCCGTCAGCGTCGCGCGCGGAGCTGTCGAGGTCCGCCCGACGGCCGGCTCAGAAGGCAAGGCTTACCGCCTCCGCCCTGGCCAGAACTTCGCGCGCGCTGAAGGGGCCGCCGAGGCTCAGGTCGGCGCTGTCGAGACGGCCGAGGTGGGCGCTTGGACATCCGGACGCCTGGTCTATCGCGGCGCCCCGCTTCGCCAGGTGGTGGCCGATCTCAATCAGCAGTTCGCCACCCCCATACGGCTCGCCGATCCCTCGCTGGCCGAAGCGCCGATTTCCGGCGTCCTGGTTCTCGACGATCAGCGCTCGGTCATTCGTCGTCTGGCCTTGCTGGTTCCGGTCAGCGCGCTACCTTCCGAAGCTGGCATTGTCCTTCGGCGCGATCCTGCGTCGGGGAGCCGCTGAGGGCGTCACATCATCAGGCTCGGCCTGACCTTGCCGGTGCTATTGGGTGGCGCGGCGCTGGCGTCCATCGCCAGCTCCGCCCATGCAGCTGACGCGCGCCTGCGCGTTTTCGTTTCGGCGCGCCCCTATGCCGAGGCGCTGATCGATCTGGGCCTACAGGCCAATGTTTCAATCCTTGGAACATCCAGTTGCGGCGCGGGCGGCCGGGTCTCGCTTCGCGGGACCTACACGCTCCGTCAGGCTCTGG
>NZ_JBILUK010000296.1:0-3349 GCF_044371015.1 Phenylobacterium sp.
AACAAAGACGATGCCCTTCTTGCGCAGATAGCTGCGCGTCTTGCCGGTGTAGAACGAAGCGTAGGCGCCGTAGAGCGTGAACGGCCCGTCGCCCGGCCCCGGATGCGCGTCCGCAGCCTGGCGGACCTGATCGATATCAAGCGGAACGATCATGCTGTCCTCACTCGCCGCGGACCAAGAATAGCAACCAAAGACTCTGGGGAGTGAGTTTCTCTAAAGATCTAATTCCCATTCTCAGAGTATGCTGGCCCTTTTAGACAATTCAAATCCAAATACTATTGTAACGTCTGAGAATTCGCATTCATTCGAGTTCAGTTTCCCCAATAGACGTACTCGTCGTTCTCGGTCTGGCTGAAGATCAGCGAATGGTCCAACATGACCGGCGATTGGCCCAGTTCCGGCCATAGCGGCTTGGCCTGCTCGGCGTCGTGGCGGGCCAGGTCGCGCTTCAGTTCGGCCACCTTGTCCGGTCGTTCCAGCGCCAGGTTGCGCCGTTCGGTCGGGTCGTTCGATAGGTCATAGAGCCAGTCCTTGGCGGGCCGCTCCGTGACCTGCAGTTTCCAGTCACCAGACCGGACCACGCGATAAGGCCCCGTCCGCCAGAACAGCAGGTCGTGCGGGCGGCCAGCCTTTCGGCCTTCGACAAAGGGCATCAGATCAACCCCATCGATCTTCCGATCGCGAGGCGGCATCGCCCCGGCGGCCCCCACGGCTGTCCCGAAGATATCGAAGTGCGAGACCGGCGCCCGAACTGTGCTTCCCGGAGCGATTCGGGCGGGCCAGCGCATGAACAGGGGCGTGCGAATGCCCCCTTCAAAGAAAGTCTGTTTCCATCCCCGGAAGGGCCGATTGATCTCTTCAAGCCCGATGTAGTAGGCGCCGCCGTTGTCGCTGGTGAAGATCACCAGAGTGTCCTTGTCGATCCCCTGCTCTTGCAGCGCCTGCAGAACCCGGCCCACCCCCCGGTCCAGGCCCAGGATCATGGCGGCATAGGTCCGCATACGATGGTCGGCGATGTGAGGCAGGGCGTCGTAGTCCTCGCGCGTCGCCTGCAAGGGCGTATGCGGCGCGTTGTAGGCCAGGTACATGAAGAACGGCCGGTTGCGATTGGCCTCGATGGCTGCAACCGCCTCATCGGTCAGGTAGTCGGTCATGTGCTTCTTGGGCTGGAAGGCCTCGCCCCCATCCTTGCGCACATAGAACTGCAGGCTGTTCCACAGGTTGTTGTCGATCGGGTCGAAGCCCTGGAATGAGTTGACCACCCGAGGATCGGTCTTTGGCAGGAACATCGATCCGCCGCCGGTGAATCCGAGCGACTCGCTGAAGCCGCGTCGCTGTGGCTGGAACTGAGGGGATTCACCCAGATGCCACTTGCCGAGCTGGATGGTGTGGTAACCCACGCCCTGCAACAGCTGCCCTAGAGTGATCTCGCTGGTCGGCACGCCCATTTCGGCAGGGGCGATGATGTCCTTCTCGCGGTCGGCGAAGTAGACGGGGTTTCGGATGCCGTAATGGTGGGCGCGAACCTCGCGCGCGAACCTTAAGTTCACCGGCGTGAACTCGAAACCGTAACGGGTCGGATAGCGGCCGGTCATTAGGGCCGCCCGCGATGGCGCGCAGGTGCCATGGCCCGAATAGGCTTGGGCGAAGTTCGCGCCTCCGCGCCCGATGGAATCGATGTTTGGCGTCGGCACGGCGCCGCCCGCGACGCCGCCGCCGTTGAAGGTGATGTCGTTGTAGCCGAGGTCATCGACCATGATGACGATGATGTTCGGCTGCCGCCGCGTCTTGGGCGGTGCGGCCGGACCCTGTTGCCACACCACGTCTCGCGGCGGCCCAATCTCATACTGGACCCGTCCGACGGGGACGTTCGCGGGCGCCTGCGCCATCGGCGCGCTGGCGATCCCGAACGCCATCAGGCCGGTGACGGCGGACAGGGCGAGCTTCAACCGCATGCCGCGCATTTCACGCCACTCCGTTCAAGGGTTAGAACAACGGAGAGACCGCGACATGCGCAGTCTCTCGCCTCAGGCAAGATCTAGAACTTCATGCTGGCTTCGACACCGTAGGTCCGCGGCGGCGCGTACCAGCCGACAAAGCCCTGTGCCTGCGCGTTGCCGCCCGCGGAGATGAACGCGTTGAGCGGCTGCAGCGTCTTCTGCACAAAGTAGGCTTCATCGGTCAGGTTCTTGCCGTAGGCCGAAAACCGCCAGCCGTTGGGCGAACTGATCCCGGCGCGGAGGCCGAGCAAGGTCACGGAGGGCTGGAACGACCGCGGATCCAGCGTCGCTTCCTGGAATTTCGAGTCCGTGTAGCTGAGGTCACCGTTCACGTACCAATCGAGACCGGTGTCCCCGAGCGGGGCCTCCCACTGCGCCACCAGGCTGTAGGTCCATTCCGGGCTGTGCGACGGGGTGAGGCCGGTGAAGTTACAGGTCCCAGGTCGCGTGCCGACCGGCACCGAGCCCAGATTGTTGCACTGGCCGGCGCTGTAGTCCGTGAACTCGGAGTCCATGTAGGACAACGTCGCCTTCAGGGTCAGCGGCTGGATCGGACGAAGCGTCGCATCGGCCTCGACGCCGCGGACACGGCGGTCGCCCGCGTTTGATACGATGAATCCCGAGCCCGTCAGCGGATTCAGCACCGAGTCCTGGAAGTCGCTGAGTTTCATCGAATAGATGTCGGCGTTCAGGATCAGCTTGCGATCGAACAGCACCGACTTGACCCCCAGCTCGTAGGTCATCGAGGTCTCTGGACCGAACTCGACCGGAACGCCCGCGGCGGCCGAGCGGGCGTTGAAGCCTCCGGTCTTGTAGCCTGACGCGGCCAGGGCATAGATCATGACATCCGGCGCAACGTCGTACTGGGCGCCCGCCGACCAGGTGACCTTGTCTTCCTTGCGGGAGATGTCGCCCAGAAGGTTGACCGAAAACACGGCCCGGGCCGCCGGCGTGGCCGTCGGGTTCACGTCGGAGATCAGATAGCTGTCCTTGTTGTCTTTGGAATATCGCAGGCCGCCCGTGAGGCGGAACACGTCGGTGACCCGGAATGTCCCCTGTCCAAATAGGGCGGCGCTTCGGGTGTCCTGGGTGTAGTAGAAGGACGATACGTCGCCGACCTGGAAGCGACGGCCGGGCGCAGGCGGGAGGACCCGGTTCGCGTGAGGACCCAGGGCGGTCCGGGTGGTGTAGGTGATCCCTTGGGAAAACAGGAACACCCCGGCGATGTAGCTGAAGCGTTGTTCCAGCGGAGAGGTGAGCCGGAACTCCTGGCTGTAGCCTTCTGAACGCAGGAACTGCCGGCTGCCGAACGGAACCGTGGTGATCTGCGGCAGCATGTCGGCCGCCAG
>NZ_JBILUK010000087.1:0-12137 GCF_044371015.1 Phenylobacterium sp.
ATGCGATGAGCGAGCCGCATGTGACCATCGGCGGGCGCCGGATCGGTCCTGAGGAGCCGCCCTACGTCGTCGCCGAGATGTCGGGCAACCATAACGGCGACATCGGCCGTGCGCTGGCGTTGATCGACGCGGCCAAAGCCGCAGGCGCAGACGCGGTGAAGCTGCAGACCTATACAGCCGACACCATCACCCTCGACCACGACGGCCCGGCCTTCACGGTCAAGGGGGGGCTTTGGGATGGCCGGCGTCTCTACGAACTCTACCAGGAGGCGCACACGCCGTGGGACTGGCATGAGCGGCTGTTTGATCACGCCCGCGGGATCGGCATTGAGATCTTCTCCTCGCCGTTCGATCCGACTGCGGTGGACCTGCTCCATCGCCTGGATGCGCCGGCGTACAAGATCGCTTCCTTCGAGCTGATCGACCTGCCGCTCATCCGACTTTGCGCGTCGCACGGTCGTCCTCTGGTGCTCTCCACCGGCCTGGCCTCACCCGACGAGATCGCCGAGGCGGTGGAGGCCGCGCAGGGTCCTGGCGGCGTGATCCTGCTCCACTGCACCAGCGCCTATCCGGCGCCGCTCTCAGACATGAACCTTCGCACGCTTGGGCACATGAAGGCGCAGTACGGCGTCGTGGTCGGACTTTCGGACCACACCATGGGGGTGACGGCGTCGGTCGCGGCGGTGGCGCTGGGCGCTTCGTTCATCGAGAAACACTTCACCCTCAGCCGGGCGGAGGGCGGAGTCGACTCGGACTTCTCGCTGGAGCCCCATGAGCTGGAGCGGTTGGTCACAGAGTGTCGCGACGCCTGGCTGGCGTTGGGATCTGTGCGCTATGACGAGGTGAGTTCGGAGGCGTCCAGCCGAGATCACCGCCGCTCGCTCTACGTCGTGGCTGATGTCGCCAAAGGGGAGCCGCTGACTCCCGCCAACGTCCGATCGATCCGACCCGGCCTGGGTCTGCCGCCGAAGCACCTGCCACAGGTCTTGACGGGAAGGGCCAGCCGCGACCTGGCGCGCGGCGCGCCGCTCGACTGGACGATGGTGGAGGGGATCTAGCCCGTCGATCCGTAGTGCGCGAAGGGCAGCGCCCGAACATCGTCCGAGGTGAAGTTCGGTTTGCCCTCATAGAGCGCCGCATAGACGCGTTCGACGAAGTCGAAATCCTCCGGGGTGTCGACCGTCCAGCGCAGTTGGCTCTCGTCGATGTCCTGGGTGAGGGCGGCGAGGGTGAAGCGTTCCGGACGCCGGTAGATGAAGGGTGTGACGTGTTCCCGCTCGTAGGGGTCAACCGCTTCGCGCTCGGCGGCCTCCAGGGCGTCGAGGCCAAAGGCTTCCACGTCCAGTCCATGTGGGAAGGTGGGCTGACGTCCGTTGGAGACGTAGTCGACGCCCAGGCGGGCGTGCAGCCGGACGCAGGCGTCGATCACGTCCGGATCAGCCAATGGACAATCGGCGGTCAATCGTACGACCTGACCGGTCACGGCGAAGGCCCGGGCGGCGCCCATGTAGCGGCCGAGCACATCAAGCAACGAGCCTCGGAACACATCGACGCCCAGGCTCTCCAGGTGAGTGGCGAGGGGATCGTCGGACGGGTCGGTGCTCGTGGCGACGATGATCCGGCTTAGCGTCCTGCAGCGGCGGATACGCTCGATCTGTCGCTCGACCATCGGACGGCCGGCGAGGCATTTCATCACCTTGCCGGGCAGCCGTGTGGAGCTCATGCGGGCCTGAAGGATCGCTACCGCCATGGCGCCGGCGTCGTCTGCGTCAAAGCGTCTTGAGATGATCGGTCAGGTCGTCGGCGACCCGTTCCATCACCGGCGACCAGTCTCCGAACGCCTTCGCGGGAAACAGGCGCGCGCTCGGGTACCAAAGATAGCGATCCTGGCCCAGCACCGGCCACGCTCCGGGACTGACAATGAGCCAAGTGGGCGCGCCGCCTGCGGCGGCGATGTTGAGCGTGGCGTTTGCGAAACCGATCACCAAGTCCAGGGCCGCACTGAGGGCGGCGATCTCATCCAGATCCTGCTTGAGATCGATGCCCGGCGGGTTCCAGATTCGAACGCCCAGGTCGCGCTCTGCGGCGGCGAGTTCCTCTGTGCAATCGCCGTACTGCAGATTGACGAAACAGGCGCCCTCGACGCGGAGGATCGGCTTCCAGCCATCGAACGGCGAAAAGAACCGATGACGGGCGTTGTTTGTCACCAGGCTCTTCCAGAGCAGGCCGATTTTGGGGCCCGGCGGCGCCTGTTCGTCGAGAACCTGCTTCCAATGGGCTACCCGGGCCGGGTCCGGGAGGATGTAGCCGCCGCCGGTCGGAAAATCGGCGACCTGGCGGCGGAACTCCCGCAGCAGCGAGCCCATCGGCGCCCAGAGATCGACCGTATGCAGCTCTTCCTGGAACGCCGGAATGTGGCGCACGGTGTGGCCGCCGACATTGTGAGTTGCATGGGCGAAGACGCGGGCCGAGGGGAAGCTCCGTCGGAAGAGCTCGACCAGTCGCGGCTCGACCGCCAGAGTCAGGCGGCCGCTGGGACCCAGGCGCTGGATTACGTCCGGCAGAACGTTGGCGAACAGGACTTCGTCGCCCAGTCCCTGCTCGGCGCAGACGAGAAGCGACTTCCCCTCAAGATCGGCGCCCGGCGTCCAGCGCGGACGATTAAACATGAAATGGGTCGCGTCGGCGAACTGCGGATCGAGGCGAGCCTCGTATTCATCCCAGCCCTCGCCCAGCCGGCCGAGCGCCATGAGGATGGTGGAGCGCGAAAGGCGCATCATCTGCCGTTCGTCTTCGGCGACGACGCTGGCGAGCGCGAGGTCGCAGCACTCCAGCGCCGACGCCGCGTCGCCGAGCGCCAGCCGGACGTTGCCCAGGTTGTAGCGGGCCTTCAAGAAGGCGGGATCGAGGTTCAGCGCCTCGGTCAGGAAGATCTCGGAGTTGGGATAGTCGCCCTGCTCGGCGACGATGGTGCCCATGGTGTTCCAAAGAAGGGCCGAGCCGGGTTCAGCCTCGATGGCGGGTCGGAGCGTCTCGATGGCTTCGTCAAACCGGCGCTGGTCGCGCAGGGCGCAGGCGAGGTTGTTCAGCGCTTCTCCGTGGCCGGGGTACTGCCGCAGGAAATGGCGGAACAGCTTCTCCGCCTGGGGCTTGAGGCCCATCCGATAGGCGAGACGACCTAGATCGTTGGCGACTTCGGCCTGTTCCGGCAGCAGCTTGAGCGCAGCCTCATAGGCCAGGATGGATGAACTGAAGTCGCCGCGCCGCTCCTGGACGATGCCCATGAGGTACCAGCCGAAGCCGGAGTGCTCATCGCGCTCAAGCGCCTGGCGCACCCACTCGAACGCCGGCCCGATCTGTTCGGCCTGAAGCGCATCGACCGCCCGCTGGAGAAGCGGCCGGACGGACATGGCCTTGAGCTCAGCCATGGCGGCCGTAAGCTGCGCCAACGCGCCGGCTTCGCCGGCCCGGCCGATGGCGTCGGCCGAAAGACGCGCGGGTGTGGCCTGAGCGGCGGTTTCCAGCGCGATCGCCGAGACGGAGGCGGGCAGGGCGCGGTCGGACATGGAAGAGTCTCCTCAAGGATCGACTAGCGCGCGCGTCGCTTAACCCTTGGTTTAGACTGGACGCCGTGGCGGCCAGAAGCGTGGAGCATTCGAATGCGGGTGATGGTGCTGGTGAAGGCGACCGAAGACAGCGAGGCGGGCTTCAAGGGCACGCCAGAGGAACAGGCGATGATGGAGGCGATGGGCCGTTTCAACGCCGAACTGGAAGCGGCTGGCGTGATGCGCAGCGGCGATGGCCTGAAGCCCTCGTCATTTGGCAAGCGGGTGGCGTTCGACGGCGCCAGTCGAACTGTGATCGACGGGCCTTTCGCCGCGACGCGTGAACTGGTGGCCGGGTTCTGGCTCTGGGAGGTGGCTGACATGGACGAGGCGGTCTCCTGGGCGAAGCGCTGTCCGAATCCGATGCCGGGCCCAAGCGAGCTGGAGATCCGACCTTTCTATGAGTCCGAGGACCTCGCTTGAGCCCGAAGCACCGGCCGGGCTGGCGTGGACAGCGTGGACCTTGAATTCGCGGGCGGGTTGGGTCATAGGCTCGCCTCCTGCCCTGACATCGTGGAGTCCATCGTTTCCAGCCGCCCTTGGGGCGGACGACCGCTGCCAGCGGTTCCGGAAGCGGCGGATGAGACGGGCCCGGGCGGGGGCGACTAGGAGTGTAGCTCAGCTGGTAGAGCATCGGTCTCCAAAACCGAGGGCCGGGGGTTCGAGTCCCTCCACTCCTGCCACGCCCTATATGATGATGCAGGATGAACCGGAGCGCGGGGTCAACTCGCCGCTCCAGACGAGAGCTTGAACCGCCGAATGGCCCGGAAACCTGGAAAGTCCCCGACCGCAATGCGCGACCGCGCCGCCAAGACGGCGGCCGTGCTGGCGACGCCAGGCGGCGGTGGCGGCGGCGGCTCTGTCGAGGGCGCGAAAAAGAAGGCCGGGTTCATCGAGTTCGTCCGCGGTATCCCGCGCTTCTTCCGTGAAGTGCGGGCCGAAGGGCGCAAGATCACCTGGACGAGCCGGCGTGAAACCTGGATCACCTCGGTGATGGTGGCGATCATGGTGGTGCTGGCGGCGATCTTCTTCTGGATCGTCGATTTCATCCTTCGCTTCGCCGTCACCCAACTGTTGCAACTGGCGAATGCCGGGAACTGATCATGTCTGAAGCTGCCGTCTCCGCCCCCAAGGGCAACCCCCGCCACAAGTGGTACATCGTCCACGCCTACTCGAACTTCGAGAAGAAGGTGGCCGAGTCGATCCGCGAGCAGGCCAAAAACCACGGTCTGGAGGACGAGTTCTCCGAGATCCTGGTGCCGACCGAGGATGTGGTGGAGATCCGGCGCGGCCGGAAGATCAACGCCGAGCGCAAGTTCTTCCCGGGCTATGTCCTGGTGAAGATGGAGCTGACGGACGAAGCCTATCACCTGATCAAGAACACCCCGAAGGTGACGGGATTCCTGGGCAGCGGCTCCAAGCCGATCCCGGTGTCTGAAAAGGAAGTCCAGCGCATCGTCGGCGCGATCGAAGAAGGCGTTGAACGGCCGAAGCCGACCATCAGCTTCGAGATCGGCGAGCAAGTGCGGGTGACGGACGGGCCGTTCGCCAGCTTCAACGGCAGCGTCGAACAGGTGGACGAGGAGCGGACGCGCCTGCGCGTTACGGTTTCGATCTTCGGCCGCGCGACCCCGGTCGAGCTGGAATACGCCCAGGTGGAGAAGGTCAGCTAGGATCATGGCGGCGGACAAGGTCCGACTGCGATTGCTTCATGACGGCTCACCGCCGATCCACGACACCGGCGAGCCATTTCTATTTGGCCTTCAGACGACCAAGCAGGAAATCGTTCCTGGTCGCCTCACCGCTGATGGTGGGTTGGCGTTTGACTTCGAACTCAGCGTTAGGCCGGGACCCGACGAAACGCGCCCGGTGTTCAGCGGGCCCGCAGCCTCCGGGTCCGTCGCCGACCGCTTCGTGTATCTGTCATGGAAGGCCGCCAACCGGGAAGGCTACGTCAATCGGATCAAGGCGAGTCTGCGATTGATAACATGGGAGCAGGTTCGCCAGGCCCAGTCAGGCGGGCGGATGCTACAAGCGAGCCTGGTCGGTCGCAGGCCTCACGACACTCGGCCCGTCGAATGGACGGTCGCCTGAGCGCTGGAGTTGCGGATGAGGCTCGCGCCTGATAAACGCCGCGCCTTCGCGCCGGGCTCGCCTGGTTTCGAAATCAAATCCGTGGGAGGGGCTGCCCGCACCACGGCCACATAGGCGTCCTTAGCTGGTCGCCGCTTGGAGACAGTCAATGGCCAAGAAGATCTTGGGCTATATCAAACTGCAGGTGCCTGCGGGCTCCGCCACGCCTTCGCCGCCCATCGGGCCGGCGCTGGGCCAGCGCGGCGTCAACATCATGGGCTTCTGCAAGGAGTTCAACGCGCGCACCGAAAAGGAAGCGAAGGGAACGCCGCTGCCGACCGTGATCACGGTCTATCAGGACAAGTCGTTCACCTTCGTCACCAAGACGCCGCCGGCGAGCTACTTCATCAAGCAGGCCGTGGGCCTGAAGTCGGGCTCTAAGGCGCCTGGCCGCGACAGCGCCGGCAAGATCACCCGCGCCCAGCTGGTCGAGATCGCCGAGAAGAAGATGAAGGACCTCAACGCCAACGACGTTGAGGCCGCCGCCAAGATCATCGAGGGCTCCGCGCGCTCGATGGGCCTGCAGATTGTGGAGGCCTGAGACCATGGCTAAGCAACCCAAGCGCATTCAGGCCTGGACCGGCGATACGACCGCCACCCACGCCCTTGCCGACGCCGTCAAGCTGGTGAAGGCTAACGCCAAGGCCAAGTTCGACGAGAGCATCGAAATCGCGGTCAACCTGGGCGTCGACCCGCGTCACGCCGACCAGCAGGTCCGCGGCGTTGTGGCGCTGCCCTCCGGCACCGGTCGCGACGTGCGCGTCGCAGTCATCGCCAAGGACGCCAAGGCCGCCGAAGCCACCGCCGCTGGGGCCGAGATCGTCGGCGCCGAAGACCTGGTGGAGCGCATTCAGGGCGGGTTCATGGACTTCGACCGCGTGATCGCCACGCCCGACATGATGGCCCTGGTGGGGCGTCTAGGTAAGGTTCTGGGCCCGCGCGGCCTGATGCCGAACCCGCGCGTCGGCACCGTGACGCCCAACGTGGCCCAGGCCGTGAAGGACGCCAAGGGCGGCTCGATCGAGTTCCGCACCGAGAAGACCGGCATCATCCACGCCGGCATCGGCAAGGCGAGCTTCTCGGAAGAGGCGCTGGCCATCAACGTGAAGGCGATGATCGACGCGCTGAACAAGGCCAAGCCCTCGGGCGCCAAGGGCACCTACATCAAGAAGATCAGCCTCTCCTCGACGATGGGGCCGGGCTTCCGGGTGGACCAGGGTTCGATCGGGGTCTGAGGCCTGAGCCGGATTTGTGAAGGCGGCGCGAGGGCGACCTCGCGCCGTTTTTCGTTCTAGGATGCCGGAGATGCCGACCGTCGCGCTTGAGCGCGCCCGATCCGACCAACGGGAGACGTTGGCCAATCTCTTCCAGCTCTACACCTACGATTTCACCGAGCAGTGGGTGGGGCTTGAGCGCGGCGAGGTTGGCGAAGATGGGCGGTTTGAGGCCTATCCGCATCTCGACAGCTATTGGACGGAACCGGATCGGCGCGCCTACCTGATCCGCACCGAGGGGCGCATCGCCGGGTTCGTGTTGATCAACGCCTTTAGTCACTCCGGACGGCCGGTCGACTTCGCGGTCTCCGAGTTCTTCGTGCTGCGCAAGCATCGACGCAGCGGCGTGGGTCGCGCCGCGGCGCGGGCGGCGATTGCGCCTCGGCCAGGTCAGTGGGAGGTGGCTGTGGCCAGGCGCAATAGGGAGGCGCTGTCGTTCTGGCGAACTGTGGCGGCCGATTTGTGCGATGGACCTGTCGAGGAACTCGATCTCGACAATGACGACTGGAATGGGCCGATCCTGCGGTTCAGAGTGACCTGATGGACCTGAAAGCCACCCGCTACGAGATCACCGACGGGATCGCCGTCGTCACCCTGGCGCGTCCGAAGCGCCGCAACGCCTGGACCGGGCGTATGCACACTGAGTACCGCTGGATCCTGCGAGAAGCGGATCGCGACCCTGCCGTGAGGGTGATCGTGGTGACCGGCGATCCGGACGGGCAGGCCTTCTGCGCGGGCGCCGACCTCCAGGCGCTGGAGGGGCACTCCGCCAAGGGCGGGTATGATCCGGGCACGCCTGAGGACATCGCCGAGCCGGGCTATGGCGTCGATCCGGCGTTCGACGCGAGCTTCGCCTATCACTTTGGGGTCGGGAAGCCGATCATCGCAGCGATCAACGGGGCGGCGGCGGGCGTGGGGCTGGTGCTGGCGGCGTTCGCGGACCTGCGTTTCTGCGTTCCGGGCGCCAAGTTCACCGCGGCGCACGGACGGTTCAACTTTCCGGCCGAGTTCGGGCTTTCCTGGGTGTTGCCGCGCATCGTGGGGCTGACCCACGCCAACGACATCCTGCTCTCCAGCCGCGTGTTCACCGCCGAGGAGGCGATGGCCATGGGCTTCCTGAACCGGATCGCGCCGGTCGAGAGGCTGATGGACGAGGTGATGGCCTATGCGCGCCAGTTCGCGACGATTGCGCCCGGATCAGCACGGGAAACGAAGCGCCAGATCTATCGCGATCTGCATCGCGACGCGGCCTCCTCGGTGCGCGCCGCCGAGGCTTTGCTGGAACAGATGGCGCGCGAGCCCGACTACAAGGAAGGCGTGAAAGCCTGGATGGAGAAGCGCGCGCCCGCCTGGGTTGGCTGAGGAGCCCTTGACGGCGGCGGCTGATCGGCCCCAGGACGCGATCAAACCTTAGCGAGGACAACGCCCGTGAGACGCGCCGCCATCGTCAGCCCCATCCGCACCGCCGTCGGCAAGTACCTGGGCGCGCTCTCAGACATTCCGGCGGGCGAACTCGGCGCCGTTGTGCTGCGCGCGCTGGTGGAGCGGACCAAGATCGATCCGATGCGGATCGACGACGTGATCTTTGCGCAGGGCTATGGCTCGGCCGAGGCGCCCTGCATCGCCCGCTGGTCGCTGTTGGCGGCCGACCTGCCCATCGAGGTGCCCGGCTATCAGCTGGACCGGCGCTGCGGATCGGGTCTGCAGGCGGTGATCGATGCGGCGATGATGGTCCAGACCGGCGTGGCCGACGTGGTGATCGCCGGCGGCGTCGAGAGCATGTCGAACGCCGAGTACTACACGAACGACATGCGCAAGGGCGCGCGGGCGGGCTCCGTCACGATGCACGACCGGCTGGCGCGCGGCCGTGTGATGAGCCAGCCCATTGAGCGGTTCGGCGTGATCTCGGGCATGATCGAGACGGCCGACAATCTGGCGCGCGATTATCAGATCAGCCGCGAGGCTTCTGACGAGTACGCCGCCGAGAGCCACAAGCGGGCGGCCAGGGCGTGGGCCGAGGGCAAGTTCGACGACGAGCTGGTGCCGGTCTCGATCAAGCAGCGGAAGGGCGACCCGATCATCTTCGCCAAGGATGAAGGCGTGCGCGCCGACGCGACCGCCGAGAGCCTGGGCAAGCTGCCCGCCATCGAGAAGGGCGGCGTGGTGACCGCCGGCAACGCGAGCCAGCAGAACGACGCCGCCGCCGCCTGTCTGGTGGTGGCCGAGGACAAGCTGGCGGAACTGAACCTCGACCCGATGGGCTGGTTTGTCAGTTGGGCGGCGGCGGGCTGTGAACCCTCGCGCATGGGGATCGGACCGGTGCCGGCGGTGAAGCGGCTGTTCGACCGCACGGGCCTGACCTGGGACGACATCGACCTGGTGGAGCTCAACGAGGCGTTCGCGCCGCAGGTTCTGGCGGTGCTGAAGGGCTGGGGTTGGGATGAGCGCGACCGGCTGAACGTCAACGGCTCGGGGATTTCGCTGGGCCACCCGATCGGCGCGACCGGTGGGCGGATCCTGGCCAACCTGCTTCGTGAACTGCATCGCCGAGACGGCAAGTATGGTCTTGAGACCATGTGCTGCGGGGGCGGGCAGGGGATCGCGGCGGTGTTCGAGCGGGCCTGAGGCGATGCTGCGCGGCAGCTGTCTATGCGGCGCGGTGGCCTACGAAGCCGATGCCGAGCTGAGCGGGATTGCCCACTGCCACTGCCAGACCTGTCGCAAGGCGCATGGCGCGGCGTTTTCCAGCATCGGGACGGTTCCCAAGGCGGCGTTTCGCTGGGTGCGGGGCGAAGATCGGCTGAGCCGGTACGAATCTTCGCCGGGCAAGTTTCGGTGCTTCTGCAGCGCCTGCGGGTCTCAGGTCGTGGTGGAGCGGGCGGAGAAGCCGGTCGTCATGCTGCGGCTGGGGTGTCTGGATACGCCGGTTGAGGTGGTCGAGCAGTGGCACATCTGGCGGTCGGACGGCGCGAGCTGGTACGATCCGAAGACGCCCTGTCGGGAACTGGCGGAGGGGTTCTGAGGGCGAGAGCCTAGGACTCAGTCCCGATTGGCAAGCGCCCGTTCCACGGCGGCGCGGACCAGCGGCAGGCGGTCGTTGCCGAAATACATGTCATCGCCTCCGACGAAGATGGTGGGGGAGCCGAAGCCCCCGCGCTGGATGAGTTCGGCGGTGTTGGCGTGGAGGGCGTCCTTGATCTCCTGGCGCGAGATAGCGTCGAAGAGAGCCGCGGCGTCTACGCCGGAAGCGGCGCAGATGTCGGCGACCACATCGTCGCGCGAGATGTCGCGGTCATGGGTCCAGTAGGCCTCGAAGGCGGCGGTGGCGAACGGGATCAGTTTGCCCTGAGGCTCTAACACGAGACAGCCGCGCATGACCTTGACGCTGTTCACCGGGAAGACGCTGGGCGGCATCTTGATCTTCAGGCCGGCGAGCCGCGCCCAGTCCTGGAGGTCCTTGCCAGAGTAGCGCGCCTTGAGCGGCACCGGGGCCTTGCGGCCCTCGTAGACGCTCGGGTTCACGGTGTTGAAGACGCCGCCGACCATGAACGGCCGCCAGCGGATCGTGACGCCCAGTTCGGCGGCCATCGGCTGAATGTTATGGAACGCCAGATAGGTCCAAGGGCTGGAGCAGTCGAAGAACATCTCGATCATGCGGCAGAGCCTATGGTGCGGAGCGCCGACAGGGAAGTACGGCTTCAGCGGTTGAACTCCCGACCACCTTCCTGTAATGGCCCGCGCTTCGTCGGCTCCGTGAGGAGGCGGCGTGGACGGCGAAGTCCCTCGGACGACGCCCTCCTGTCCAAGAACTGTGCAGCCGCCGGGGTCGCCGGGGGCCGTAACGCGGGGGATGGCCGTCCCCCAGGCGCAGGGAGACGGGAAGATGACGGTTCCTTACACCCACCGCTTTGCGGATGGGCGACGGACCTGCGGCTTTCCACATCGGACAGGTTGCTACCCGTGCACGCACTCTCGCGTGTGCGGAACCTGAGTATGGAGACCGCAATGGACCGCGCTCAAAAGCAGGACGCCATCGAAGCGCTGAAGGGCGTTTTCGCGGAGTCCGGCGCCGTGGTCGTGACCCACTATATGGGTCTGACCGTTGCGGAGATGACCGATCTGCGGGGCCGCCTTCGCACCGAAGGCGCCCGCATTCAGGTGGTGAAGAACACCCTGGCCCAGAAGGCGCTCGGCGGCTCGATCGGTGAAGCGGGCGACGCCCTCTTCAAGGGTCCGGTGGCCATCGCGTTCGCGGCAGACCCGGTGTCCGCCGCCAAGGTTGCGACCCAGTACGCCAAGGACAACGACAAGTTCAGCGTCATCGGCGGCTTCATGGGTCAACAGGTGCTGGACAAGGCTTCGGTGACGGCTCTCGCCACCCTGCCGTCGCTGGACCAGCTCCGCGCCAAGCTCATCGGCCTACTGCAAGCGCCCGCGACCAAGATCGCCGGCGTGCTGCAGGCCCCGGCCGGCCAGCTTGCCCGCGTGGTGAACGCCTACGCGACCAAGGACGCCGCCTGATCCAGATCGGATCAATTTCCCCGACAACCCTCACATCCAAGGAACTGACAACATGGCCAATCTCGAAAAGCTGGTGGACGACCTGTCCGCCCTGACCGTCCTGGAAGCCGCCGAGCTCTCCAAGCTGCTGGAAGAAAAGTGGGGCGTTTCCGCCGCCGCGCCGGTGGCCGTCGCCGCCGCCGGCCCGGCCGCTGCGGCTCCGGCCGAAGCTGCCGAAGAGCAGACCGAGTTCACCGTCGTGCTGACCGCCGGCGGCGACAAGAAGATCAACGTGATCAAGGAAGTCCGCGGCGTCCGTCCGGACCTCGGCCTGAAGGAAGCCAAGGACCTCGTCGAAGGCGCCCCGCAGAACGTCGTCGAGAACGTTTCCAAGCAGGCAGCCGAAGACGTCGCCAAGAAGCTGACCGAGGCCGGCGCGACCGTTCAGATCAAGTAGTCTGGCGGCGTCGGATCGACGCTTCTGTAGTTCGGAAAGGGCCGGGGGGCGACCTCCGGCCCTTTCTCGTTTCTCATGCCCCCAAACGGGGGAGGCGGGTTGGATTGCAGTGGGGCTCCTTGCCCGCATGAAGCCGTATCTCGCCCTCCTGACATTGGCCGTCGCGAC
>NZ_JBILUK010000088.1:0-12126 GCF_044371015.1 Phenylobacterium sp.
GGCCTTGGACTACGCCCTGCAGCGCCGCCAATTCGGCGAGCCGCTGGTGCGCTTCCCCCGCGTGGCCAACAAGCTGGCGATGATGGCTGCTGAACTCTTGGGAGCTCGCCGCCTGGCCTGGTTCGCCGCCGCCGCCAAGGACGAAGGCCGCCGCTGTGACCTGGAGGCCGGCATGGCCAAACTCACCGCCGCGCGCATCGCCTGGGCGGCGGCCGACAGCGCGGTGCAGATCCACGGGGGAACCGGTTTCGCGGTCGAGCAGCCGGTCAGTCGCGTGCTGGCTGACGCGCGGATTCTCAACATCTTCGAGGGCGCGGGCGAGATCCAGGCCCAGGTGATCGCGCGGCGGCTGCTCGAGGGCGCGAACTGAGGGGCCTGCGCCGCATCGCCGGTCCTCTCCTCAGGACGCTAAGCCCCGACTTTCTGGTTCGGGCGCGGACGCCCGGTCCGACAGCCGGTCACCGCCCAGCCAAGGCTTCAGAGCCCGGAGGCCACGGGTGGCCATGGGCAGGCTGGTTACGACGATAATCATTAGCGAATGAAATGATCGTCGCCACCATTCCCAATTTCTGCAATTGAAAGCACACACCTAGACCCACGCCGCACATTCGCCGGGGGGCTCCATGGACATTCTCGCGCTCGCGACCGGCAACCTGCTTCAGCCGGCGGTGCTGTTCTTCGTGTTGGGCATGCTGGCGGGGTTTGCGAAATCGGACCTCTCGATCCCCGAGGGCGTGGTCAAGACCATGGCCCTCTACCTGATGCTCTGCATCGGCTTCAAAGGCGGAGTAGAGGCTGCCAAGGCCGGGCTCACGCCGGACTTCCTGGTCAGCGCCCTGACTGCGCTGATCCTCAGTTTCGGACTCCCGGTGGTGGCGTTCGGCATCCTGAGCCTGTTCCCCAAGCTCGATCGCTCGACCCGGGCGGCGACGGCGGCGCATTACGGATCGGTCTCGGCGGTTACCTTCGCGGCGGCCAGCGAGTACCTGCGAGGCCAGGGCGTTCCCTATGCCGCCTACATGGCCGCCATCGTGGCCGTAATGGAGACGCCCGCGATCGTTTCGGGGCTGATGTTGGCCGGCCGCGGCGGCAACCGCGAGCAGCGGGCGCCGATGGGTGAAGTGCTGCGCGAGGTGCTGCTGAACGGAACGGTGGTGCTGTTGCTCGGCGCCTTCGTGATCGGCGCAATCACCGGCGATCGGGGTCTCGCCAAGATCGATGTGTTCGTGAACCCGCTGTTCCAGGGGATCCTCTGCCTGTTCCTATTGGAGATGGGCCTGGTGGCGGTTCGCCGGCTGATGAGCGCCAACAAGCTGACCCCCGGCATGGTGGTTTTCGGCATCGCCATGCCGCTGATCAGCATGAGCGCCGCGCTCGGCCTCTGCGCGCTTCTGGGCGTGCCGCACGGCAACTGGGCGATGATGGCGATTCTTGCGGCGAGCGCTTCCTACATCGCCGTGCCCGCGGCCATGAGCCTAGCCCTGCCGCGCGCCGATGCCGGCGTCTATCTGCCGCTGTCGCTCGGTGTGACGTTCCCGTTCAACATCATCGTCGGCATTCCGCTCTACCTATGGATCGCCCAACGGTTGGCCTGAGTCTGGCCTGAGGCGCGCGCGGCCTCTAAGAACAGAGGCATGCGAGAGATTTCCCACTTCATCGGCGGCGCTTCGGTCGCCGGGACCAGCGGCCGCTACGGCGAGGTGTTCAACCCCAACACCGGCGAGGTGCAGGCCCGTGTGGCTCTGGCCACGGCGGCTGAACTAGATGCGGCGGTCGCCTCGGCCCTGAAGGCGCAGGGCCCCTGGGCCAGCGTCAATCCCCAGCGCCGGGCGCGGGTGATGTTCGAGTTCAAGCGGCTGGTGGAAGCCCGCATGAGCGAGCTGGCCGAGATCCTCTCCTCCGAGCACGGCAAGGTGATCGCTGACAGCAACGGCGACATCCAGCGAGGCCTTGAGGTTATCGAGTTCGCCTGCGGCATCCCGCATGCGCTGAAGGGTGAGTACACCGAGGGCGCCGGACCCGGGATCGACGTCTATTCGATGCGCCAGCCGCTTGGTGTTTGCGCGGGCATCACCCCGTTCAACTTCCCGGCCATGATCCCGATGTGGATGTTCGGAGTCTCCATCGCTGTGGGGAACACCTTCATCCTCAAGCCGAGTGAAAAGGATCCGACCGTCCCGGTGCGGCTGGCCGAGCTGATGATGGAGGCGGGCGCCGCCATCGGTCTGGACCTGGCGGGCGTCTTGAACGTCGTTCACGGCGACAAGATCGCTGTGGACGCCATCCTTGATCACCCGGACATCCGGGCGGTGAGTTTTGTCGGCTCCTCCGACATCGCCCACTACGTCTATTCGCGCGGCACCGCGGCCGGAAAGCGGGTGCAGGCCATGGGCGGGGCCAAGAACCACGGGATCATCCTGCCGGACGCCGACCTGGAGCAGGCCACCAAGGACATCATCGGCGCGGCCTACGGTTCGGCCGGCGAACGATGCATGGCGTTGCCGGTGGTCGTTCCCGTCGGCCGCAAGACCGCGGACGAAGTGCGCGAGCGGGTGCTGGCCGAGCTCGAAACGCTCAAGGTCGGAACCTCGACCGATCCCGCCGCCCAGTATGGACCGGTGGTGTCTCAAGCCCACCGGGACAAGATCGCCGGCTACATCCAGACCGGCGTCGATGAAGGCGCCGAGCTGGTGGTCGACGGTCGCGACTTCAAGCTGCAGGGCTACGAGCAGGGCTTCTTTATCGGCCCCAGCCTGTTCGACCAGGTGAAGCCCCGCATGAAGACCTATCAGGAAGAAATCTTCGGGCCGGTCCTGCAGATCGTAAGAGCAGAGAGCTTCGAAGAAGCGCTCGATCTGCCGTCATCCCATCAGTACGGCAACGGCGTGGCCATCTTCACGCGCAACGGGCGCGCGGCCCGCGAGTTCGCCAGCAGGGTCAATGTCGGGATGGTGGGCATCAACGTGCCGATCCCGGTGCCAGTCGCCTACCACACCTTCGGCGGCTGGAAGCGCTCAGCCTTCGGCGACGCCAACCAGCACGGCATGGAGGGCATCCGGTTCTGGACCAAGATCAAGACCATCACGGCCCGCTGGCCGGAAGGCGCAGTCGAGGATAGCGCCTTCGTCATCCCCACCATGCGCTGAGGTCTACGGACATGACCCGCTTTCGCCTGATCGTCCTTCTACTCGTCATCCTGACCGCCGCCGGCGCCGGGGGCTGGGCGCTCTGGCACTACGACCTGCGCTGGCGGCCCAAGACGATCACCAAGCACCAGGAGGAGATCACCCAACTGCTGGAGACTGCGGGCTGGGTCTCGCCGGGGCTGAAGGACAAGCGGCTCTACATGGTCTCGTTCCGCTCCTGTCCCGACTGCATCCGCTTCAAGGCCGAGCAGTACCCCGACCTGCACGCCGCGGGGGTCGATACCCGGCTCATCCAGGTGGCCCGTCGGGACGTGAACGGACTGGCCAAGTCCACGCCGGCCGAACGCGCCACCGTGGCCCAGCTTTGGCTCACCCGCGACTGGGCGCTGCAGGAGCGCTGGATGAAGGTGCCGCCCACCGCCTGGACGGCGCCTGGCCTGCCTCCGGTCGATGGCGACATGGCGCGCACCGCCGTGGTCGAGGCCGGCCGCAAGCTGGTCGATGAGCTCCGCCCGCTGCTCAAGGATAACGGCGTCAACTTCGCCTATCCGCTGCTGGTCTGGTGGGACGAAAAGGGGAGGATGCGCGCCTGCGCCTGCGAGAAGCGCGAGACCTATCGCTTTGTCCGTAAGGACCTGGGGCTCAAACCCGCTCCATGACCTCTGCTCTCCGCGCCGCTTACGACGCCCGCGTCGCCTCGGGCGCGATCCGGCCTGATCCCGCACAGGCTGCGGCGCTCGCGCCGTTGATCCGGCTGGAAAGCGAGCTCACCGCGGCGCGTCCATCCGGGCTGGCGGGGCTGTTCCGCAAACCCGCGCCGGGCCCGCGCGGGGTCTACCTCATTGGTCCGGTGGGGCGGGGCAAGTCCATGCTGATGGATCTGTTTCACGAAACCGCGCCTGAACCGCTGAAGCGCCGCACCCACTTTCACGTGTTCATGGGCGAGGTGCACCGGCTGATAGACGCCTGGCGCAAGGGCGACGCGGCGGCGCGCAAGGCGCGCTTTGGCCAGCACAAGGGCGATGATCCGATTCCGCCGGTCGCCGACGTGATCGCGCGCGAGGCCCGCCTGCTGTGCTTTGACGAGTTCCAGGTTACCGATATCGCCGACGCTATGATCCTGGGCCGGTTGTTCGAGGCGTTGTTCGGACGCGGCGTGACCCTGGTGGCGACCTCCAACCGGCTGCCGGACGATCTCTATCGCAATGGCATCAATCGCCAGCTGTTCCTGCCCTTCATTGCGCTTCTCAAGGCCCGCGCCGAGGTGGTGACGATCGCCGGACCGCACGACTATCGCCTGGACCGGTTGCGGGCCGCCGGCGTCTGGTTCTCGCCCATCGATCCCGATAACATCCGTAACGCCCGCGCGCTCTGGGCCGACATGCTGGGCCCCGAGGCCGAAGACGGCGAGACCCTCGAGGTGCTCGGCCGCAAGCTCCATTTTTCCAAGGCGGCGGGCGGACTGTTGCGCGCCGATTTCGACGAGCTCTGCAACGTGGCGTTGGGTCCTAACGACTATGTCGCCATCGCCGAACGCTTTCATACCGTGTTCCTCGAGCAGGTGCCGCGCCTGACGCCCGACCGGCGCGAGGCCGCACGCCGATTCGTGATCCTGATCGACGCCCTCTACGAAGCGCGCACCCATCTGGTCATGCTGGCCGAAGCCGAGCCCGCGAAGCTTTATCCGGAGGGCGACGGCGCCTTCGAGTTTGAACGCACGGCGTCCCGGCTGCAGGAGATGCGCTCGGCGGGGTGGCTGGAGGAGCGGTAGGGCTTCAGGAGATGACCATGCGCTATCCCGTCGCCATCGAGCCCGGCCACGCCGATCAGGCCTTTGGTGTCGTTGTTCCGGATCTGCCGGGGTGCTTTTTGGCGGGCGACACCCTGGACGAGGCGATGAGCGGCGTGGAGGAGGCGGCGGCGGCCTGGATCGACGCCACCCTCGACGCCGGCGGCGCCCTGCCGCCACCGAGTGATCTGGGGACCCTGCGTGATCGCCCCGAGTTTGCGGGCTGGAGTTTCGGCGTGGTCACCATCGACCCGGCCATTCTCGATGACACGACGGAGCGGGTGAACATCGAATTACGGTGACAGTTGCAATAACCCCTAATCTCAGGCGGCGGACCAAGCTTTGGAAACTTAGGGGTTATTGCAACTGTCACCGTAATTGCAACTGTCACCGTAATTGCAACTGTCACCGTAATTGCAACTGTCACCGTAATTGCAACTGTCACCGTAATTGCAACTGTCACCGTAATTGCAACTGTCACCGTAATTGCATCTGTCACCGTAATTGCAACTGTCACCGTAATTGCAACTGTCACCGTAATTGCACGCGCGGCGCTCTTGACCGAACGGCCTGTTGTTTGACATAACAAATGTTACATAACATGCGATACGTCAAAAGGCGGCGGAATGCCCAAGGTTGTAGATCATGAGGAGCGGCGCGCCGGGTTTGTAACGGCAAGCTGGGATGTCATCGCTGAGGAAGGCCTTGGCGCCGCGACGCTTCGCCGAGTGGCCTCGGCGGCGGGCGTGACGACTGGCGCGCTCACTCATTATTTCTTCGACCGCGAGGCGCTGCTTGTCGAGGCATTGCGCGCCGCGCACTTCGCGGCCGGCGCCCGGATGCGGCGAGCAGTTGCAGCTCCGCGGTCCGATCGCGCGAGACTATCGGCCGTGCTCGACGAGGCTCTGCCGTTCGATGCTGCGCGTCTCCGCGAATGGCGGGTCTGGCTGGCCTTCTGGGGGGAAGCCGTCGGCAATCCGCGACTTCGCCGCGAGAATGAAGAACGTGTCGCGGAATGGCGAGACCTCCTGGAGGCGCTCGTGGCGCCGCTGGTGGCAGGCGCCGCGACTTCAGGGGCTGCGTCCGCTGAACTGTTGAGCCTGGTCGATGGCTTGGGATTGCGGCTTGCCCTTGCCCCGCGAGCGACGCTTGCGCGGGAACAGGCGGCGGCTCGCTCGGTCATTGATCGCGCAGTCATGCGCCTTAGCCGCCTTGAAGCGGTCCCGGGTCGAGCCGACGAACCAGAATCTTCTGAACATATCGCGGGGGATGCGAAGTGAGCCAAACCCAAAACGGCATGAGCAAACGGCTGAAGACCTTACTCCTGATTACCGACATATTGTTTTTGACATACTGGGCTGCGTCCTTGCTTCATTTGCTCGGCGTTTTTCAAATGCCGCCCAGCATGATGTACGCTGACTTCGATCAGCCTCGCGTGTTTGCCTGGAACTGGTCGTTCCTGCCCTTGGACGTCCTGTTCTCGATCACCGGGATCGCGGCTGTCAGACTGTCGACGGCCGGAGATCCTCGCTGGCGGCCAATGGCCATGATCTCACTCTGCCTGACCTTCGTCGCCGGCCTGATGGCGATCGGTTACTGGACCATTCTCGGTGAGTTCGATCCAGCCTGGTATCTGCCGAACCTGGCGTTGGCGGTCTGGCCCTTGTTCTTCCTGCCCGGGCTGCTGAACGCGACCGTCCGCCCTGCATGACGCGGGGTCGGCCTCGGCGTCCGGTCCGCCTGCGTCGAGCCCCCCGGGCTCGCCTCCGGCTGCGACCGGAGTTACCACCAGCTATCCAGCCCGCAAGCTCTCCACCAGCGCCTGGGCGTAGGGCCGCAACACCTCATCGGCCCTGACCACGATGGTGAGTTCGCGGAGCGCCCAGTCGTCGGTCAGCTCGATGACCGCCAGGGCCATGGTCTGGGCGGCGCGGTGGGCCGTGGTCTGGGGGACCACGCCGACGCCGACGCCGGCGGCCACCAGCCGGCAGACCGCATCGAAGCTGCGTAGCTGGATGCGCGCCTTCAGGGGGCGGCCCTCGCGGGCGGCCTTGCCGGTCAGAAACCGTTGCAGGGAGCTTGAGCGTTCCAGCCCGACGATGTCGAAGTCCAGCACCTCGGCAAACGCCATCCGGGATCGCGCGGCCAGCGGATGGTTCTGCGCCGCCACCACCACGAACCGGTCGGAGCGAAACGGATAGGTCTGCAGACGGCCGACATCGACGGTGCCGGCGACGATGCCGATGTCGCCGACGCCCTCGGCGATCAGGCCGACGATCTCGTCGGACAGCCGCTCCTCCAGATCGACGTTGACCTGCGGGTGGGCGGCGAGGAACAGGCTGAGCGGTTCCGGCAGGAATTCCGTCAGGGCGTTGGTGTTGGCCAGAAGCCGGACCTCACCGGAAAGGCCGCCGGCGAACGCGGCCAGGTCCTCTCGCATGCGGGCGGTCTGCGACAACACCAGCCGGGCATGCTTGAGAAGGGTGTGTCCAGCCGGCGTCAGCGCCACGCCGGCGCGTGACCGGGTCAGCAGCGCCGCGCCCAGGTCGGCCTCCATCTGGCGGATACGCGTGGACGCCGCAGCCAGCGCCAACGCACTGCGTTCCGCGCCGGCCGTTATGGAGCCCGCATCCGCCACGTCGCGAAACAGCCTGAGGTCTGTGAGATCGAAGCGCATCCTTCGTCTTTCGCGAAGCAAACCTCGGCGATTTGCGCATTGCGTCCCTGCGAGGGCGCTTGATACTTCATGCTGTGCGAAGCCTCGCGTCAAGCGCAACAACGCAGGCGCGGCAGTTTCGTTGACACTCAGGGCTTGGGGTTCAAGAGTGCCGTTCTGGGGATTTGGGGAGGCGAGCAACACGCCATGACAACCGTTCCACGCGGACCGGCAGACCGTCCGATGTCGCCGCATCTTCAGGTGTGGCGCTGGCATGTGACCATGCTGACCTCGATCCTGCACCGGGTGACCGGCGTGGGTCTCTATGCAGGGGCCCTGATGGTCGCGGTCTGGGCTGTGGCGTTGGCCAGCGGGCCTGACGCCTATGCGATGGTGATGGGCCTGCTCGGCTCGCCGCTCGGCCGGCTGGTGATGCTGGGTATGACGCTTTCGGTGTTCTACCACCTGGGCAACGGGGTCCGGCATCTGATCTGGGATCTGGGCCATGGACTGGATCTCCCCAGCGCCAACGCCTCGGCCTATGGCGTGTTCGGCTTCACCCTGGCCGCCACCGCCGCGGCCTGGATCATCGCCTACATGACCGGAGCGCTGGCATGAGCTTCCGCACACCGCTTTCCCAGGCGCGGGGCCTGGGCTCGGCCAAGCACGGCGTGACCCACTG
The DNA here is from genome assembly GCF_044371015.1 of Phenylobacterium sp. Classification (GTDB taxonomy): domain Bacteria; phylum Pseudomonadota; class Alphaproteobacteria; order Caulobacterales; family Caulobacteraceae; genus Phenylobacterium. The sequence continues at coordinate 8,274 of NZ_JBILUK010000088.1, forward strand.
GCTGTCAGAGCGGGTCGGCGCCGCAGCGCTGGTCCCGCTAGTGATCTGGGGCGCCTACAGCGTTATCCTGCTGGCCGGCCTCGACTATGACGGCGCGGTCGCCTGGGTGCGCCAGCCGGTCAACGCCACCCTCCTCATCCTGACCCTCGCGGTTTCGTTCAGCCACATGCAGCAGGGCGTCCGGGTGATCATCGAGGACTACGTCTACAGCCACCTCAGCAAGGCCGCCGCTCTGCTCGCCAACCTGTTCCTCTGCGGACTGGCCGGGGCGCTCGCCATTTTCTCCATCCTCAAGGTCGCGCTGGGAGGCGCTTAGAACCGATATGGCCTCCTATGAATTCATCGATCACCGATTTGATGTCGTCGTCGTGGGCGCGGGCGGCTCGGGCCTGCGCGCCGCGCTGGGTTGCGCGCAGGCTGGCCTGAAGACCGCCTGCATCACCAAGGTGTTCCCGACCCGGTCGCACACGGTGGCGGCGCAGGGCGGGATCTCCGCCTCGCTCGGCAATATGGGCGAGGATGACTGGCGCTGGCACATGTACGACACCGTCAAGGGGTCTGACTGGCTGGGCGACCAGGACGCCATCGAATACCTCTGCCGGAACGCGCCGGCGGCGGTCTACGAACTGGAGCACTGGGGCGTTCCGTTCAGTCGTACGTCGGACGGCAAGATCTACCAGCGCGCCTTCGGCGGCATGACCAAGAACTATGGCGAGGCGCCGATCCAGCGCACCTGCGCGGCGGCCGACCGCACCGGTCACGCCATGCTGCACACCATGTACGGCCAGAGCCTCGCGCACTCGACCGAGTTCTTCATCGAGTATTTCGCCCTTGATCTGATCATGGATGAGGGCGTCTGCCGGGGCGTCACCGCCTGGAAGCTCGACGACGGCACGCTGCACCGCTTCCAGGCTCAGCTGGTGATCCTGGCCACCGGCGGCTACGGCCGCGCCTACTTCTCGGCCACCTCGGCCCATACCTGCACCGGCGACGGCGGCGGCATGACGCTGCGCGCCGGCCTGCCGCTGCAGGACATGGAGTTCGTGCAGTTCCACCCGACCGGCATCTATGGCTCGGGCTGCCTGATCACCGAGGGCGCCCGTGGCGAGGGGGGCTACCTTACAAACTCCCAGGGCGAGCGGTTCATGGAGCGCTATGCGCCCACCGTGAAAGACCTGGCGCCGCGCGACATGGTCAGCCGCGCCATGACCATGGAGATCCGCGAAGGCCGCGGTGTGGGACCGAAGAAGGATCACATCTTCCTGCACCTCGACCATCTGGATCCCAAGATCCTGGCCGAGCGCCTGCCGGGGATCTCGGAGAGCGCCAAGATCTTCGCTGGCGTCGACGTGACCAAGGAGCCGATTCCGGTGCTCCCGACCGTCCACTACAACATGGGCGGCATCCCCACGAACTTCTACTCAGAGGTCGTCACCAAGGCCGGTAAGGATCCCGACAAGGTGGTGCCCGGCCTCATGGCGGTCGGCGAGGCCGCCTGCGTCTCGGTGCACGGCGCCAACCGTCTGGGTTCCAATTCGCTGATCGATCTGGTGGTGTTCGGCCGGTCAGCCGCCTTACGCGCGGCCGATACGATCAAGGCGGGCGCGACGCAGCCCGAGCTCAAGCCCGCCATGACCGATGGGCATCTGGCCCGCCTGGATCGCTTCCGCCACGCTGACGGCGGCACGTCCACGGCCGAGCTGCGGCTGGAAATGCAGATGGCGATGCAGGAGGACGCGGCCGTCTATCGCACCGCCGATGCGCTCAAGTCCGGCGTCAAGCGAATGGAAGCGGTCAACGCCAAGCGGCCCGACCTCAAGGTCAGCGACCGCTCGATGATCTGGAACTCCGACCTGATGGAGACTCTGGAGCTCGACAACCTGATCGGCCAGGCGCTGGTCACCGTGGTCGGCGCGGAGAACCGCAAGGAGAGCCGCGGCGCCCACGCCCACGAGGACTATCCGGATCGTGACGACAAGGCCTGGATGAAGCACACGCTCACCTGGTTCGATGACGCATCCGGCAAGGTGAAGATCGACTACCGCCCGGTGCATGACTTCACCATGACCAACGACATCGCCCCGTTCCCGCCCAAGGCGCGGGTCTACTAGGTCGGAAGGAACAAGACGCCATGGTCCAGCTCACCCTTCCGAAGAACTCCAAGGTCACCGGCGGCAAGCACCACAAGGCCCCGGCGGGCTCGGGCAAGGTGAAGACCTTCAAGGTCTATCGCTACGATCCCGACGCCGGCGCCAATCCGCGCTGGGACACCTATGAAGTCGATGTCAGCCAATGCGGGCCGATGGTCCTGGACGTGCTGATCCACATCAAGACCCACATCGACCCCACGCTCACTTTCCGCCGCTCATGCCGCGAGGGTATCTGCGGCTCGTGCGCCATGAACATCGCCGGACGGAATACGCTGGCCTGCATCCACGGCCACGAGGAATGCCCAGGCGATAAGGTCTCGATCAGCCCGCTGCCGCACATGCCAGTGGTCAAGGACCTGGTGCCGGACCTCACCCTCTTCTACGCCCAGTACGCCTCGGTGCAGCCCTGGCTCCAGACCGAGACGCCGGAGCCGCGCACCGAGTGGAAGCAGTCGCCGGAAGACCGCGAAAAGCTCGACGGCCTCTATGAGTGCATTCTCTGCGCCTGCTGCTCGACCAGTTGCCCGAGCTACTGGTGGAACCAGGAGAAGTATCTCGGCCCCGCCGCCCTGCTGCACGCCTATCGCTGGATCATCGACAGCCGAGACGAAGCGACGGGCGACCGGCTGGACGACCTGGAAGACCCCTTCAAGCTCTACCGCTGCCACACCATCATGAACTGCGCCCAGGTCTGCCCCAAGGGCCTCAACCCCGCCAAGGCCATCGCCGAGGTGAAGAAGATGCTGGCCGACCGGGTGGTGTAGGGCCGCTGGTCCGACGCCAACCTGTGGCATGTTCGCCAGGGAGGCTGCTCCTCGCTTGAGCGCGACGCCGGGCCATGGCGTAGTGGCGTATGCTTCGGGTCCGCCACCTCTCCGTGCTCGGCGCCTTGGCGCTTGCAACGTCTGCGGCTGCGCTTGTGCTCGCCGCGCCCTTGCCGGTCGCCGCCCAGACTGCCGCAAGTCCGGCGCCGACCGACCTGACGACACGCTTCAACGCCTTCCTCGATCAGGAGTTCCGCGAGTCGCTCAGGCTCAACCCGGAAGCCTCGACCACTCTAGGCGTGAGGTCCGGTGAGGATCGACTGAGCGATCAAAGCGAGGCCGGTGAACGGGAGGCGCTGGATTGGCGTCGCGGCAGCGTCGCGCGGATGAAGGCGGGCTACCGGCGGGACCAGCTGTCGCCCGAGGGTCGGATTAGTTTCGACATGTGGGACCAGGAACTCGACGCTGCTGAGCTGACCTGGAAATTCCGACGCCAAGGGCTGGTCTTCGGACGCAGCAGCCCGCACTCGAGCCTGCCCGCGTTCCTGATCAATTCACATCTGGTCATCACGTCGGCTGACATGAGGGCCTACAACGCCCGCTTGAGGGCGCTGGGCGCGGCCATGGACCAGGCCCGGGAGCGGGCCGCTGCGGCGAGCGCCGAAGGGATCCGCATGCCGCGCTTCCGGTATGAGCGCCTCATCGCCGAGAGCCGGCGGCTTATCGCCGGGGCGCCCTTTGCCGAGGGGGCGGACTCCCCGCTCTGGTCCGACGCCAAGGCCAAAGTCGCCAGGCTCTCTGCGGCCGGGAGCGTCTCGCCCGCCGAGGCGCAGGCCCTGCTCGACGAGGCGAAGGTGGCGCTCACCGGCCACATGAAGCCCGCCTACGAACGGCTGATCGGCTGGGCGGAGGGCGACGTCGCCCAGGCCCCGTCCGGCA
>NZ_JBILUK010000297.1:0-3333 GCF_044371015.1 Phenylobacterium sp.
CCTGGTGCTGTTCTACATCTTCTTCGAATTTGGCCTGGTGCCGATGTTCTTGATCATCGGCATCTGGGGTGGGGCGCGGCGGGTCTACGCGGCCTTCAAGTTCTTCCTCTACACGCTGCTCGGCTCGGTGCTGATGCTGGCGGCGATCCTGTTCATGATCGGGTCGAGCGGCACGAGTTCGATCCCGGAGCTGATGCAGTACGCCTTCAGCCCTGAGGCCCAGACCTGGCTATGGCTCGCCTTCTTCGCCTCCTTCGCGGTGAAGATGCCGATGTGGCCGGTTCACACCTGGCTGCCCGATGCGCACGTCGAAGCGCCGACCGCGGGCTCGGTGATCCTGGCGGGCATCCTGCTGAAAATGGGCGGTTACGGTTTCCTGCGGTTCAGCCTGCCGATGTTCCCCGACGCCTCGGAATTCTTCACACCGATGGTCCTGGCGTTGAGCGCGATCGCGGTGGTCTACACCTCGCTGGTGGCCTTCCGGCAGACCGACGTGAAGAAGCTGATCGCCTATTCCTCAGTGGCGCACATGGGTCTCGTGACCATGGGCATCTTCTCCGGCAATGCGGCCGGCGAGCAGGGCGCAATCTACCAGATGCTAAGCCACGGCGTGATCTCGGGCGCGCTCTTCCTTTGCGTCGGCGTGATCTATGACCGCATGCACACCCGCGACATCGACTTCTACGGGGGGCTGGTGACGCGGATGCCGATGTATGCGGCGATCTTCATGCTGTTCACGATGGGCAATGTCGGCCTGCCGGGCACATCAGGCTTCGTGGGCGAGATCATGGCCATGACCGGGGTCTATCAGATCTCGACCTGGACGGCGGTCGCCGCCGCATCCGGCGTGATCCTCTCAGCCGTCTATATGCTGACGCTCTATCGCCGCGTGGTGTTCGGAACGATCACCAATCCCAAGCTGGCGGAGATCACCGATCTGAACTGGCGCGAGATCGCGGTGTTCGCGCCGCTGGTGATCGCCACGCTTTACATGGGCGTCCAGCCCAACATCGTCTTTGATGTCACCCAGGCCTCGGTAGACCAGCTTGTGCGGGTCTATCAGGCGGCCATCGGCGGGTAGGGGAGCCACGATGACACTCTCCCCCAATCTTTCTCTGGCCCAAAGCCTATCGCTGGCCGGCCCGGAGCTGATCCTGGCGCTGAGCGCCATGGCGCTTCTGGTGGCGGGCGCCTTCGCGCCCTCGCGGACCCGCCTGGTCGGCGCCGGCGCAGTCGTCGCCTTGCTGGCGGCTGCAGGCGTGGCCGCAACCCAGCCGCTCGGCGTGGCGTTCGGGGGCGCCCTGGTGGCCGACGCGGCTGCGGTGTTCGCCAAGGTGGCGATCTATCTCGCCTCGGCCGTAGCGATCCCGCTGGCGCAGCCGTGGTTCGAGAAGCGCGGCGTGAAGGTGTTCGAGCATCCGGTGCTGATCCTGCTGTCGGCCCTCGGCATGGGGATGATGGTTTCGGCCGGCGACCTGATCGCGCTTTATGTGGGCGTCGAGCTGTCGTCGCTGGCGCTCTACGTCATGGCGGCGATGCATCGCGACAACGCAAAGGCGTCTGAAGCCGGACTGAAGTATTTCGTGCTGGGCGCGTTGTCGTCGGGTCTGCTGCTCTATGGCTCCAGCCTGGTCTATGGCTTCGCCGGCTCGACGGTGTTCACTGAGATCGCGGCGGTCGCCGGGGCCAAGGTGGACACGGGTCTGCTTTTCGGCCTGATCTTCGTGATCTGTGGCCTGGCCTTCAAGGTCTCGGCCGCGCCATTCCACATGTGGACTCCAGACGTTTACGAGGGTGCGCCGACGCCGGTGGTGGCCTTCTTTGCGGCCGCGCCCAAGCTGGCGGCTATGGTGCTGTTCGCCCGCGTCATCGCCGATGCGTTCCCGGCCGCGGCCGGGCAATGGCAGCAGGTGCTGATCGCGCTGGCGCTGATCTCGGTGGCGGTCGGCGCCTTCGGCGGCCTCGTACAGAAGAACCTCAAGCGGCTCTGGGCCTACTCTTCGATCGCCAATGTGGGCTATGCGGTGCTGGGTCTTGCATCGGGCACCAGCGAAGGCCTGCAGGCCATGCTGATGTTCATGGTGCTGTACATGATCGACGTGACGGGCTTCTTCGCCTGCCTCACCGCGTTGTCTCGCGAGGGTCGGTCGATGGAGAGCCTCGACGACATGGCGGGACTGATCAAGGAGCGGCCGGTGCTGGCGCTGGCGATGACCGTGTTCGCCTTGTCGGCTCTGGGTTTGCCGCCGTTCTCGGGCTTCTGGGCCAAGATCTATGTGTTCCAGGCGGCGATCGACGCCGGGCTGTGGGTTCCGGCCGTGCTGGGTCTGATCGGTTCCGTGGTGGCGGCCTTCTACTATCTGCGGCTGATCAAGGTGATGTGGTTCGACGCCAGCCCTGGAGCGACGGACGCGCCGCCGGTCGAGGCTCGGACCATCGCGGTGGCTTCGGCGCTGTTCGCCTTCCCATTGGTGCTGGTGGCTTTGACCTGGCTTGACCCGCTGGCGGAACGCGCCGCCCAGGCTTTCGGACTGGCTTAGGATTGGACGCCAACCATCCGCCGATCGAGGCCTACGACACGATCGATTCCACCAACGCGGAGGCGCGCCGGCGGGGCGAACGCGGTGAGATCGGGCCAGTCTGGATCACGGCGACCGAACAGACAGCGGGACGCGGCCGTCGTGGCCGTACCTGGTCGACGGGGCGGGGCAACCTCGCTGCGACGCTCCTGATGGCAACCGATCGTCCGCCTGCGGAAGCTGCGCAGCTCTCGTTCGTGGCGGCGCTGGCGGCCTGCGATCTTGCGGATGCCTGTCTGGGAACCGGGGCGGCGCGCCTCAAATGGCCCAATGACGTGCTGGTGCACGGCCGCAAAGCCGTTGGCATCCTCGTCGAATCCGGCACCCGCCAAGGTGGGGGGCTCTGGCTCGCCGTAGGCGTGGGCGTAAACCTTGCCCATGCTCCCAATGACGTCGAACGTCCTGCCACGGCGTTCGCCGAGCACATGAGTGGCCCGCCGCCGGCTCCAGGCGCGTCTCTTGAGGTGCTGGCCCGGTCGTTTGAGCGCTGGCGCGCCGAGTGGGACAAACGGGGCTTCGCGCCCATCGCAGAGGGCTGGACGCTGCGCGCACAGGGACTGGGCGAGAGATGCCTGGCGCGCCTGCCCAATCGCGAGATCTGGGGCGTCGCCGAGGGACTCGACGCCGATGGTGCGCTAAAGCTCCGCCGGGACGACGGGGCGATCGAGCGCATCACCGCCGGTGACGTCTTTTTCGGAGAGGGCTGAGGCGCGCCAATGCTGCTGGCGATCGAACAGGGCAACACCAACACGCT
>NZ_JBILUK010000089.1:0-11986 GCF_044371015.1 Phenylobacterium sp.
CGAGAGCAGCACCTCGCCGACCCTCAGCGTTCCGAACAAATCGACCACCTGCGCCCCGCCGACGCTCAGGATCGGCGCGGTCGGCGAGACACCTTCACCAGTCAGGTAGAAGCCGCGTTCCTCGCCGAGCGCTCCTGTGTTCTGCTGCACGATCCGCTCACTGGCGCCCATGGTCAGCGAGCCGGACACGACAAACAGTCGGCCAACCTCATCCGGCAGCGGCGCCACGCCCAACGGCAGCCCAGCCGCGATGTCGATGGCCGCAGGGTCCGTGTCGTCCACCAGGTCAAGGAACCGGGTCGAGCCGAGCATGACATTGCGCCGCGCCCGAAGTTCCACCGACCCGAACGCCCGCACATCGGTGAAGCCCAGGAGCGCATCACCGCTCGCCGAGCCCAGCGACCCGCTGATCCCGATCTGATCCGGCAGCCAGATGCTGTTCGCCGTCGCATCCCCGATGCGAACCGCCCCGCCCGTGGCTGTCGGCCGCACAGTCCCCCGGACGCGTACATTGCGCGAGTTGTGCGCAAACACGTTCAGCCGGGGAACCCGCGTCGGATCCACAGAGAGATCCAACATCGTCACATCGTCATAGACCGGGGTCGGCACGTTGACGGTCGGGATCGTCACCCCGCCGTATAGATTGACCGCGCCGGTAACCCGGATGCGCTGGAACTCGGCATCGGTCAGTCCGGCTCCGGATCCGCCGACGCTCAGGGCGCCATTCGCCGCTTCCAGGGTGAAGTTCGCCGCCGTCAGCGCGCCGGTCAGGTTGAACTCGTTGGCGCGGACGACGGCGTCGCCCGAGATGGTCGCGGTCCCCAGTTGCGCTGTCGGCGTTTCAAATCGAAGCGAGGCGCCGCTCACCGAAGCCAGCGTCCCTGGTCCACCCGTGCCAACAAAAATGCTGGTCGCGGCGGTAAGGGCGTTGGCCGTGACCCCAAAGAGCGAGCGGATGTCGAAGTCACGCGCCGTTGCCTGGCCCAGCGTGATGGCGTCGTTGGTCCCGATCCGGAGCAGCCCTCCGTTCGAAGCCCGACCCACATTGATCGCGCCGCTGGCGAACACCCGCGCATCTCCGCCGGTGGTCAGCGACGTGATGTCGGTGGTCCGTGAGATCGTGAGATTGAAGGCGCCGCCGGCGTTCACAGTCCCCAATCGGATTACAGGCGCCGGCCCGAGGTCGTTGGAGCCGTTGAACTGGTACTGGGTGCTGAAAATGTCGATGTCGGTCCGCGCCGTCACCACGGGGATGTTCACGACGCCGCTGACATTCAGCGACAGGTTGCCGAGGTTGATATTCCGGTCGCCGGTCGAAACCCCGCCCGGGCCGAGCGTCATGTTGTTGGCCGCAATGAACACCAGCTGCCCCGCCCGAATGCGATCGGCGGTCAGGTTGCCGGCCCCGCTGGCGCCGGTCAGGGCGATGCCCACATTACCGCTTGCGTCGATGGTTCCGACCCGCGCATCGCCGGTCTGGGCGCCGGCCACCGGCGTCTCGATGCGCGTGTTGATGATGTTGCGGCCGGTCGAAAGGATCACCTGGCCGAAATTGTTGACCGACGAAGCCGCCGTCAGAAGACCCGGAGCATTGATCAGCAGGCCACCCAGGCCTGAGCGGCTGATCGCGGCCAACATGACGTTTCCGCCGGTGCTCGACCCCGCGAGGTTCAGCGGCGTCGCCGCGGCCGAGCCTCCCGCAACGCCGGCCGGCACGATGAAGTCGAAGAACGCGAGGTCGTCGTTCGGCTGGGCCACAAAGTTGATGCGGTAGCTGTCCACGCCGCCGTAGAAGACGGTGCCCCGATCCCCAGCGTTGAACACCGATCCCGCTGCGGTCGTCACCACCGGCGCGATGAGCGCCAGGTGTCCGAGTCCGGTGAACGAGGCCCCGGCCGCGACGGTGACAGGCCCTCCGTTGCCGGTCCCGGTGAAGTCCATCCCGAAGACGTTTTCGTTTAGGAACTGTGTCGTGTTCACCGCCGCGCTGGTGGCCAGCATGGCGCCCCCGACGAACCGGGCGTTGGGCCCGAAGATCACCCCCTGAGGCGAAAAGAACCAGACATTGCCGCCAGGCGTCACCGGTTGGGTAAGGGGGAACGTATCGCTCAGCGCCGAACTGATCAGACCATTGATGTTGATCGGGCCATTCGCCACCCGGTTCAGCACGATGTTCTGGTTGAGGAACGAGGCGTAGGAGACCGTTTCGCCCGGCGCGAGGTTGAAGCTCGTCCAGTCGATGATCGTCCGCCGCGCATTGAGGTCGACCGTCACCAGGTCCGGCCCAAGGGTGCGGATCACCGGAAGGCCACCTGCGCCACCGCTCGCTTGGGCGTTGCCGCTGAACACCGGCAGCGCCTGCGCCGCCCCGGCCCAGGCCAGCACGAGCCCCGACACCCCGATCCGTAACATGCGGGCGAGATCTGATGCGCGATCCATGGCCATGCCCTCAGAAGAACCGCGTGGTGAGGTTGAAGGTCAGCCGGTCCGTTGGCTTCCTTCGGGCGATAGCGCGCTTGTCGAGCGGGCGCGCATAACCCACGTCCAGCACCCAATTGTCCCGCAAAGGCGTCTGCACGCCGAAACCCACCGACTTCAGCGTCTGGTTCGCCCCGCCCCGGTCGTTGTCGCTCACATGCGCGACATCGAAGAAAGCGTAGGGGCTGAACGTCGCGCCGGCCCAGGGCTGAAACGGTCCGCCCCGCACCTCCAGGCTCGCCGCCAGCGCCTTGTCGCCGGTCACATAGCCCGGGTCATAACCCCGCCCTATGGTCAGTGCGCCCGAGGCGTACTCCGCATAAGCGGCCAGCGGCTTGTCAGCGTACTGGCCCGCCACCTCGGCATGGACGGTCCACTGTGGCGTGACCAGCACATCCACCGATCCTTCGGCGAACAGCGTCCAGGCGTCAGGCTTGGCGTCGGCGCGCGACAGGGTGCGGTCGCCAGCCCGCGATGAGCCGAACCCTTCGAACCCTTGCCGGGCGCCGGCCTGGCCGCGCAGCACGATGGGCCGATAGCCGTAGTAGACGGTCTGATCGCCCTCGAACTTCAGGAATAGCTGGCGCAGGTCGTCGTTGATCAGCTTGGCCGGCCCGATCTTGGTGTCCTGCTCCACCACCTCGATCCCGGCGGAAACCCACAGGTTCTCCCGCCGCGTCCGCAGCAGCGGATAGGCGCCTTCCACATTGACCACCACGTTGGTGCTCTTGAGCCCCAACGCTTTAAGTCCCGCTCCGGGCCGGCTCTCGCCATAGGCCACGCTGGCGCGCACGACCGCGCCCTCCGAACCAAGGCGGCGCTCATGCGTGCCTTGCGCCACCCACTGCTCGTTGCGGATCGTGCGATAGAGCACCATCGAGGTGCGCTGGCCGGCCTTGCCGTGCGCATTCAGGTCGTAACGGCCCAGCAGGCCCCAGCGGCCGGTGAACTTCGACTGCAGGTTCTGAGCGTTGATCGTCAGTTCCTCGGCGTCCCGCTCGACCGCCAGATCAAGATCCACCGCGCCCCGCGCCCCGGTCGTGCTCGGCCGGACGGAGGCCCGCACCTTGAGGCCAGGAATGTCAGACGCCAGCAGGATGTAGCGCTGCACCCGGCGCATATCGAACGGCGCCATGCCGCGCAGCTTGGCCGCGTAGCGCTCCACCACCGGCCCCGCCGGCCCTGGATCGCCCCGCACATTCACGTTGGCGATCTTGGCCTCGATCACCTCAATGGTCGCCACGCCGCCGTCGATGGTCTGGGCCGGAATCTCAACCCGCGCCAGGATGCCCCGCTCGAACATCGCATCGGCCACGGCGTCGCGGATCTTGCAAAGGTCCGAAGCGTCGCCGCCCGCCTTGTTCAAAAAGGGCGCATAGGCCGGCGCCAGCGCTTCCGCCGGAACCGATTCCAGGCCTTGCAGATTGACTGCGGTGACCGTCAACGCCGCCGGGTTTTCCGCCAGTGGACAGGGCCCGGCCTCAGGATTCGAAAACAGATCCGGCGCCGGCGCCAAAGGCGTCGCGCGTCGCGCCGGATTCAACTCCTCGCGCGTTGGCGCTCCAGTCTGAGCATGCACAACAACCGGCGCCATGGCGAACGCAAACGTCGCCAAGGCGCTCCACCGAACCACGGTAGGCCCCATCACAATCCCCCAGGAGCGCCCCGTGTCGACGCCGTCGGCTGCATCCACTTCGGACGGCAGCCGACATGGCCGACGCCGGAAGACACCGACACAGCTATGTTGAAACCGCATTGGCCCAACACGCAATGGTGAATCGCCGTGCGGCGATCAGGTGTCTCGATGCCTCCGGACCCCGGCCCTCAACTCAGCTCAGGGGCGTGTTCTCGTTCGGCCCATCGCTCGCCGCCTGAGAGCCGCGCCGGCGCTGGGGCAACAGCGCCTGCGCCTTGGCCAACTCGGCCTTGTCGATGCCGCCGCTGGAGTCCAGGTCGATCCGGGCGAAGAAGCCGCTCAGCATGTTGCCGATCTGGCCGCGAAGCTCGGACTTCTGAAGCAGGCCGTCGAGGTTGTCGTCCATCATGCCGAACAACCGCGTCGGAGCCAGCCGCGCCTCGGAGTCGATCTGGCTTGCCGCCGTCTCGTCCAGCCACCGGAATTGCAGCGAGGTGAAGAGCATTTCCTCGTGGCTCTGTTCGCCCCAGGTAACCTTGATGTTGGGGTCCGGGTTGGCCGGGTTCCGCTTGGAGTTGTCGTAGATGTAGTTCGCGATCACCCGCGAGCCAGCCGGAATCCGCACAGGCTCGGCGAAGGTGTAGGACCGCTGCCAGTTGAAGTCATAGCGCGGCATGCTGAGCAGCAGCGTCTTCTTGCCGTCCGGAGTCTGTAGCCAGAGGTCGTTGGCGTAGGCCCGGTAATGCGCGTGAGGGAACGCCGCATAAAGCAGAGCATCATTCGGGAACTCGACGTAGGCGGTTTCCTTGTGGCGCGCCGCATTGGCCGGGATGGCGATGGAGGTGTCGATCACCACCACGCTGCGCATCATGTACTTGGGCGCGTCGTCACGGAAATAGATGCCGATCTGGGTGCGATCGACAGTCTCCTTGCCATAGGGCGTGTAGTGCATCTGATAGCCTACCGCCCCGCCGGCCGGCAGGAAGGTGCCGACGTCGCCGGCGAACACGTTGGACTCCGCGCCCACCGCATAGCCTCCCACCGAGCCGCGCCAGCGCATTTCGGAGGATCGCCCGTCGGCCGGAATGTCCTTCATCCAGCCGGTCAGCACATGGTGCACCGCCTGGCGGTCGCCCGGCTTAACGGTGCTGGCGCGGATCCAACGGCCCTCGGTCAGCGGGTTCACGGTCATCGGCCGCTGGTAGTCGACGACGCCGGAAGCGGGGATCTTGTACTCGGGAATGCTGAGGATCAGGTCCGGCTTGCCCAGCGGCCATTCGGGCGCGACGTGGCGGGCGACCTTCAGGGGATCCACGCCTTCGCCGCGCGGAGCTCCAGCCTCGATCCAGTGCACCAGCGTCTTGATTTCGGCCGGGCTCATGTTCTTGTCATCACTGAATTTCCCGACATGCGGGTCAGCGTTGTAGGGCGGCATGCGGTCGGTGCGGATCACCTCGCGGATCATCGGTGAGAAGCCTTTGACCATCTCATAGCTGGTCATGGCGAACGGACCGATCCCACCCTCCTGGTGACAGGCCACGCACTTGGCCTCCAGGATCGGCGCCACCTCCTTTACGAAACTGATGCGCGCATGGTCCTTGCCTCGCTCAGGAAAGGCGATGGCCGCGCCCAGCGGGCCATTGGCGGCCATCGGCGCGCGTCCGGCCATCATCGCGTCCAGCGCCGCCGCGGCGCCGGCCACCGGCCCGCGCCAGGCGATCGTCCAGGTCTTGGGGTTGACGATGATAGCCTCGGCTGAGCGCGTCACGCCCAGGCTCTCGCCCACCAGTTGGTTCACATCCAGCAGGATCGGCGGCTTCAGGCCGGCCGTCTCCGCCTCAGCCAGCACCGCCTCGCGACGATCGGCCAGGCTGGAGTTGATCAGCAGAACCTCTACGCCCTTGGCGCCATAGGCCTCGGCCAGCGCGTTGACCTTGCCGGCCAGCCCGTGCAGCACCTTGTCGCCATTGGCCTGGGTGATCAGCACCACGGCCGCAGCGTCGCCCATCCTGTAAAGCTCGTGCGCCGCGAGATTGGCGTCCACCAGCATGAAGTTGTCGACGCTGGCCGGCGTCGAGGCCGCAGCCGGAGCGCCCTCCGCCAGCGCATTGGGCGCCGTGTCGCTGGCGCAGCCTGCGGTCAGCAGAGCCGCGCCAAGAATGGTAGTGATGGCCGTAGCGTTGCGGCGCATGACGGAAGCCTCCCAGTTCGAACCCAAAATGTGGCCGATCAACGTTTCGCGATTGTTTCGCAGACGCGGCGGACCTGACCCCCTCAATCCGCGGCAGGCAGAGCGCGCGCCTTGCCGCCTTTGGCGCTGACCATCAGCTTCACGATCGCCTCGGTGACCTTCGGCTCCAGGCCCTCGGTATGGCCCTTGTCGATTCGCACCACGTCGGCGACCACCCGCCCGTCCTTGCACTTCGGATACTCGAAGACCTCGGCCGTCCCCGGCCCGGCCTTCATGCCCCAGACCTTGTAGCCATGGCGCGCGTAGTCCCAGACATAGCCGGGCGCTTCGTCGACCACCTCGCGCCGCACGCGCGGGGCGCAGCCGTATTTCTCGGCCCAGGGCGAGGTCTCCGGGAGGGCGCTGATCTCGTACTCGCCGATCGCGAAGATGTGGGAGAAATCGCAGGCGGGCGGGGCAGCGCCCATCCCCGGCGGGCCCGAGCCCGGCGGCCGGGGCGCTGGCGGCGCGCCGCCGGGTCCCGGCGGTCCGAAGGCGGAAACGAACGGTGCTGCGCCGATCCGCCCGCCCGACAGGCTCAGCCAGCCATCCACCCGAGCCTTGAAATAGTCGGTGCAGACGATGCGGTTTGAGGTGAAGCCCCCCTGGCTATGGCCGGCCAGCCACATCGCCCTGATGTTCTTGGCCCCGAAGGCTGCGAACACCTGATCGGTAATGTTCTGCAGATGGGCATCGTCCGCCTCCGCCACCCAGCGCCGCACCGGGTTGGCCGTCGCCGCCGTCGGCGTGGCGATGACCAGCCGGTGCTTGTTCACATAGTCCACCGCCGGAAAGTAGTGCCGCTGCCAGTTCCCGACGCCGCCGGCGCCATGGATGTTGAGGATGAAGGTGACCTTCTCGCCGGGCTTAAGGTCGCAGGGATAGTCCAGGAAATACTGGCGACCCGTCTTGGCGTCCGTCCCATTGCCAAGATTGGCCATCGCCGGAATGCACGCTTCGCCGACGCACCGCGCCACCTGCGGGGTCGTACAGGCCACCCCGCCCACATCCCGCGCCATCGCCGGCGTCGCGCCCAGCAGGCTGAACGCCGCAAGCGCCATCAGCTTCCGAATCATCACCCAGCCTCCTCCGAGCAGGTCTTGCGCCCGCCCTCTCCCTTGTGCCCGCAAGTTGCACGTTCCACCCGTCTTCTGTCGAGAGCGCCTCCGCAGGGTTGCCCTTGCGCGCCTCAGCGGGTAGGAACCGGCGCTCCAGTTAACGACGAAGGAGACGCCGTCCATGCGACGCCGCCTCGCCGCCCTGGCCTTTCTGCCCGCCCTGACCCTAGCACCGGCCGTGCAAGCCACGACCGCAGACCCTGTGGGCGACCTGCTCACCTCGCTGGTCTCCGGCGCCCTTCCCGGCTCCGGCGTGTTCAACGTCAAGGCGACGCTCTATCATGTTGGCGCAAAGGGCGTGGGCGTACTGGACAGCCTGGGATGTCGCGTTGTGCCGATGCGCACCTTGGCGGTTGATCGCAACGTCATTCCCCGCCGAACCATCGTTTTCATTCGCGAGACCGTGGGTCTCCCGATGCCAAATGGGCAGGCCCACGACGGCTATTGGTACGCATCTGATGTCGGCGGCGCGATCCGCGGCAACAAGGTAGACCTCTTCACCGGCCACGGCGCGGCCTCGATGAAGCCCATCAAGCCATTGAACCTCGCCACCCTCACAGCGGTGAAAGTCGGCAAGTTCGAAGGCTGTCCCCCAGCCTGACGGCCACTCAAGTCGTCATCCACCGGCTTGTCCGGGGGACCCATTGCACTGGGCGTTGGCGGCTTCTCGCGAGGGGCGGCGCGCAATAGGCGGCCCGGACAAGCCGGGCCATGACCTGCGAAATGATGCCCCTCACCCACAAGCCCAACTTCTTCGTCCTCACCGGAGGCCCCGGAGTCGGCAAGGCGACCTTGGTTGATCACCTCGCCGCGCTGGGCGAGCGGGTTGCACCGGAGAACGCCCGCGCCGTGATCCGCGATGAACTGGCCGCCCGCGGCGACGGCGTTCCCTGGCGCGACAATGACCGTTTCGTCGCCCTCACCACTGCGCGCGATATCGCCGACTTTGACGCCCTGGCGAACGAGACCCGCGGTGTCTTCTTCGACCGCGGCCTGATGGACATGTACGGCGCCAATGGCGCGACTCCGACTTCCGAGCTGATCCAAGCGATCCGCATCCGTCGCTACAACGCCCGGGTGTTCGTCCTGCCGCCGTGGCGCGAAATCTACGAAACCGACGCCGAGCGCCGCCAGGACTGGCCGGAGGCCGAGGCCACCTTCGGCTCGATCGTGACGATGCTCCCTAGGCTCGGCTACCAGCCCCTGGTCGTGCCGACTGGACCGGTCGAGCAGCGCGCCGGCTTCATCCTGGCCAACGCGGTCGCGGACTAGGCGAACTCCACCAGAACCTCGTCGGCGGCCACGCTGTCCCCCGCCTTGACGCTGACGGCTTTGACCGTGCCGTCGCGCTCGGCCCGCAGGATGTTCTGCATCTTCATGGCTTCGAGCACCGCCACAGTCTCGCCGGTGCGCACCTGCTGACCGGCCGCCACATCGATCGAGACCACCAGCCCCGGCATGGGCGACAGCACCATCTTAGAGGTGTCCGCCGCCTTCTTGGGCGGCAGTTTCTCGTGGAGGTCGGCCGAGCGCGGGGTCAGCACCAGCACATGCGACGTCGTCGCCCGGTGGCGGATGACAAAACCCTCCGCCGCCGGCTTCACGGTCAACGACACATCGCGGCCATCCGCCCTGGCGCGGAACACAGGCTGCCCCGGCCGCCAGCGCACGCTCTCAAGCCGCAGGGTTCGCCCATCACCGCCTTCGATCGTGACGTCGCCGTTGCTGGCGCTCACCCGCACTTCGCGGCGATCCGCGCCCGTCACCACGATCCAGTCGTCCCGTAGCAGCTCCGGCGCCGCGCGGCGGGTCAGGATGCGGTGCATGGCCAGCGCTACGGCGCCCATCAGATCGCGCTGCTCCGGGGTCGGCGTCAGGCCCTGGAAGCCCTCCGGAAACTCGTCCTTGATGTAGTTGGTTGAAAGTTTGCCTGAGCGGAACCGCGGCTGGTCCATCACCGCCGCCAGGAACGGAATGTTCTGCCCCAGACCCTCGATATGGAAGTCTTCGAGCGCCCGGCCCATCGCGTCGATGGCCCCGTCCCGGGTCGGCGCCCAGGTCGAGAGCTTCGAGATCATCGGGTCGTAGAACATCGAGATCTCGTCGCCTTCGCGAACGCCCGCATCATTGCGCACGATGGCGGCCTCGCCCACGGCGCCCTCCGCCGGCGGACTGTAACGCACCAGCCGCCCGATCGAAGGCAGGAACCCGCGATAGGGGTCCTCCGCATAGATCCGGCTTTCCATCGCCCAACCGTTGATCTTGAGGTCGTCCTGGCCGAACGATAGCTGCTCGCCCGCCGCCACCCGAATCATCTGCTCGACCAGATCGATCCCGGTGATCAGCTCGGTCACCGGATGCTCCACCTGCAGGCGGGTGTTCATCTCCAGGAAGTAGAAACTCTTGTCCTGCCCGGCCACGAACTCCACCGTGCCGGCGCTGTCGTAGCCGACGGCTCGGGCGAGCGCGACGGCCTGGGCCCCCATGGCGGCGCGCGTCGCCTCGTCGAGCAGGGGGCTCGGCGCCTCCTCGATGACCTTCTGGTTCCGTCGCTGGATCGAGCACTCCCGCTCGAACAGGTGGACGACATGGCCGTGCTTGTCGCCCAGCACCTGGATTTCCACGTGCCGGGGGCTCTCGATGAACTTCTCGATGAAGATCCGGTCGTCGCCAAAGCTCGACTTGGCTTCCGAGCGAACCGCCGGGAAGCCCTCCTCCACGTCCTTGCGGTTCCAGGCCACGCGGATGCCCTTGCCGCCGCCCCCGGCCGAGGCCTTGATCATCACCGGATAGCCGATCTCCTCGGAGATGCGGATCGCGTGCGCCGTGTCGTCGATCTCGCCCACATGGCCCGGCACCACCGAGATCTTGGCCTTGGTGGCGAACTTCTTGGACTCGATCTTGTCGCCCATCGCCTCGATCGCGCCGGGGTTTGGACCGATGAACACGATCCCTTCCGACGCCAGCCGCCGCGCGAAGCCCGGGTTCTCGCTGAGAAATCCGAAGCCCGGATGCACCGCCTCGGCGCCCGTCTTGCGCACGGCATCGACGATCTTGTCGGCCACCAGATAGCTCTCAGAGGCCGGCGCCCCGCCGATGAAGACGGCCTCGTCGGCCATCTCCACGGCCATGGAATCGGCGTCCGCCTCGGAATAGACCACCACCGTGGCGATCCCCATCCGGCGACAGGTCTTGATGATCCGGACGGCGATCTCGCCCCGGTTCGCGATCAGGATTTTTGAGAACATTCGAGCCTTTATGAGGTTAGCTTCACAGCTGTTCCCGAAGCGGTGACCATCAGCATGCCGCCATCGGGACCCATGGATTCATAGTCGAGATCGACGCCAACGACGGCGTCAGCGCCCAGCGCCCGGGCGTCCAGCTCCATTTCCTGGAGCGCGATGTCGCGCGCCTCGCGCAGCGCCTTCTCGTAGCCGCCGGCCCGGCCGCCGATGATGTTGGTGATGCCCGCGAAGATGTCGCGGAAGATGTGCGCGCCGATGATGGCCTCGCCGGTGACGACACCCAGTGTCTTGGCGATCCTGCCTTCGGGAACCTCGGGCGTCGTTGAGATGATCATCATGTCTAGGGTCTCTCATCTTTCGCTTGGAATGGCGCGCCCTTAGATTGGCGGGCATGAGCGAAGCGACAACGTCCCCGTCCGGTTTTTCCCTCTCGCCGCCTTCCGCTGAGGAACGCAAGCGACTGGCCGCCGACCTTTCCCCAGCGGAAGCCGAGGTCCTGCTGCACCACGGCACCGAGGCGCCGTTCTGTGGCGGCCTGCTCGATCAGAAGGACGACGGGGTCTACTGCTGCCGCCTCTGCGCGCTCCCGCTTTTCCGCCACCAGACCAAATTCGAGAGCGGCACGGGCTGGCCCTCCTTCTGGGCGCCGTTTGATGAAGCGCATGTCGTCGGCGTGCGCGATACGTCCTATGGCATGGTCCGCATCGAAACCCTCTGCGCCCGCTGCGGCAGCCACCAAGGCCATGTCTTTCCCGACGGCCCGCCGCCGACCCGGCTGCGCTATTGCATCAACTCCGTCAGCCTGGAGTTCGTGCCGTCCGGCGGCAAGCTGCGCGATCCCCTGGGTCGAGGGGACAATCTGGCTGTGACGGCGGGCTAAGCCGGAACCTTGGACAGCCGTTGGGCGCGCTGGCCAATCGCCATCGCGATCCCGCTCGCCATGTTGGCCTGGGCGGCGTGGTCGAACCGGTCGGAGGATCTGGCCCATATCGACCGCCCGTTCCGTGAACTCCACGGGACCGAAAGCGTCGGTGAGCGCCGGGCGCTCGCATCCCTCCTGGACGAGTCCTACGCTGTCCTGCGGTCACCAGAACTGCAGGACGCTCTGGGCGCGCTCGCCGCCCAATATCCGGCGATCTACGCCCGCAAGGAACAGCCCAACGCCTCGCCTGCCGAAATCGCCGACTTTGTGGCGCTCAAGACGCCCGGCTCGCGATACGTTCAGGTGGATGTGCGGCTGATCGACGGCGCACCCAACTTTCTCGGCATGGCCGGCGAG
>NZ_JBILUK010000298.1:0-3295 GCF_044371015.1 Phenylobacterium sp.
GGGGCCGCATGGCGCGTCTCTCTGCACGCCTCAAAAGGGTTCGTAAATGTCCGAGCGGCCGAACGGTCTCACCTATGCCCAGGCCGGCGTCGATATCGACGCAGGGAACGCCTTGGTCGAACGCATCAAGCCGCTGGCGAAATCCACCCGACGCGCAGGCTCCGAGCCCTCGCTGGGCGGATTCGGCGCCCTATTCGATCTCCGCGCCGCCGGCTATGCCGATCCGCTGCTGGTCACCACCACCGATGGCGTCGGCACCAAGCTCAAGCTGGCCATCGAGACGGGCATCCACGACACGGTAGGCATCGATCTGGTCGGCATGTGCGTCAATGACCTGCTCGCCCAGGGCGCCGAGCCGCTGATGTTCCTGGACTACTACGCCACGGGCAAACTCGACGTAGAGGCCGCAGCCGCCGTGGTCGCCGGAATCGCCGAGGGCTGCCGTCAGGCCGGCTGCGCCCTCGTGGGCGGGGAAACCGCCGAGATGCCCGGCATGTATTCAGAAGGCGACTATGACATGGCCGGCTTCTGCGTCGGCGCGGTGGATCGAGACAAGGTGTTGCCGAGGCTCGACGAACAGCGGCCCGGCGACCTGATGATTGGCCTGAGCTCGTCGGGCCCGCACTCCAACGGCTATTCCTTGATCCGTCGGATCGTCGCGCGCACCGACCTCGCCTGGGACGCCCCCTGCCCCTGGGCGCCCGGCCAGACCCTCGCCCGCGCCCTACTTGAGCCCACGCGCATCTACATCAAGAGCGTCCTGCCGCTCCTCAAGGCCGGCCATGTGAAGGGGCTGGCCCACATCACCGGGGGCGGCCTGATCGAGAATCCGCCACGCTGTCTGGCCGACGGCCTCGCGCCTCGCTTCGACTGGGCCGCCTGGACCCCTCCGCCGGTCTTCGGCTGGCTGGCCCAGGAAGGCGGCGTCGCCGAGGCCGAGATGCGGCGCACCTTTAACTGCGGCCTTGGTCTCGTACTGGTGGTCGCGCCGGAGGACGCCGGCGCCGTCTTGAGCGGCTTGACGGCGGCCGGCGAAGAAGCGGTTGTGGTGGGAGAGGTCGCGAGCGCCCATATCTGAGCCATGCCCTCCCCCGCACAACTCGCCGTTCTCGTCGGTCTGCTGATCGCCATCGCCTCGCCGGCGCTCCAGGCGGGACTGGGGATCGGCCTCTCCGCTCAGGAGTTCGCCGGCCAGGGCGACAGCACGCTGCGCGCCGAGGGCTATGCCTTCTCGATCTGGAGCGTGATCTACCTCGCGCTCATCGCCTTCACGATATGGCAGGCGCTACCGGCCCAACGCAACGATCCACACCTCACCCAAGTCCGCGCGCCCGCCGCCATGGCCCTGGCCGGCATCGGCCTCTGGATCTGGGCCTCCTCGTTCGATCTCCGCTGGACCAGCGTCGCCATCATCGTCGGCTCGGCCTGGATGGCGATCCGCGCCCTGGGCCATGGCCGAGGCCCCTGGACCGACTGGCCGCTCGGCCTGCTGGCCGGCTGGCTGACCATCGCCTCGGCGCTCAACATCCTCACCGTCGCCACGGCGGATGGCCTCATCGGGCCCGCAAACGCCCTTCCCGCCGCCATCTCCGGCATCGCGGTCGTGGCCGTCGTGGCGCTCTTGGTGTTTAGGCGCCTCGGTCGCATCGCCTACCCGCTCCCGATCATCTGGGGCCTTCTGGCGGTTTGGGTCGCGGAGCGCAGCGACCAGCCGGGCGCCGCCATTGCGGCGGTCATCGCGGCCAGCCTTCTCACCGCGGTGGTCGCTTCGACGATCGTCCACACCGCCTTTGGGTACTGGCGGAAAACCAATACCAAGCGCCCTTGAGGTTGCCCCGCTGCGGCTCTAGCGCAACGCCTCATTAATCCGCGCCAGCGCCGCCGCGCCGGGCACGAGCTCAGCTTCGTTCAGCTGATTCAGCGGGGTCTCGATCGTCCCAACCGCGTCATGCAGGTCCCCCGCGTCGGGATCGACGAACAGAAGGCCGGTGACGATCTGGCCGCGAGCCTGCCGCGCCTGGAGATAACCAAGCGCCTGGGCGCGGCTGTTGGGGTTGTAGAGCTCGTTCAGCTTGTGCAGCGAGAGGATCGAACCGTCGTGCTGCTGGACGCGCACGGTCTCGCCAGGCTTGTAGTCGACCTTGATCTCGTCGCGCGGCATGATCACGTCGAGCTCGTTCACCGCCTCGTTGTGCTCGCGCACATAGTCGAAGCTCTTGGTCGATCCCACATGGTTGTTGAACTGCACGCAGGGGCTGATGCAGTCGATGAACGCCGCGCCCTTGTGCGCCAGTCCTGCCTTGATCAGCGGCACCAGCTGGTCCTTGTCGCCCGAGAAGCTGCGGGCCACGAAGGTCGCGCCCATCTGCAGCGCCAGGCTGACCATGTCGATCCCGGCGTCGGTGTTGACCACGCCCTTCTTCGACTTCGAGCCGCGATCCGAGGTGGCCGAGAACTGGCCCTTGGTCAGGCCATACACACCGTTGTTCTCGACGATGTAGAGCATGTTCACGCCGCGCCGGATGGCGTGGGCGAACTGGCCGAGGCCGATGGAGGCGGAATCCCCGTCGCCCGAGACGCCGAGATAGATCAAGTCCCGGTTGGCAAGGTTGGCGCCGGTCAGCACTGAAGGCATGCGGCCGTGCACGGTGTTAAAGCCGTGGGAATTGCCCAGGAAATAGTCCGGAGTCTTCGACGAGCAACCGATCCCCGAGAGCTTGGCCACTCGATGCGGCGGCAGTTCCAGCTCGAACGCCGCCTGGATGATGGCCGCCGAGATCGAGTCGTGTCCGCACCCGGCGCAAAGCGTCGAGACCGAGCCTTCGTAATCGCGGCGCGTATAGCCCAGGCTGTTGGTCGGCAGCTTGGGATGATGCAGCTGGGGTTTCAGGATGTAGGTCATTCCGCCGCCTCCGCATGCGCCGCTGAGAGCGCACGGCCGACCGCGCCGGCGATGAACCGCGCGGTGATCGGCGTGCCGTCATAGTGCAGCACGGCGATCAGTTTCGCGGGATCGATATCGCCCTCGGTCATCAATAGCGTTCGTAGTTGCGCGTCACGGTTCTGCTCCACCACGAACACCCGGTCGTGCGCCGCCACGAAATCGAAAACGCTCTGCGCGAACGGGAAGCCGCGGACACGCAACGCATCCAGCCTCCGCCCCTCGCCCTCAAGCATCTCCAGCGCCTCATGCATCGCAGGCGCGGTGGAACCGAAATAGATCACGCCGTCTCGGGTCTTGCCCTTCGCGGGCTTCAGAACCGGCGCCGGCACCAGATCGCGGGCGGTGTCAAAC
>NZ_JBILUK010000090.1:0-11956 GCF_044371015.1 Phenylobacterium sp.
CGACCGCATCAAGCCAGCGAGCTTGCTGAGCGCCGCGCCGCCATACTGTTGAGCCCGCTCCTGGAGCTCGGTCGGATCCAGAGGCGTCAGTCTCGGCATGCGGAGCCTTTCTCCAAAGCAAAGCGGCCCGCCAGTCAGGGCGGGCCGAGAGTTGATGCCGTTTCGTCAGGTTTCAGATCGCCTGGCGGCGCCGCCGCATGGCCGCGCCGACCGCGCCGAAACCTAGGATCATCAGCGCCCAGGTCCCGGGCTCGGGAATCCCGCCGACCGGCGGGGGCGGAGGCGGCGGCGGCGGATCACCCGGCTCCGAGAGGTCGCCACCGTCGGTGAACGCAAACGCCGGCTGGAACGCCAATTCTACGGTCGCGGCCCCTGTCTGGGTTTGGCGGGACTGGCCGGCTGCAGCGACCTCGTCGCTCAGGTACCACCGAAGCGCCCCGACGCCCCCGGCGGCATGGTTGGTGCGGATCCGGTACCGCTGCCCCTCATCAAAACTCAGGGTGCGGTAAGCGAAATCGACGAAGCGCGAGCTGCTGGTGTTCCCGAACGGAACATCCACCTCGAATATCCGGTTCTGATTATTGGGGACCAGACCGCTTTGGACCTGCATGAACCCCATCAGGTCCCAGGACGCTCCGTTCTGGCGTTCGACATTGAACCCGACCGTGCGATTTTCGACATTGCCGTAGGTCGAAATCGGCACAATCAGGTGCTTAGCGTCGAATGATGTGGGCGCGACGAACTCGGTGACGACATTGCGCGTGACGAACGTGCAGCAGATGAAGCCCGTCTGGGTCACGCTCGCCAGACCGAAGCTGTCGAATGTCTGCGTGGCGTCCGGCGACCGATAGTCGAGCGGCAGGCCGACCTGCTTCTGCGTCACCGTCGTGTCCGACGGATCATAGGTTCCAAACAGCACCGTGGCCTGGGCGGCCGTCCCGACCATCAGCGCCGAGACGATGCCGGCCAAAAGGCCCAAGCGATAACGCGGCATACTCATAGGCTACTCCCTCAGTTGGGAGCAGCGTCACGCCACAGTCCGATCCGCGCACCCCCCGTTTGGGGGCGCCATTCGCTTGGGCGCGTTTTCGGACGTTGAACAAACCCTATCGAAAACAGGCGCGACGGTCAAGAACAAAAGGTGAAAATGTGACCTCAACCGCCCTGGATCACCCGCAGCGTCGGCGTGGCCGGCTGTTCGTTCTTTGCCTCGCCACGCACTTGCGCCACCAACTCAAACAGCGCCTGGTGAACGGTTTCCGCGTCCGCCGTCCGGGTCAGGGTCTCGAGAGCCGCGATATGGCCGGGGCTGATTCGCGCGGCGGAACTCGACACCACCTCCTGGACCTTAGGCGCCGCCGGAATCAGGGTCTCGGTGTCATCGACCAGGGCCTCAGAGAGTTTCTCACCCGGTCGCAGGCCGACCACCTCGATCTCGACGTCCTTGCGGCCCGAGAGCGCGATCATCTGCCGCGCGAGATCCATGATCCGGACGGGCTCGCCCATATCCAGCACGAACAGCCGCGAGTCCCGGCGCGAGTCTCCATCACAGGCCGCGGTCGCGTGAAGCACCAACTGCGAGGCTTCCGGGATGGTCATGAAGTAGCGGGTCATGTCCGCGTTGGTCACCCGGACCGGTCCACCACGCTCGATCTGTGACTTGAAGATCGGCACGACCGACCCTGACGAACCCAGGACATTGCCAAATCGAACGGCTGAAAACCGTGTCCCGTCCTCAGCCGCCTGCTGCGCCTGGATAACCGCCTCAGCCAGGCGCTTGGTGGCGCCCATGACGTTGGTCGGGTCCACGGCCTTGTCGGTGGAGATCAGCACCATCTGTCCGGCGCCGCTGGCCTTCGCTGCCTCAGCGACATTCCAGGTGCCCAGCACATTGGTCCGCACGCCCTCCACCGGGTGACGCTCCACCATCGAAACATGCTTCAGCGCCGCCGCGTGGAACACCAGATCCGGCCGGGCCCGCTGGAAGGCTGCGGTCAGCGCCTTGGCGTCGCGCACGTCGCACAACACCGCTTCACGCGGTTGGCTGGGGAAGGATTCAACGATCTCGCGCTCGATTTCGAAGAGCCCCGTTTCCGAAAAATCGAGCAGCGTCAGGTGTTCACAACCAAATGCCGCCGCCTGGCGCGCCAGTTCGGCGCCAATGGAGCCGCCCGCGCCGGTCACCATCACCCGGCGACCGCGGAGCAGCCGTCCGACCGCTCTGCGATCCAACTCGATCGGATCGCGCGCGAGCAGTTCTTCGATATTGATGTCCCGCATCGGCAGGACTGACAGCCCTTCGTGCTGCGCCAGCTCGACAATCGAAGGCAATCGCAGCAGCCGAACCCCATCCGCCCTCAACCGACCCAGCAGGTCGGCGGAGAGGCCGCCCAGCCGCGCCGGCTCCTCAAGGAAGAGGATCGCGCGCGGAAAGCGGTTCCAGCGGCGCAGATCGGCCAGGGCCTCCTCGAGCCGATCGATGCCTTCGATGATGCAGACGCCGCGCACCTTGGCGCCAATGTCGCGCCGGTCGGTGCCCACGATGCCCACCGGATTGTAGGCCTGATCCCGGCGGCGGGCCGCGTCGCGCAGATAGGTGTCGGCCAGCGACGAAGGCCCGATCAGCAGCAGTGACTGAGCCTTCGCGTTCCGATCTCCGCCCGCCTTCAGGGGCGCCAGGTCGATCAGCACATGCTCATGTAGGGCCCGCCGGAGAATCCGAACGCCCATGGCCACCGTCATCTGCAGCAGCGGCGCCATCACCAGCGTCGTGCGCGGCACACCTTCGGCCCGGTCCAGGACGAACACCGCGATCAGGAATACGCCCACCGTCAGCACGGCGCTCCGGCCGAGCACCAACGCATCAGGTATCGACACATAGCGCCAGGGCGACAGCTCGCGCCGGAAGATCAGGCTGAAGGCGCCGGCGATCCCGGCATAGAGGGCAACAAGCTGGAAGAATCCGAGGGCGCCGGCTTGACCAAAGCCCAGCTCAGGCTGTGTCGGCGCGACAAAGAACGCGATGGAGAACGCCAACGCCGCCAACAGCATGTCGAATGCGACGATCTGGGCCCTGACGGCTATCCGCTCCATGCGGGAAGCACTCCTCGCGCGTCGAGTCGCCACCATAGGCCCCACCTTGCGCGTCGTCAGCTACATACGGCCGCGGCGGTGGAAAGGCGGCGTTCCTACCCCCCGGCCGTTCGCGGCGCAACCTCCGGCGCACCCAAGAAAAAGGCCGCCGCGCCCAGCGC
This sequence comes from Phenylobacterium sp., assembly GCF_044371015.1. GTDB lineage: Bacteria > Pseudomonadota > Alphaproteobacteria > Caulobacterales > Caulobacteraceae > Phenylobacterium. The sequence continues at coordinate 3,255 of NZ_JBILUK010000090.1, forward strand.
GACGGCCCCTTCCTAACGCCTGAACAGCGATGCGGTTCCTACCAGACCAGCTTCAGACCCGCCACGACCCGGCCTTCCGAGATGGCGCCGAACTTGTCCTTGGCGGTGTCGTGGTAGCGAAGGTCCAGCCCGATGTTGTCGGTCAGCTGATAGCCGAGGCCGGCGTTCCAGGTCGTGTAGCCAGGGCCCACGTCGATCGACTGGTGGCCCAGAGCGGCCGACATGTTGAACTTGGTGTCCGGCACCGCGACGGCGACGTTCACTTCCTTGTACCACGCATCCCCGGTCTTGCCGAAGAACTCCGGCGAGTAGAACACGGCCGCGCCGAGCGTCGCCGGACCGGCTGGCACCGAAGCCGCGACCTTCGCCTCGACGTAGTCCTGGTTCGATCCTTTCGGCGAGTCGAGATAGCCGTAGTAGATCAGGGCAAGATCGAACGTCACCGCGCCCATGGTCGGCTTGATGCCGGCGTAGATGTCGTATTCCAGGTCCGTCCCGTTGCCGAAGTCGACGTTCGACACCCAGACCCCGGCGTAGCCGATGCCCGCGCTTGCATCGATGCCGCCGTATACCGACGGATCCTCAGCGGTCTGGCTGATGCCGCGGAACACGTAGTCCGTATTGGCGCCCAGGTTGAAGGCGAAGGAAATGCCTTCGTCCTCTTGGGCCTGCGCGACGCCGCCGAGCGCGAGCGAACCGCAAGCCGCCAGCATAGCGAGTTTTAGCGTTCTCATTGTCTATCCCCTCAGTTGCCGCGCGATTTTACCGCCGGTGGCGTCATCGTCGCTGCGCTTGGCCACGGATCAACGCAGCCGGACCCGCGCGCGCCGACTGTCCGGGAGGTGATCAAGAATTGGGCAGCAGGAACGCACGACGCCCGCCAGATGGGCGCCGATCCGTTGTCGAATCCCTAACGCGCCACCATCGGCGCGAATCCAAGGTGTGTGCCGGCGTCGACCAGCAGGGTCTCGCCGGTAATGCTCTTGGCGGCGGGCGAGGCCAGGAAAACGGCGGCGCCCGCGATATCGTCTGCCGTCGAAGCGATCTTCAGCGGGGCGCTTGCGGCCGCATTCGCCCGCGCCCGGGCGGCGCCTTCTGCGCCGAGACCTCTCTCGAACCAAGGCGTGTCGATGAACCCGGGGCAGACAGCGTTTACCCGGATCATTGGCGCCAGCGCCCGCGCCAGGGAGATCGTCATCGTGTTTAGCGCGCCCTTGGACGCCGCGTAGGGGATCGACGAACCGATTCCAACCACGCCGGCGATCGATGACGTCATCACCACCGCGCCCGGTCGCGCTCCGGCCTCCAGCAGGCTCCGGCAGGCCCGCGTCATCTGGTAGGCGCCGATGACGTTCACCGCATAGATATCGAGAAAATCCTGGGCCGAGACGCGGTCCAGGTCCCCATGCCCGGCGAACCGCGTCATGCCGGCGTTGTTGAACAACGCATCCACCCGCCCGAACCGCTCGGCCGCCTGGGCGATCCGGCGGCAGGCCGCATCGTCCGCTACGTCACCTTGAACCACCACCGTCTCGGCGCCCTCGGCCGAGCACAACCGCGCCGTCTCCTCCGCGTCGACCAGATTGCTCGCATAGTTGACCACCACGGCCTTCGCGCCACGCCGGGCGGTTTCCACCGCGATGGAACGCCCCAGTCCCGTAGACGCACCGGTCACCACCACCACGAAGCCTTCAAAGTCGCCGCGCGCCATCTCGCCCTCCCGCGTTGTTCCCAACGCTACTAGCGACTAAAGCGGCCACCATGGAAGAGACCCATCTCACCCAGCTCGGTCAGGGCGTCCGTGGCTTCGACAGTCCTGAGGCCGCTGTCCTGGAGCGCGTGCCCAATCCGCATCCCGACACAACCTACCTCGTCCGCTTCACCGCGCCGGAGTTCACCTCGCTCTGCCCAGTCACAGGACAGCCGGACTTCGCTCACCTGGTGATCGATTACGCGCCCCGCGCCTGGCTGGTGGAGTCCAAGTCGCTCAAGCTCTACCTCGGGGCCTTCCGCAACCACGGCGCCTTCCACGAAGACTGCACCCTGGCGGTCGCCCGTCGATTGGTCGAGACCCTCGATCCGGTGTGGCTGCGTATCGGCGGCTACTGGTATCCCCGCGGCGGCATTCCGATTGATGTCTTCTGGCAGACCGGCGCGGCGCCGGAGGGCCTCTGGCTGCCAGACCAGGGCGTCGCGCCCTATCGCGGCCGAGGTTGATTGACTCGCCTCTCAGGCGAAAAGTCCCGCAAAACCCGGGGCTTGAGGAAATCGAGCTTGCACTGAACCGCCATCAGTCTAGGCTGATTTCGCCCATCTCTCCTCGGGCGTGTCACTTCAGGCCGGTCGGCGTCGCCCGCCGTCCGGCCGCTGTGCTTGCCGACCTCACGGCGTCCATCGGCTGATCAGGCGGTCGACGTCAGGCCGCTCGCGCTCCAGCGGCGGCTCAGCCGCATGGCCGAGAAACACAAACCCGGCGATCCGCTCGCCTTCGACCAGGCCGAGCGCCGCCATCGCCTCCGCGTCGTAGCTATACCAGTCGGTGATCCAGTTCGCGCCGAACCCCTTGGCGGTCGCCGCCTGCAGCAGCGTCGTGCAGACCGCGCCGGCTGACAGCACCTGCTCCCATTCCGGAATCTTCCCGATCCTTGGCGATGAAATCACCGCGATGCCCACAGGCGGCGTCTTCAGTTTGCCCAGCTTGGCGGCCAGAAGCGCATCATCCCGCGCCTGCGCAATCGCCTCGAGCCGCGCCGCGAACGCCGCCTTGGCCGCGCCCGCCAGCACCACAAACCGCCAGGGCGCGAGCTTGCCGTGGTCTGGAACCCGAGCCGCCAGCCCGATGATCGCCCGAACCTCGGCCTCATCCGGCCCAGGCCCCGCAAGCGTCAGCGCCGAGGCTGATCGACGCCGCGCCAAGAAAGCCAACACCTCCGGCGACGCGGGTTGCGGCAGCGGATCACCCAGTCCAGGCGAGATCGGAGGATTTGCAGTCATCCAGGGGATGTAGGCTGGGAGCTCTCGAATCCCAACTCGCGTTCGCCAGCAAAGCGCCCCTCGGTCGGGAATCGCCACTGGACCCGTATAGGGTGCCGTCACCTCATGTCGGGAGTTTGCGCCAGATGCCGACGGCGAAGCCAGATTGGATGCGAACGTCAGGAACGCCGTGGGTGCGCGGCGCCGCCACGCCGGTGTTCGAGAATCCGTGGATTCATGTCACGCGCTACGCCGCCACGGCCCCGACCGGCGCTGCGGCGAGCTATGGCTTGGTAAGCTTCAAGAACCTCGCGGTGGCGATCCTTCCGCTCTTCGAAGACGGCGCCATCCTGCTTGTCGGACAGCATCGTTTTCCCGCAGGCGACTACAGCTGGGAAATCCCGGAGGGGGGCGCGCCGCTGGGTGACGATCCCTTGCAAGGCGCCCAGCGCGAGCTCGCCGAGGAAACCGGCTGGAAGGCCGCGCATTGGGAAGAGATCCTGAGGATGCAGCTCTCCAATTCGGTCACCGATGAAAGGGCCATTGGCTATCTGGCCACCGGTCTGTATCCGGCGCCCAACCCGCCGACGCCGGACGATACGGAGTCACTCGCGCTGGTTCGAGTGCCTTTCCGTGAAGCCCTGAACGCCGCCGCCGACGGACATCTGCAAGACAGCTTGACGGTGGCGATGCTCTTCAAGGCTTTCTATATGGCCCACCAAGGGCTTCTGACGCCCCAGTTGGCCCGCGTCATGCTAGCTTCACCGCGAAGGGGCTCCTTTGGGGCCGGGGAGGACGCCATGAGTCAGCGCCTTGAAGTGGTCGATCCGACCATCGCGCCGCCTGTCTGGGCCGCACTACGCAACGAAGCCTACGCCCAGGCCAAGAGCGAGGCGGCGCTCGCCAGTCTGATCGCGGCGGTGATCCTCAATCACGATACGCTGGGCGACGCGCTCTCCTACCAACTTGCCCGCAAGCTCGGCGATCAGGAACTGCGGGCCATGAGCCTGCGTGACACCATCGAAGAAGCCTTCGAGGCCAATCCTCGCATCGTGGAGACCGCCGAACTGGATTTGAAGGCCGTGTTCGAACGCGATCCGGCCTGCAAGGGCTACGTCCAGCCCTTCCTGTTCTTCAAGGGCTTCCTGGCGCTCCAGACCCAGCGCGTCGCCCACTGGCTGTGGCATGAGGGCCGGGAAACGCTCGCCTTCTATCTCCAGAGTCGGATGAGCGAGCTGTTCCAGGTCGATATCCATCCGGCCACTCAGATCGGACGCGGCGTCTTCATCGACCACGGCACCGGAATCGTCATCGGCGAGACGGCGGTCATTGGTGACGACGTCTCCATGCTCCAGAACGTTACGCTTGGCGGCACGGGCGCGGAACGAGGCGATCGCCACCCCAAGGTGGGCCGGGGCGTACTGCTCGGCGCCGGGGCCAAGGTGCTGGGCAACATCACCATCGGCGACTACGCCAAGGTGGCCTCCGGCTCAGTTGTTCTGCGGAACGTACCGGCCGGCTGCACCGCCGCCGGCGTACCGGCGCGCCTGGTAAACTGCCCCGCTGGCGAGGAACCGGCCAAGAGCATGGACCACACCCTCGCTGAAGCCGTGTACGACTACGTGATCTGAGGTTTCGCCAGCCGAAGGCTTTCTGTAGGTTCGCCGCTGCGTCGAACCCCGGGAGCAATAGCGTGGACGAAAAGACCATCCGCAAGATCGAAGGCCATCTGCGGGGCACGTTCGCCAATGCCCGGATCACGCTCGTGCCACGCCCCAAGCAGAAGGACTCGGCGGAGGTCTATGTCGGCGAGGAGTTCATCGGGGTGGTCTTCGAGGACGAGGACGGCGACGGCTCTTTCGTCTTCAACATGTCGATCCTGGCCGAAGACCTGCCCTGACGATCTCCACTTGCTGGCGCCCTTGCTGACTCATCGGGGCCGGAAGCGCTTTCATCAGGTCGCCGCCGCCCCCTGCGGTCGCTCGGCCAGCCGCTCCGCTAGCCAATCGGCTTTTTGACGCATATTAGATACAATTCTTCCTAGGCGTCCGCCGCATAAAACAGACGTTAGGCCGCGTTGCGGATGATCCGGCGCGCCTGGAACGGTGGAATAATCGCGGTAATGTGCGCTGCCCAGCGCAGCTTGGCATCCCTCAGCGTCGGCCCAGCCAGACTTTCAAGATCGAAGAACCCGTTCTTTGATCCGCGCAGCAGGCGCTTCACCAGCACCTGGTCGTCATCGGTCTCCACCACCACAACATGGCCCAGCATGTCGGGCGAGGGCGGAGTCCTCTGGTCCTCAAAATAGATCAGGGCGCCATCGTCGGCCACGCCGCGCATCGAATGACCAACAACCTTCAACGCCCGCGCCAGCTCGGTTCCGCCAGGCGGTATTGGCGCAAGCTCGCCGGGATCATTGCCTGTCGCGAACAGTACGATGCCCTCCGGATTGGCGCCTACATGCCCGATCACCCGCACCAGTCCCGGCTCGGGCGTGTCTCGCGCGGGGCCGGCGGCGTCATAGAGCCACTCCGCGCGTACGCCGAACGCCGCCGCATAGGCCTTGGCCCGACGATAGGAAAAGGGAGCGTTGCCGTTCTCGTTGGCCGAATAGGTGTTGCGGCTCCAGCCATGCGCGTCCGCCGCCGCCGAGGCAGTCTCGAAACCGGCGTGCAGCCGGGCGTCCCGCAATCGTTCGGCGCGTCCGTCCATGAACTGTAGGTAATATGCGTTTCCGCTTGGCACAAGGGAATGTATCTTTTATACAGCTTGGAGGATGAACTTCAAAGCCGGGGGAACCACGGTGATCGGTCAGAGCTACAGGGTGCTTCGGCAAGGCGGCGCGCCTCCTTCCAGGGCCGCCATCGAGCTTGACGTTGACGCACGTCAGATCCGGACGCTGGAGCGCCGCCTCGCCCGTCCGACCTCGGGATCAGGCCACCCGCGGTTCGCCCGACACGCCGATCACGTGACGGCGGCCCTCCGCGCCGGCGGCTATCCCGTTTTGCGTGGGGCGCGCGGATCATGATCACCCCCATTGAAACCGCCGCCCTCGTCGCAGGCGCCCTGGCCAACCGTCCGGTCGACGCGCGCGGCTTGTTCCTGCGCGAACTTCTCGCCCACGCCGCGGCCGGCCTCGTCGTCATCGAAGGCGAGGCTGAGGCCTCGGAGGCCGTCTATCGCCTGGCCGACGCCGTCGTCGCGCGCGGATCAGCGCGATGACCGGACACCGGAAGCTCAGCTCTACGGATCGCCTGCACCGTCTCGAGCGCCAGGCCTCTGCCCGCCGCGAAGCCTTGGAGGTGGTCCGCGGCGTCGAAGAATCCGTCGCCCTGCGTCGCGGGCGGGGCGAGGCCCTCATCGGCCCGTCCCATCACACGCGCGGACCTCGAGCCACGCCCTATCGCCGACAGCCGGGTCTCGACTGGCTCGCCGCCAAAGGTCGCATCGACTCCCGGGCCAAGGCGGCGGGCGAGCGCTATGGCGCGGCCTTCCGTCGCGCCCGCTACGCGGAGTCCACGCTGCCCTCGTCGCTCAAGCCACACATCCGCACAGGCCGCTTCACGGGCCCCGATCCGGCGGAGGTCATGGCGCGGGGCGAGGTCACTGCCGCAGCGGCTCGCCGCCTCGCCGAGTACCGCCGCCGGCTGTCAGGTCAGGCCGACCTCATCGCCGCCTGCGACCTGGTATGCGGTGAAGAAAAGACGCCCCGTGAAGCCGCCGGTCCGGACCGCGACGCAATCCGCCTCGAAGCCGTCCTCAAGGTCGCGCTGGATATTCTGGCGGCGGAGGTATGAGACTTCGTCTCAGCCGAAACAGGCGACGACCTTCTGGATCCACGCCCTCAGCACGTCCTTCTGCTCCAGCGGCGTGTCGCCATTGCGCACCACGATCAGGTCACGCTCCGGAACCAGGATCGTGAACTGTCCGGCATAGCCGTTGGCCGAGAAAGAACCCGGGCCGGCGATATCCAGCCACCAGTGCGCCCCGTATGCGCCCTCGGTCACGCCGGCCTGCTGGAATGTCGGGGTCCGCGCATAGTCCACCCACCCCGGCGGCAACAACCGACGGCCCTCCCAGACTCCGTCGCGGAGATACAGCAGTCCAAATCGCGCGAAATCCCGGGATGACGCAAAACAATAGGACGAGCCGATGAACGTTCCCCCAGCGTCAAACTTGGGCAGCACGCTCGTCATGCCGAGCGGCCCGAACAACCGCTCACGCATGAACGTCGGAAAATCCTCGCCGCAGGCCCGCGCCGCGCACCGCGCCACGATGTTGGTCGTCCCGCTGGCATAGCTCCAGAAGGATCCCGGTGCGTGCTCAAGAGGACGACTTGCGGCATAGCCCGCAACATCCGCCTTGCCGGAAAAGAACAGCATCTCGCGCACATCCGAGACGCGGCCAACCACATAGTCTTCAACGAACGCCAGTCCGCTCGACATCCGCAGAAGCTGGTCCAGGGTGATCGCCCCGCGCGGATCGTTCGCGGCCTGCCACTCCGGCACGTCAGCGCGAGCCTGGACGTCCAGCTTACCGTCTGCGACCAACATGCCCACCAGCGCGTGGGTTATGCTCTTGGCCATCGACCACGAAGGCTCGGTCCGTTCCGGCCCGCCGCCGAAGCCGTACCGCTCGAAAACCAGCCGCCCGCCCTGAATCACCACCAGCGAATGCGTCGCCCCGAGCGGCCCCTCGGCCGGGGAGTCGAAGGCCTCCGCCAGCAGAGAACCAAAACGCGCCTGATCCAGCGCTTGAGGTTGCCCAAGCGGCCAGTCGGTCGTCGGCCAGGGCGTATCGGTGGGCTGCGAGGGAAGAAGCGTCAGGGTCATCGGTGCAGCGTGAACCGGAGACGCGCCGTTGTCACGAGGCCACCGATCAACACCCGCCTCGGTACCGGAGGCTCGGCGCGTCCGGGCCCTACTCCGCGGCCACGACCTGCTGCGGCGCACGCGCCGTGCGAAGTCGCTCGACCAGCGCCGCGTACTCGTCCCAAAGCCCCTTCGGTGTCGCGTCGCCGAAGCGGTCATAGAACTCCGGGATCAGCGCCGCTTCCTGGGTCCAGATATCCGGATCCACCGTAAGCAGCAGGTCGAGCGCGGCCGGAGTCAGGTTCAACCCTGATACGTCAAGGCTCGCCTGGCTGGGCACCCGACCAATGGGCGTATCCACCGCCTCGGCCTCGCCGTCGATCCGTTCAGAAATCCACTTCAGCACGCGGCAGTTCTCGCCATAGCCGGGCCATACGAACTTGCCGCGGGTATCCTTTCGGAACCAGTTGACGAAGTAGATGCGCGGCAACTTGGCGCCCTTGCGCTCGCCCATCTTCAGCCAGTGGGCGAAATAATCGCCCATGTTGTAGCCGCAGAACGGCAGCATCGCGAACGGGTCGCGCCGCAGCTCACCGATAGCGTTCTCAGCCGCCGCCGTGCCTTCCGAAGCCACGTTCGAAGCCATGAACACGCCGTGGCGCCAGTCAAACGCCTCGGTCACCAGCGGCACGGCCGAAGCGCGTCGACCGCCGAACAGGATCGCCGAGATCGGCACGCCGGCCGGGTCTTCCCACTCTGGCGCCACGACCGGGCACTGCGACGCGGGCACGGTGAAGCGCGCGTTCGGATGCGCAGCAGGTTCCTTGCTGTCTGGCGTCCAGCTGTTGCCCTTCCAGTCGGTCAGATGGGCCGGCGGCTGGGCCGTCAGGCCTTCCCACCACACGTCGCCGTCATCGG
>NZ_JBILUK010000299.1:0-3289 GCF_044371015.1 Phenylobacterium sp.
ATGCTCTGCAGTCTGCGGCGCACGCAGAATCCCAGGGCCTGAGCTCCGCCATGGTGATCGCGTGTCTCCTTCACGACATCGGCCACATGGTCCACGATCTGGGGGAGAACCCGGCGGCGCGAGGGGTGGATGACCTCCACGAGGCCATTGGCGCGGCCTGGGCGGCGGCCCGGTTCGGGCCTGGCGTCAGTGAGCCGGTGCGCCTGCATGTGGCGGCCAAGCGCTATCTCTGCGCTGTTGAGCCGACGTATGAAGCGGGGCTTTCGAAGGATTCGCGCATCAGTCTGGCGCTGCAGGGCGGCGCCATGACGCCGGCGGAGCAGGGCGACTTTCTCGCGACGCCGTTTGCGCGCGATGCGATCGCGCTGCGCCGGATTGATGAGCGCGCCAAGGACCCTGCGGCGATCACGCCGACGCTTGAAGAGATACTCACCCGCCATCTCGGCGCGGCGATGTCGGCGGAGTCCGTCGCCCGATAGCCCCGCCGGGCTTATCCTTCGTCGACCATCACGGGCCCGTCACAGTGGCGACCTAGACCGCGTCTAGGCAGGCGGCGTCTGCGGTTTGGTCGCGGGGAAGAACATGTTGCGCGCTCGGTGCATGGCGCTCCTGGGGCTGTTTGGCGCGCTGCTTGGCGGCCCCGTCCAGGCGCATGGCGGTCATGGCCCGCACGAAGCTCCGGCGGCCGAGGTCAAGAACGCGCCGGCGCCCCTGGCGCAATGGTCGCTGCGCGATCTGACGCCTCTATCCGGGACAAGACCGGGGCCCAACCCGCCGCCCGGCGCTGTGGGGCGTCCTCAGTCGCTCGGCGATCGCGCGACGCCGGCCCGGATGTGGATGGACCAGGTCCCTACCGTTCGTAAGCGCGAACTCCTGGCGCCGGAACTGTGGCCCCGCGGCCCGTTCAGCGTCGAGCTGTTCGTCAGCTATCATGTTGACCAGAGGGTCGGGGCCGCCTTGCTGGCGTTCGAGCCGGACGCCGACGCGCCCCTGTTTGCGTTCGGTTTCGAAGCCGGTGATGTGACGGCCCGCCTGGGCGCCGCGAGCCTCACACTGCCGGCCATGGAGTTGAAGAGCACGGTCGCCGGACAGGACCTGTCTTCCGGCCTCTACAAGCGCGGGGCGCTGCGATACTGGCACCATCTCGTCCTCGTCAACGATGGGCGGTCGCTCGCCATCTGGCGCAATGGAGAAAAGCTGGGCGAAACGCCCCTGCGCGATGCGCGCCTTGCCGGCTCGCCGCGCGCCGAGCTTGAGCTCGCCGGCTATCTAGCCAACGAACCCCATATGCGTCTGTCCGATCTGACTCCCTATGCCGCCGTCCATGGTCGGGCGCTCAGTGAGGCCGAGATCAAGGCCGTGTTCGCCAAACACATGGCCCCGGTGCGGGCCGGCGCGCCGCTCGGCAGCGTATTTCATTTCACGACCGGCGGGCCCCATCTCGCCTGGCCCACGACGAGCAGCGTCATGCTGCATTGGGAAACGGATCGGCCTGCCGCCGCACGCCTCGAGTGGGGAGAGACGCCGGCGCTTGGGCGGGTTCTGGATCTTCCCGCCAACGACGCGCGCATCCGCACCGCGACGATCGACGGCCTGAAGGCGAACACCCGATACATCTACCGCCTGACCGTAACCTCGCCCACGGGTGAGGCCCTGGATACGGGGCCGATCCCCTTCCGCACGGCCCCCGGCGAAAAGGATCCCATTGTATTCGCCGCCATATCCGACACGGAGGCGCGCCCGCACGTGAATGCGCGGCTGGCCGATCTCTTGTGGCGAGAAAGCCCGCAGATCATTCTGAACGCGGGCGACCTGACCGACGGCGGCAAGGGCGAGCATCGGTTTGAATGGACCCACGAGTACTTCGCCGCCCTCGCGCCCCTGATGGCGCGCACCGCATTCCTGCCGGTGATGGGCAATGGCGAAGACGATTTTCTCTGGTTCGAGCGCTACCACGCCCTGAAGGCGCCGGGCCGCTCCTACTACGCCTATCGTCTGGGCGATGTTGAGTTCTTCGTTCTCGACAGCAATCTGGATCGCCGCGACGCCGAGGCGCCCGACTTCCGCGCTCAGCAGCGCGCGTGGCTGGAGAAGGCCCTGGCCGCGTCAACGGCGCGCTGGAAGGTCGCGACCTTTCATCACCCGCCCCTGAACGAGCAATACGCCAAGGTGACCGACGACTTCATGGCGCCTCTGGAGCGGGCCGGCGTCGACCTGATCCTGGTGGGTCATCATCACAACTACCTCCGCTCCTGGCCCATGCGGGGCGGCCGGCCCGTGCCCGATCCGCGCGCGCCGGTCGTGATTCAGCTGGGCGGCGGCGGCGGGAATCTGGCCAACCGCGAAGCCGTGTCCGATCCGCGCTGGGCGAAAACCTACCAGGGCTACGGCTACCTGATGGTGCGCGCCTTTGGCGATCGCATGGAGCTCGTCATGCACGACGACCAGGGGGCGGTCCGCGACTTCACCGAGATCACCAAGCCCTGATCCTCGTCACCTGTACCGCTGAGGCTCACCCCGCCGCCGACGCCGGGACGCCGTCATCCGGGCGGGGGCGGACGAGGACTGTGGGAGTGTCCCCCCACGCCTGTCCTGACGTCCCCGCTCAGACGTCGACCCGTCTCGGCGGCAGCGGGCCCAGGAAATCCCGTTTCCCGATGTCCACCCCGGCCGCCCGCAACAGCGCATAGGCCATGGATGTGTGGAACAAGACGTTGGGCAGGGCGAGGTTCAGCACATAGTCCGGCGCCGGAAGGTGGCGCGCGCCCTTTGGGTTGGGCAGCACGATCTCGCGGTCCGCCGCGCCCTCGAAGTCTGCGGGCGTGAGGACGGCCAACTCCCCGAGCGCCCGGTTCAACGCCCCGCGCATGTCCTCCAGGGTCGAAAGCCTGGCCACATCATCCGGCGCCAGCCCGCGAAGCCGCCGCGTGGCGCCCACGGCGTTGTCGATCGCCGACGCGATCTGGAACGGAAACGGGTTCATGTCCGGCGCGAGGCGCAGATCGCCGAGGACTGCTACGCCGCGCCCGGCCGTCGCCGACTCGAAGTGGCCCTCGGCCTTGCCCAGCAGACCGAGCAACACGCCCAGTGCGCGCTGAAACCGGGGAACCGTCAGATCGAACAGGCTGAAGGTCATGGCGCAACCTCGTCAGGCGATGCGCGCCGTCATGACGAGGATCGATGTCGCGCGCGTGACGGGCGCCGCGCGCCCGCCGCGCCCGGGCCCAGGATCATCAGCGCCCAGGCTGGACAACAACGCCCGCGTCATCCCGGACGGCCTGCAAGGCCG
>NZ_JBILUK010000091.1:0-11869 GCF_044371015.1 Phenylobacterium sp.
ATCGAGGGCAGTCTCGAACCCGAGCTGATGTTCGAGCTGGCGCGGCGTAACCGGGTGAGTCTGCCGTTTGCGAGCGTCGAAGCGGTGCGTGCGGCCTATGCGTTCGCCAACCTGCAGGACTTCCTGAATATCTATTATCAGGGCGCGGGGGTGCTCCTGACCGAGCGGGATTTCGAAGACCTGGCGCTTGCCTACTTCGACCGGGTCGCCGCCGATGGCTGCCGGCATGTCGAGCTCTTCTTCGATCCCCAGACCCACACGAACCGAGGTTTGCCCTTCTCGGTCGCGATCGAGGGCTTGCTGGCTGGCATGGCGAAGGCAGAGCGGCGGCATGGGATCACCTCGTCCCTCATCCTCTGTTTCCTGCGTCACCTCGACGAAGACGCCGCCTTCGCCACACTGCGCGCCGCCGATCCCTGGCTGGACCGCATCCTGGGCGTCGGTCTGGACTCCTCCGAGGTTGGCCATCCGCCTTCGAAGTTTGCTCAGGTGTTCAAGGCCGCCGGGGAGCGTGGCCTCAAGCGCGTCGCCCATGCCGGTGAGGAGGGGCCGCCGGCCTATGTATGGGAGGCGCTGGATGTCCTGCACGTCGACCGAATCGACCACGGCAATCGGGCGCTGGAGGACGAGACCCTGATCCGCCGCCTGGCCGCCGACGGCGTGACGCTGACCGTCTGCCCGCTCTCCAATCTCAAGCTCTGTGGGGTCGACGACCTTGCCCGCCACCCGATCAAGCGCATGCTCGACCTGGGCCTGAAAGCCACCATCAACTCCGACGATCCGGCCTATTTCGGCGGCTATCTCGGCGCCAACTGGACGCAGACGGCGCAGGCGCTGGACCTGTCACGCGAGCAGCTGATCACCCTCGCAAGGAACAGTTTCCAGGGTTCGTTCCTGCCGCCTGAGGCCGTGGCCCGCCATCTCGCGGACATCGACGCCTACGCCGCTAAAGCCTGAGCCATTCGCGGTCCCCACATGAAGGCCGCCGCCCCGCCGATGCCCAGGAGGGTGAGCAGGGTGCAGGCGACCACCACCCCGGCCACGATGAGCTTGCCGCGCGTTCCGGCGCGATCCCGCGCCCGCATGTAGAGCTCGAGTAAGGCCAGCGGCACGAGATAGGCGCCGAAGCTCAGGAACATGTCGAATGGCCCGTCGAGGTTTTGCGTCATCCCCACGGGCCCCTGGTTAAGGATCACCCAGGCCATATAGCCGAGCCGCTGGAACCACACGCCGCCCGCGACGACGAAGAGGCGCAGCGCCCATCGACCATGGGCGGCATAGTTCCCCGACAGCGCCGCACGCAGCGCCAGGGCCCCGAAGGCCAGCATCATCACCGCGTTCAAGCTGACGCCCAAAGCCGCGGACAAACCCATCGTCGCGCCCCGCACCCAGACCAGGTGAAGTCCGCCGATGGCCAGGATCAGGCCGGACAGCAGAAACATGCGGCCGTTCCACCGATGCACGGCCGGCGCCCGGCGCCTCAGGCCCGGAACGAGCTGAAGGGCGCCCATCAGGCTGATGGTCACGGCGAAGACCATGTGGCCCGCGAACACCAGATTGCCGAGCGCATCGCCGGCGACATAGGCCTTCAGCGTCGTCTGGCTCCAGGCCTCTGGCTCGCCGCGGATTGCGGCGGATCCGTAGGTGGTCGCCACGTAGGTCGCGAACAGCACTTGGCCGGCCAGGGCGGCGATCACCCAAGCGGTCGCCGCTCCGGCAAGCAGGCGGCCAGGCCTTGATGCAAGCCCGGCGTCTGCGCTCGAAAACCTGTCAAACAATCGGCGGCCCTTTCCTTGCCTTTCCGCCAGCCTATTGTCTGGATCTCCGCCCACCATGACCGCCGACATCAATTCCATGACCGATGCGCGCAATCGCCAGGGCCCCACGGTGTCGGCAGGATACGCCCGGGCGCTCTTCGAACTTGCGGTCAAGCTCGGCGCGGATCCTGTTGCGCTGGGCGGACAGGCTGGCCTGACGCTCTCGGCGTTGGACGACCCCGACGCCCGGGTCCCCTTCACCCGGTTCAAGGCCCTGATGCGCGCCGGCAAGGCGCTCTCGGGCGAGCCGGCTCTGGCGCTCCGGTTCGGCGCCGCCTCGCCGCTCCAGAAGATCTCCATTGTCGGATTGGCGGCCTATGCGGCTGAGACCGTCGCCGGCGCCCTGACCCAGCTCAACCGCTTCGGCCGGTTGGTGGTCGAGGCCGAGGGGCTGGGGGCGGAGGATCGTTTCGTGCTGGTCCGGCAGGATGGCGGAACCTGGCTTGAGGATCGCCGCGCCGATCCCAACGCCTTTCCTGAACTCACCGAATCCACCTGGGCCCGCTTTATCCGCGAATTCGCCCACTTCCACCCCGGGCGGCCCTATGTGAAGGCCGTGCATGTCACCCATCCGCCACCGGCGCACGCGGCGGCTTATCCGGAGGCGCTGGGCGCGCCGGTGACGTTCGACAGTGACCGGAACGCGCTCCTGGTCGATGACGACTAGCCGAACTGGCGGATCGGGCGGCCGAACCGTTACGTCTTCGGTGTGTTCAGCCGGCATGCCGAAGATCTGCTCAGGAGCCTGGAAGCCGCCGCCAGCCTTCGAGCCAGGATCGAGCGCCTGCTGATCCCTATCCTGCACACCGGAGAGACCGGCATGGACCGAATCGCCCGCGAGATGGGTCTGAGCCGCGCCACGCTGTACCGTCGCCTCCGCACGGAAGGCCTGAGCTACGAAGACCTGCTCGATGACCTGCGCGCGCGGATGGCGCGCCACTATCTCGACGGCCAGAAGGTTTCACTGGCTGAAGCCGCTTACCTGACCGGCTTTTCCGACCCCAGCGCCTTCTCCCGCGCCTACCTGCGCTGGACCGGGCGGCGACCCGGCGCGGCGCGGCGGGCGCCTCAGAGGTCGTAGGTGTAGTAAGCGAAGGTGTCGCTTTCAGCGCCCCGGCCCGCATAGAGAGCCCGCGCGCCGTCGTTGTCCATTTCCGTAGCGACCCAGGCGGTTTCGCACCCGTTCTCCCGGCCCCATGCCACCAGCTCATCCAGCAACCGCCCGGCGATGCCTTCCCGTCGACGTGACGGCGCGACGCCCAGGTTGTCGATGTAGAGGCTCGACGGCGTGTCGGGCTGCAGGTTCAGAACCCCGCGCGCCTGACCGATCACCACCCCGTCGGCGGCGATGGCGCAGACCATCAGATGGCCCGGCGCGGCCAGGTAGGCGGTCAACCTGTCCGGCTCGACCGCCTCATCGAAGATGTCGTCGTCATAGGCCGCCAGCAGGGCGGCGTCGGCGGGCGCCATCCGGCGAATTTCGACGTCCATCTCCCCAGCTTAAGGACTTGCGCGCGGGCTGTGAACAACGCCAACGTCATGGGAACACGGCGCAGGGAGACGCCGGGAGGAGTTCCATGATCCGCTTCGCTTCGACTTCGTTCCTTGGCGCCCTCGCGGCCGCCACGGTCCTGACAACCGCCGCCCACGCCGCCACCCTCACCGTGACGCCGGGGCCCGACGCCCAGGAGCGGATCCAGACCGCCTTGCTCGACGCCAAGCCGGGAGACACGGTGATGATCGCCGCCGGGCGCTACGAACTGGCCGATGGCCTCTCGCTGGATGTCGACGGCGTGACAGTGAAGGGCGCCGGGCCCGACGCCACCGTCCTGTCGTTCAAGGGTCAGAAGGGCGCCGGCGAGGGCCTGCTGATCACGTCGGATCGGGTCACCGTGCGCGACCTCGCGGTCGAGGATTCCCGGGGCGACGGGGTGAAGTCCAAGGGCTCCGACCAGATCAGCTTCATCAATCTGCGCGTCGAATGGATGGGTGGTCCCAAGGAGTCCAACGGCGCCTATGGCGTCTATCCGGTCTCCTCGACCAACGTGCTGATCGACCGGGTGCTGGTGCGCGGCGCCTCCGACGCCGGCATCTATGTCGGCCAGTCGAAGAACATCATCGTCAAGCGCAGCCGGGCCGAGTTCAACGTCGCCGGGATCGAGATCGAGAACTCGATGAACGCCGATGTTTTCGACAACGTCTCGACCCGCAACACCGGCGGCATCCTGGTGTTCGACCTGCCGAACCTGCCGCAGATGGGCGGTCACTCCACGCGCCTGTTCCGCAATCGCGTCGTACAGAACGACACGCCCAACTTCGCCCCCAAGGGCAACATCGTGGCCGGGGTGCCGGTCGGCACCGGCATCATGGTGATGGCCAACCGCAACGTGCACATCTTCGACAACGACATCGACGGCAACCAGTCGACGGCGGTCATGCTCGTCAGCTTCACCCAGGCCTTCTACGACAAAACCTACAATCCGCTGCCCCGCGACGTGGTGGTGCGCGACAACAGGATCGGCCGTAACGGCTGGAGCCCGGCGTTCAGCGGCGGCCCGGCGATCGCCCAGATGCTGGGTGGAACGATCCCGCCCATCATGTGGGACGGGGTGACCGAGCATGCTCAGAACAACGAGCAGGTGCGCGTTCGCCTCACCGACGGACCGGTGCTGAACCTTCGCCTGCCGGGTCCGGGACAGGTGGATAAGGCCCGTCCGGAGGTCCTCAAGACCTTCGGCGACGCCCAGATCGCCGAGCCCGCCCCCGTGGTCCTCCCCAAGGCCCAGGCCGACCTGGGAGCTTGATGCAGTCATGCGCCGGTTTGCTTTCCTCGGCGCGCTTCTCTGCCTGGGCGCGGCCCCAAAGCCCCCGCCGCCGGCGCTGGATCTGATTCTCGCCGAGACGCCGGCCCCCCGGCTCGCGGACTACCGCCTGTTCACCGACGCCGGCGCGCGGCGTCCCAATGCGGGGTTGACGCTCTATGGGCTGAACGCGCCCCTGTTCAGCGACTATGCCGAGAAGCACCGGCTGGTGTTCCTGCCGCCGGGAACGGCCGCGAGGTATGACGCGCAAGAGGCCTTCGCGTTTCCCGTGGGCGCGGTGCTGGTGAAGACCTTCGCCTATCCGGCCGATCTCCGCCGCCCCGGCGTGGATGAACGCTACGTCGAGACCCGGCTCCTGATCCGCAAGCCCCAGGGCTGGTTCGCGCAGACCTATGTCTGGAACGCCGATCAGACCGAGGCGGTGCTGAGGCGGGCGGGCGCGCGGATGGAGGTGGCGGTCACAGGCCATGACGGCAAGCCGCTCACCATCGACTACGCCGTCCCCAACCAGAACCAGTGCAAGGAGTGCCATCAGCGCGACGAAACCCTGACGCCTTTGGGGCCGAAGGCGCGCAATCTCAACGGCGACTTCGCCTATGCCGGCGGCCCGGAGAACCAGCTCGCGCACTGGTCGAGGAGGGGCCTGCTCGTCGGCGCGCCATCGCCCTCTCGGGCGCCCCGGACGCCGCAGTGGGATGATCCCAAGGCGCCGCTGGAGGGCCGCGCGCGGGCCTATCTCGACGCCAACTGCGCCCACTGCCACGACCCGCGCGGCGTCGCCTCGAACTCGGGCCTGTTCCTGGCGCTGGAGGAGACGAGGCCGCCCGCACTCGGCGTCGGCAAGGGTCCGGTGGCGGCGGGGCGCGGCGCAGGGGGCCTTGCGGTCGGCATCAAGCCCGGCGATCCGGACGCCTCGATCTTGGCCTACCGCATGGCCTCGACCGAGCCCGGCGTGATGATGCCCGAACTGGGCCGGTCGGTGCGGCATGAGGAGGGGCTGGCGCTCGTTCGGGCCTGGATCGCGGCGATGCCCGCGCCGTGAGTCTGCGCCGGCGATCGGTTCTGTCCGCCGGGCTCGCGACCCTCGCCATCCCGGCCTCGGCGCAGGCGCCCCGGGACTCCGCGCCCTCGGCCTCGGATGTCGCCGCCTGGGCGCGGTACGCGGCGCGGCTTGACGCGAGGTCGGTCGACGCCGGCGGCGGTCGCTTCGATCCCGCGGCCGCGAACCGGGTGCTGGGCCTCGCCAACGCCGCCCGAGACCAGGCCAGGGTCGCACCGCTTGCGCCGGACCCGGAGCTTGAGCGCGCCGCCGCCGCTCACGCCGCCGACCTGGCGGCGCGGGGCTATGTGGAACACCTCTCGCCCGAGGGCTTCGATCCCAGCCACCGCCTCTGGCTTGTCGGCCGAACGCTCATTGGGTCGCCGTCCGAGAACATCGCCTTCCATCGGGGCGGAAGCGCCGGGCCCGCTGACCTGATCGCGATCTGGCGGCGCAGCCCCGGACACTGGCGCAACCTGCTGCGCCCCGACCACAGTCACGCGGGCTTCGCCGTGGTCCGGCGCAACGAGCGGGTCTGGCTCGTCGGTCTGTTCGCCCGGCCCCTGGCGTGGCTGCCGGCGCCCCTGGCGTTGCGGCCGACCG
Source organism: Phenylobacterium sp. (assembly GCF_044371015.1). Taxonomy (GTDB): domain Bacteria; phylum Pseudomonadota; class Alphaproteobacteria; order Caulobacterales; family Caulobacteraceae; genus Phenylobacterium. The sequence continues at coordinate 6,282 of NZ_JBILUK010000091.1, forward strand.
CGCCGGAAACCGCGACCGCCCTGGCGAGCCTGCCGGACGAACTCCGCGCGCGCATCACGTCACCGCAGGGCGCGCGCCCGGGGGCATCGGGCGGCGCACGTCAGATCACAGCGATGCGGGACGAGGGACCCGGCCGGCTCGGAGCCATCGGCGGCCCGATCCTCCTGCCGCTGTCTCAGGACCGGGCGGGATAGAGGTCGTAGGTCTTGCCGCCGACCGTCAGCCGCTCGGTTTTCATCTCGCGGGTTCCATCGATGCGCTTGTGACCCCGAGCCACCACCTGCGCGCCCCTGGGCACGGCGTCGAGCTTCAGGCCCGACCGCTCGATCGCCGCCGGCGGCGCCAGCATCACATCCCACAGGCCGTCGCGAGCGCGCACCTTGATCAGGCCATGCGGCTGACCGAGCGAGGCGGTCTCGATCACGCCGGTCACCTGACCCTCAGCATCGTCATAGGCCGCCCACCCGTGGTGCGCGCTCGCCGCGCCGGCGCCCATCAACAGCGCGGCCGCCGCCGCCATCGTCCATCCGCGCATCGTCGATCCTCCGGAATGAGGCGTCAGAGTTAGGCGCTGCAAGCGGCGCCAGAAAGGCTGGATTGCCCGCCCCGACGTCAGGGGCCTATAGGCGCCCAAGTCCTGAACAGGAGCGCCCCCTTGGCCGACCTCTTTTCGCCGCTCAGCTTTCCCCGCGGCCCCGCGATGTCCAACCGGTTCATGCTGGCGCCTCTCACCAATCTTCAAAGCCATACTGACGGAACGCTATCCGACGACGAGTTCCGCTGGCTGACGATGCGGGCGCAGGGCGGCTTCGGCCTGACCATGACCTGCGCCGCCCACGTCCAGGCGGTGGGCCAGGGCTTCCCCGGCCAGCTCGGCGTGTTCGGCGATCAGCACCTTCCCGGCCTGACGCGGCTGGCGAGCGCCATCAAGGCGGCCGGCAGCGTCTCCTCGCTGCAGATGCACCATGCCGGCATCCGCTCCCCTAAGGAGATCGTCGGCCAACCGGTCGGCGCCTCCGAAGATGCCGAGACCGGGTCTCGCGGCCTCTCGCTCGGCGAGACCGAACAGCTGGTGGAAGATTTCATCGCCGCCGCTGTCCGCGCCGAGCAGGCGGGGTTCGAGGGCGTGGAGATCCATGGCGCCCACGGCTACATCATCGCCCAGTACCTATCGGCGGAGACCAACCGGCGTGAAGACCGCTATGGCGGCAGTCCCGAGAACCGCGCCCGGATCGTGCATGAGATCATCGACGGCGTGCGCGCGCGCTGCGGCGCCGACTTCCAGCTTGGCCTGCGGCTCTCGCCGGAGCGGTTCGGCCTGAAGCTGGCCGAGATCCTCGACCTGTCCCGCGCCCTGCTGGCGGGCGGCAAGCTCGACTTCCTCGACCTCTCGCTGTGGGATGTGTTCAAGACCCCCATCGAAGAGGAATTCCAGTCCCGGCCGCTGATCGACTGGTTCATGGACCTGCCGAGAGGCCAGACCCGCGTCGGCGTCGCCGGCAAGGTGACCAGCCCCGCCATCGCCGCTGAGATGCTGTCCAAGGGCGCCGATTTCGTGCTGATCGGCCGCGCCGCCATCCTGCACCACGACTTCCCGAAGCTCTCGCGCAACCCCGACTTCACGCCCATCCCCAATCCGGTCACCCGCGAGCATCTGCGCGCCGAGGGGCTGGGGCCGGCCTTCGTAGAATACATGGCCACCTGGAAGGGCTTCGTGGCCGAGCCCGAGGCGGTGACCGCCTGACGGCTTCCCCGTCCTCGCCGCCGGGACTAGGGTTTCGCGAAACAATCGGGAGGTCCAGATGGACGCCAAGACCTACGACGCCGCCCGCTATCGTCGCGCCGGGCGCGGCCGGATTTACGACTCCGTGCTCGACCTGATCGGTGATACGCCGCTGGTGCGCCTGCCGCATCTGACGGCGGCGCTGAAGCCCAAGGGCGAGGTGGTCGCCAAGCTCGAATTCTTCAATCCGCTGGCCTCGGTGAAGGACCGGATCGGCGTCTCCATGATCGAGGAGCTTGAGTCGACGGGCCGGCTCCAGCCCGGCGGCCGGATCGTCGAGCCCACTTCCGGCAACACCGGCATCGCGCTCGCCTTCGTGGCCGCCGCCAAAGGCTACAAGATCACGCTGGTCATGCCCGAGAGCATGTCGATCGAGCGGCGAAAGATGCTCGTGCTGCTGGGCGCCACGCTCGAATTGACCCCGGCCGAAAAGGGCATGGCCGGCGCCGTCGCCCGCGCCCGCGAGATCGTCGAAGCCACGCCGGGCTCGGTGATGCCCCAGCAGTTCGACAACGCCGCTAACCCGCTGATCCACCGCGTCTCCACCGCCGAGGAAATCTGGAACGACACCGCCGGCCGCGTCGACGCGGTGATCTCGGGCGTCGGCACCGGCGGAACCATCACCGGCGTCGGTCAGGTCCTGAAGGCCAAGAAGCCTTCGGTGCGCATGGTGGCGGTCGAACCCTCGGCCTCGCCGGTGCTGTCGGGCGGGGCGCCCGCGCCGCACAAGATCCAGGGCATCGGTGCGGGCTTCGTCCCCTCGATTCTCGACCGCGGCGTGATCGACGAGATCATTCAGGTCTCCAACGACGACAGCTTCGCCATGGCCCGCCGCGTGGCGAAGGAGGAGGGCATCCCTGTCGGCATCTCCTCCGGCGCGGCGCTCACCGCCGCCTTCGATCTGGCCAGCCGCGACGAGATGGCCGGCAAGCTGGTGGTCGCCATCATCCCCAGTTTCGCCGAGCGCTACATCTCCACGGCGCTGTTCGACGGGCTTTGAACTCAACCGACGTCTTCGACCCCGCCAAGCGCTCGGCCGTGATGCGCCGGGTCAGGAGTCGCGACACCACGCCGGAGATGATTGTGCGCAAGGCCCTTACCCGGCTCGGCGCGCGCTATCGCCTCCATCGCGCCGACCTGCCGGGGCGGCCGGACATCGTCATGCCGGGTCGAAAGCTGGCGATCTTCGTCCACGGCTGCTTCTGGCACGGCCACGACTGCCCGCGTGGCGCGCGGGTCCCCAAGCAGAACCGCGACTACTGGGTGGAAAAGGTCGCCCGCAACGTGACCCGTGACGCGCGAAACGGCGACGCGCTCGCGACGCTGGGCTGGCGGGTCGAGGTGGTCTGGGAGTGCGACTTGAGAGATGCGGAGGGCATGGAGTCGCGACTGGCTCACATCCTCACCTCCCCCGTCGCTTAGGCGCCCGAGGGAGGTGGAGGGGGCGAGGATCAAACACCGCGCTTGCCGCTCGCCCCCTCCACCACGCCCTCTACGGGGCGTGGTCCCCCTCCCGCCGCTTCGCGGGGGAGGTGAAGCTAAGCCATCACCACCTCTGTCTTCACCGAATTCGCGATGAAGCATTCCTCATGCGCCTCGTGGTGCAGGCGATCCAGGGTCGCCGCGTCGGGCGCAGCTCCGTCCCATTCGATCTCGGGTTTCAGCGTCACGCGGGTCACCGCCATGCGCCCGCCCTCGACTTTCTCCATCACGCCCTCGGCGGCGTCGCGATAGGCGACGGCCACGAACCCGGCCAGCCGCGCCCGGTGCAGAAAGGTCAGCATGTGGCAGTTGGCGAGGGCGGCCACGAACATCTCCTCGGGATCCACGCCGCCCGCCGCCGCCCACTTGCCGACCACGTGGCGCGAAGCGGTGGCGGGAACCTCATGCGCCTCGAAACGCACCACATGGCCGCGGCTGTAACGCCCGGCGGCGAAGTCCTCTCCGGGCTTCAGGGTCCACTCCACCGCCGCGCGATGGCGGCTCATCAGAAGGCCTCGGCCGGCAGCGCCATCACCAGCTCCGAGCCGGTCTTGAGCCGGGTCAGGCGGGTGGCGGTCTCCGGCAGGATGCGGGCCATGTAGTAGCGGGCGAGCGTCAGCTTGGTGGCGTAGAAGGGGTCGCTGTCGCCCCCGTCGATGCGCGCCTGGGCCGCCTTGGCCTGCAACGCCCACATGTAGGCCAGCGCCACCAGCCCGAAGAGATGCAGATAGTCGGTCGAGGCCGCCCCGGCGTTGTCCGGATTGGCCAGGCCGTTCTGCATCAGCCACATGGTGGCCTCCTGCAGTTCGCCTTTGGCGGCGGCGAGCGGGCCGGTGAACGGCGCCATGGCCGCGCCCGCTTCCGCGTCGCAGAAGGCATCGAGTTCGGCGAAGAAGCTCATCACGCCGCGTCCGCCCTCGGCCGCCAGCTTGCGGCCCACAAGGTCCAGCGCCTGCACGCCGTTGGTGCCCTCGTAGATCAGCGCGATGCGCACATCCCGCAGGTACTGGCTGGCCGGGAAGTGCTCGGTGAAGCCCGAGCCGCCGTGCACCTGCATCGCATCGGAGCAGACCTGGAAGCCCCGGTCGGTCAGGAACGCCTTCACCACCGGCGTCATCAGCGCCATGTAGTCGCGGCCCTTCTGCCGCACCGTCTCATCCGGGTGGGCGTGGCTGAGGTCGCCGTGCAGCGCGGTCCAGGCCATGAAGGCGCGGCCGCCTTCGACGATGGCGCGGGCGTCCATCAGCATGCGGCGCACATCGGGATGCACGATCACCGGGTCAGCCAGACCGTCCGGGTTCTTGGGGCCGGTCAGCGAGCGGCCCTGGAGCCGGTCCTTGGCGAAGGCGGCAGCGGCCTGATAGGCGGCCTCGGCCTGGGCGATCCCCTGCAGTCCCACGCCCAGCCGCGCCTCGTTCATCATCACGAACATGATCTTGAGGCCCTGGTTCTCCTCGCCGATCAGCCAGCCTGTCGCCTCTTCATGCGAGATCACGCAGGTGGCGTTGCCGTGGATGCCCATCTTCTCTTCCAGGCCCAGGCACTTCACCGAGTTCCGTACCCCGGGATTGCCGTCGGCGTCGGGAATGAACTTCGGCACGATGAACAGGCTGATGCCGCGCACGCCGGCCGGCGCGCCTTCGATGCGGGCCAGCACCAGGTGGACGATGTTTTCGGTCAGGTCCTGCTCGCCGCCCGAGATCCAGATCTTCTGACCGGTGATGCGATAGGTTCCGTCCGCCTGGGGAACCGCCTTGGTGCGCAGCAGGCCGAGGTCGGTGCCGCAATGCGGCTCGGTCAGGTTCATCGTGCCCGCCCACTGGAACGAGCAGAGCTTGGGCAGATACAGCGCCTTCTGTTCGTCGCTGCCGCCGACGTGGATGGCCGAGTAGCAGCCGTGGGTGAGGCCCGGATACATGGCGAAGGCCATGTTGGCCGCCGAACTCATCTCCGAGAACGCCACGTTCACAACGTGGGGAAGTCCCTGGCCGCCATAGGCCGGGTCCGAGCCCAGCGCAGGCCAACCGCCCTCGACCAGCTTGGCGTAGGCGTCCTTGAAGCCCGCGGGCGTGGTGACGCTGTGGTCCGGATGCCAGGTGCAGCCCTGCTTGTCGCCGACGCCGTTCAGCGGCGCCAGCACCTCGCCGGTGAATTTGCCCGCCTCCTCAAGAATGGCCTCGACCGTGTCCATCGACGCGTCGGCGAAGGCCGGCAGGTTCGCATAGCGCTCCAGCGCCAGCACGTCGCGCAGCAGAAAGGCGTAGTCGCGGACAGGCGGCTGATAGGTCATTCAATCAATCCCACATTTTGACCGTCATGGCCT